>JAJDXX010000028.1 GCA_022823055.1 Candidatus Binatia bacterium | reverse complement strand
CCCCGCGTCGCCCCGCCTGGATTCCCGCTTCCGCGGGAATGACGTAACCGGTACGTTGTTGCCTCAGGGGTTTGACACAGTCTGTTCCGCGGGAATGACGACATGAGGTGGCCGTGCCGTTACGACGATTTGTCCTTGACGGCGACGGGACCGCCGGTGTCGTAGACATACTGCCATGGCACCGAGCAGTGAGCCCAGACGAGGGGTTCGAACTTTTCCCACCAATCCAGTTCGCGGCCTTCCATGCTCAGGAACCGCACCATTCGCACCATGTCCTGGATCTCGTACTTCTCCAGGGCGGGCTCGAAGGCGGGCATGATTCCCTTGCCCTTCTTGATGATCCGGCGGATGTCGAAGATGTCCAGGTTGGCGACGGTGTCGCGGAAGTCGGGAATCTCGGCGGACAGCGCTTTGGCGATGGGGCCGTCACCCCGCCCGGTGGGGCCGTGGCAGCTCGCGCAGCGTTGGGCGTAGACGAGTTGCATCTCCTCCTCCCGGATGCAGCCCGAAAGGAGCGTCAGGCCCAGCAGCACCAGACCGAGGTAGAGGCCGGAACGCCGGTTGCGGATGGTTACCATCACCCTTCCCTCCTAACATCTTCAATCCAGCATCTTCAATCCGCGAATAAAAACGGCTCCCGAACGAACGGCGCTACGGCCGCAACGGTTCCCGAAACCCTCCCAGCCCCTGGATTCCCGCTTTCGCGGGAATGACGGATAGTGGGCCGGACTTTTGATGGGTCTTGCGCAACGGTTGGCTTCCCTCCCCGAACCCTGTACGTTTGTCGCGTCACCCAGCCGGGACGAGAGATCTCAAGTGGCCATCCGAATCACGCGCGTGTACACGCGGACGGGCGACGACGGCACCACCGGCCTCGTGGGCGGGAAACGCGTTGCCAAGGACTCCGGGCGGGTGGAGGCCTACGGCACCGTCGACGAGCTGAACGCGGTGGTGGGCCTCGTGCGCGCCTGGAACGAGCAGGGAAGGGGAGAACGCGAGCTGCACCTGAAGCTCGACGGCTGGCTCCAACAGATCCAGCAGGAGTTGTTCGACCTCGGCAGCGAGCTGGCGACCCCGGAAGATTTCACCTACGAGGGCATGCACCGGGTGGGCGCGGAGGAGGTCACCCGGCTGGAGCAGCTCATCAACGAGTGCCAGAAGGATCTCAAGCCACTCAAGTCGTTCACCCTGCCGGGCGGCGGACCTGTCAGCGCGCAGCTTCACCAGTGCCGCACGGTGTGCCGGCGGGCCGAGCGGGAGATCCTCCGGCTGTCGCGCGTGGAGGACGTCGGCGAGTGGCCTCTCAAGTACGTCAACCGTTTGAGCGACTTCTTCTATGTCGCCGGGCGTTGGGTGGGCAAAAACCTCGGCGAGACGGAGTACCTCTGGCAGAGGGGGTTGACCAAGGGGCCGAAGTAGGGCGGGCGGCGAGCCTTCGAGGGTGCGCCGCCCCGAATGCACGGAGTCTGACATGGCCGGAATTCTGGCAGGCAAGAAGGCGCTGATCTTCGGCGTGGCCAATGAGCGGAGCATTGCCTGGGCGGTGGCTCAGGAGCTGCACGCCCAGGGAGCGGAGCTGGCCTTCACCTACGCCGGCGAGGTCCTGGAGAAGCGCGTCCGCCCCTTGGCCGAGGATATCGGATCGAGTCTGATCCTGCCGTGCGACGTCACCCGCGACGAAGAGATCGAGGCCGTCTTCGAGGAGGTCGGGCGCGAGTGGGGCGGTCTCGACATCCTCATCCACGCCATCGCCTTCGCCAACAAGGAGGATCTGGCGCAGCCCTACGTCGAGACCGGGCGGGCCGGGTTCCACACGGCGCTGGACATCAGCGCCTATTCCCTGGTCGTCCTCACGCGCCACGCCGCCCGGCTCATGAAGGGGCGCGACGGGGCGGTGGTGACGCTGACCTACATGGGGTCGGAGAAGGTCGTGCCCAACTACAACGTCATGGGCGTGGCCAAGGCGGCGTTGGAGGCCAGCGTGCGCTACCTGGCGTACGACCTCGGGCCGGACGGCATCCGTGTGAACGCCATCTCGGCCGGGCCGGTGAAGACGCTGGCGGCGGCCGGCATCGCCGGGTTCCGGGACATGCTCCGCCTCGCCGGCGAGCGCGCGCCCCTCAGGCGCAACGTGGACGCCGCCGAGATCGGCCGCACCGCCGTCTATCTCGTGAGCGAGCTGGGGAGCGGCGTCACCGGCGAGACGCTCCACGTCGATGCCGGCTACAACGTGATGGGGATGTAGGGGCGGCGGCCGCATCGGCGCGGAGCCGCGACCGGACAGGACGCTAGAGGAGAGACCGTGAAGGAGATTTCGCCGCAGGAAGCCTACGACGCGTTACGGCAGGACGCCGGCGCCGTGTACATCGACGTGCGCACGGTGGAGGAGTTCGCCGCGGGGCACCCGGAGGGGGCGGTGAACATTCCCATCGCCTTCCACGATCCGGCGCAGGGCATGGTCTACAACCACGAGTTCGTCGAGGTGGTGGAGCGCCATTACGCCAAGGACCGGAAGCTGCTGCTGGGCTGCAAGGCGGGGCCGCGCTCCAATAGCGCGGCCAACCTGCTGGAGCAGACGGGCTACCAGGACGTCGCCAGCGTCGTGGGCGGCTTCGGCGGCATGCGCGACCCCTACGGACAAGTGGTGGTGGAGGGGTGGGCCGGCCTTGGCCTTCCGGTGAGCCAGGAGAACGGCGAGGGGACCAGCTACGAGTCGCTGGCGGCCCAGCGGTGACACCGCCGCGGGCGGTTGCCGCGCATCCTTCACCGCGAACGCATGGTGCTTGACACGCCTTGTCAATTCAGTGATAAAGGCACGTTTGATTACGTACTTTCTCCCGACACAACCCCAGCGTCTGCCATCTGCCACAAACGGCCCTTGAACCTTTACGAACGGTAAGGGCTTGTCCTGTCGCGGATCGCGCTTCCACCGTTCAGAGACCATCGTATGGACACCTTCAACTCATTCTTCATCGGCCTGGCCAACATCCTGCCGTTCAGCGAGGCGGGACAGGATCCGTTCCTGTTCATGCTCATCGGCATCGCCATCGGTTTCGTGGTGGGCATCCTGCCCGGCCTCGGCGGCGCCACGACGCTGGCGCTCATGCTCCCGTTCATCTACAACATGGACCCCACCACCGCGTTCGCGTTCCTGCTGGGTTCCAACGCGGTCACCGCCACCACCGGGGACATCACCTCGATCCTCTTCGGCGTGCCTGGCGAGGGCATTACCGCGGCGACCATCGTCGACGGGCACCCCATGGCCAAGAAGGGCGAAGCCGGCCGCGCCCTGGGCGCGGCGCTCATGAGCTCGCTGGTGGGCGCGGTGTTCGGCGCGTTCGCCCTGGCCTTGGCCATCCCCATCGTGCAACCGCTGGTGCTCTCCATCGGCTCCTCGGAATTCTTCATGCTGGCCCTTCTGGGCATCACGTTCGTGGCCTCCCTTAGCGGCGGCAACATGCTCAAGGGATTGTGCACCGGCGCCTTCGGGCTGATCCTCGCCACCGTCGGCCTGGACCCCATCGAGAGCGTGCCGCGCTTCACTCTCGACCCGCTCATCGGCGAGGATGCCGCGCTGTTCCTGTGGGACGGCCTCTCGCTGGTCTCGGTCACCGTGGGACTCTTCGCCATCCCCGAGATCATCGAGCTGTCGGTGCAGGGGTCGAGCATCGCGCGCCAGTCCACCGGCAAGCTGGGCGGCGTCATGCAGGGGATCATCGACACCTTCCGGTATTGGAAGCTGGTGCTGAGTTGCAGCGCCATCGGCTCCTACATCGGCCTCATCCCCGGCTTGGGAGGCGGCCCGGCCCAGTGGGTCGCCTACGCCCACGCCGTGCAGAGCTCCGGGGGAGACAAGGACCGCTTCGGCAAGGGGGCCATCGAGGGCGTGCTGGGACCTGGCGCGGCCAACAACTCCAAGGAGGGTGGCGCGCTGGTGCCGACCATCGCCTTCGGCGTGCCCGGCAGCGTCTCCATGGCGATCCTGCTGGGCGCGTTCATCATTCAGGGGATCGTGCCCGGACCGGACCTGCTCGACCCGGAAAAGCACCTGGACCTCACGTTTTCCTTCGTCTGGATCATCGTCGTCTCTAACATCATCACCGTGGCGGTCTGCCTGCTGTTCCTGAACCAGCTCGCCAAGATCACGTTCGTCAAGGGTACCTACCTGATTCCGTTCCTCCTCCTGCTCATCTATTTGGGCGGCTTCGCCGTCAACAACGCCTTCGGCGACATGTTCCTGGTGCTTCTGTTCGGTGCCGTGGGATGGCTCATGGTGCGGTTCGACTGGCAGCGCCCGCCGCTGCTGCTGGGGCTTGTCCTGGGCGGCATCGCGGAGAACAACCTGTTCATCGCCACCAAGGTCTACGGCGTCGGTTTCCTCCTGCGGCCGGGTGTGATCCTGATCGCGCTTCTCATCCTGGCCGGAGCGCTGTATCCCCTCTATCAGTCCTGGCGGGAGCGCAAGCGGGCCGAGCGCCACGAGGACAAGTTCGAGGTGCCCGGCGTCACCAAGACGATGGAGCCGGTGTCGCGCAATGACCGCATCGCCCAGGGCGTCTTCGCGCTGTGCTTCGTCGCGTTGTTCGCCTACGTGATGCGCGAAGTCTTCTTCGGCTTCGGCGCTTTCGAGGAACGGGCCGCGCTGTTCCCGCTCATCATCGGCCTTCCCGCCCTGGTCATCAGCGCGGTGGTCTTCGTGAAGGAAGTCACCATCACCTCCAGAGTGGTCGTGCACGGAGAAGAGGGCGTCGAGGAGGTGGAAGAGATTTCACCGGAAGAGACGCGCCGCCGTACCTTGGCCATCAGCGCCTGGGTCGTGGGCTTCTTCGTCTCCATCTGGCTCATCGGATTCGTGTGGTCATCGATGGTGGCGACC
>JAJDXX010000159.1 GCA_022823055.1 Candidatus Binatia bacterium | reverse complement strand
GTGGCCCAAGCGCGGATGGACCTAGCGGCGGCGGCGCAATCATTGCGCCGGACCCGGGCGGAGATGGACAAGGCCTTGGCCGACCACGCCGCCCGGAACAGGGCGCTGACCGAGATGGTCACCCGGGAAAAGGCCGCCTCTCAAGAGCTCGCGGCCGCCACCGCCGACCATGACAAGACCGTTCAGGGAGTCCGGCAGCAATTGGATGAGGCCCGAGCCGAAAGGGACAAGGCGCTCGCCGATCTCGCCGCCAAGGAGAAGGAGTTGGCGGCGATGGCCGAGGAGACCCAGGCAACCGCCGGTGAACGGCGCGCTCCTCGGACGGAGGGTGTTCCCCAAGGGCAAGGCGCCCCTCAACAGTGACGCCCCTCGCGTCCACCGCCTCCTTGAGCCTCCCGACAGCCCGGATTCAGCACCTCCAGCGGCGCGCCGCTGACGGCGACGCCGTGCCAGCCACGCCACGCGCCAGTCGCGTGGAAGTCTCCACCACTGGGTCGCCCGTGGACTGATACCCCGTGGCGCCCTGCTACGGCATCACCATGCCGCCGTTCACGTGCAGGGTGGCGCCGGTGACGTAGTCGCTCTCGTCGGTGGCGAGGAAGAAGATGCCGTCGGCGATCTCCTCGGGCATGGCGGCGCGGCCCATGGGGAGGCCGCCCGAGAGCTTCGCCCACTCGTCTTCGTCGTACTTGCCGCGCACGCGGTCGGTGCCGGTGAGGCCGGGGGCGATGGTGTTGACGCGGATGCCGTGGGGCGCCAGCTCGGTGGCCAAGGACTTGGAGAAGGCGATGATGGCGGCCTTGGAGGCCGCGTAGTGGGTGCGCTCGGCGCCGCCGGTGACGCCAAAGTTTGAGGCGGTATTGACGATGACGCCGCGGCCCGCCGGCTTCATGGCCGCGATGACCGCCTGGGAGCAGAGGAACGTGGTCTTGAGGTTCAAGTCCAGGCATTCCTTCCATTGAGCGGGGGTGACGTCCTGGATCGCGCCCTTGTGGAAGGTGCCGCCGGCGAGGTTCACGAGGACGTCGATGCGGCCGCAGGCGGACAGGATGCGCTCGAACGCGGCGGTCACCTCGGCCTTGTTGGTCAGATCCGCCTGGATGAAGCGGCCTTCCGCCTGCTTGGCTTCGAGGAACGACGCCGTGGCGGCGCCGGCTTCGGCGTCGCGGTCGAGGATGACGGGCGCATAGCCCTCTTCGCTGAAACGCAGCGCCGCGGCGCGGCCGATGCCCCTCGCGCCTCCGGTGACGACAACCACTTTCGCTTCCATCACAAAATCTCCCGACCTTACTGCATGATCGCGCCGCCGTTGACCACCACGGTCTGCCCGGTGACGAACCGTCCTCGGTCGCTGGCGAGGAAGACGGCCGCCTTGGCCATGTCGCGCGGCTGTCCGATGCGGCCGAGGGGGATCCGGGCGGCGCTGGCGTAAAGCTCCTCTTCGGTGCGGTGGCCGCGGGGCTGGGCCGTATCCGAAACCCCGGGGCAGATGCAGTTGACCGCGATGCCGGCGGGCGCCAGCTCCAGGGCGAGGCTCTTGGTGAAGCCGATGATGCCGCTCTTGGAGGCCGCGTAGTGGGCGCCGTTGCCGGCTCCCTGGAGGCCGCGGCCCGAGGTGATGCTGATGATGCGTCCGCTCCGCTGTCTCAGCATGTGCGGCGTCACCGCGCGGCTGCACAGGAACGTCCCGAACAGGTTGGTGCCGATGACCCGTTCCCATTCGTCCTCGGCCATGTCCTCCACCGTGCTGGTGGGATAGATTCCGGCGTTGTTCACCAGGATGTCGACCTTGCCGAAGCGGTCGAGGCAGGCCTCCACCATGGCGTCGACGGAGGCGTCCCGGGATACGTCGGTGGCATGGGCGAGAGCGGTGCCGCCGGCCTCCTCGATCCTGCGCCGCACCGCCGCGGCCGTGTCTTCCCGCAACTCCGCCACCACGACGCTCGCGCCCTCTTCCGCCATGGCCATGGCGATGGCCTCGCCGATTCCCTGCCCGCTTCCGGTGACGATGGCCGTCCGGCCTTCGAGTCTGCGCATGGGAATGCTATTTAGAACCTTCCACCCGCGTTGGCAACAAGGCCCCGCCTCAACCCTTCTGGATTCCCGCCCCCGATCAGGGTCGAGGGTAAGCTTGCCCGGGAATGGCGGAAGAGAGAGCGGGAGAGACAACGAGACGGGTCTTCATCCGGGGAGACGAGGAGAGCATGAACACCGCAGTGCCACTCGACATCCGCAACGTCTCCTACTCGGCGGGACAGCGCACGATTCTCGACTCCATCGAGTGGACCGTGCGCCAGGGCGAACACTGGGTGATTCTGGGACCCAACGGCTCGGGCAAGACCACGTTGCTGAAGATGGCGTGTGGGTACCTGTGGCCGAACCAAGGGGGCACCGTCTACCGCAACGGCAGCCGCCGTGTGGATCTCCGCGAGTTGCGCAAGGGCATCGGCTGGGTCACGGTCTCCCTCGCCTCCCAGATCCCGGCGCGGGAACGCGCGCTGCGGACGGTGGTGTCGGGCAAGTTCGCGCAGATCGGCCTGCTGGAGATGTCGACGGTCCGCCCGGTGGAGGAGGACTTCGCGCAGGCCGAGGCCCTCATGGAGCACATGGGATGCCTGCGCGTGAAAGACCAGGCGTTCGGCACGCTTTCCCAGGGGGAGCAGCAGAAGGTGCTCATCAGCCGGGCGTTGATGGCGCGTCCCTACCTGATGTTCCTGGACGAACCGTGCGCCGGACTGGATCC
>JAJDXX010000242.1 GCA_022823055.1 Candidatus Binatia bacterium | reverse complement strand
CCAATGATTGCGCCGCCGCCGCCAGTTCCATCCACGCTTGGGCCACGGTTTCCGTCTTCTTGGCGACTTCCGCGTTCAAGGCTTGGTTTGCCGTGTTCAGGCCATCAGCCTCGGCACGTATTCCCGCGATGGCCTTGTCTTTCTGCGCCACCTGCTCCTCAAGGCCTTTCGCGCGCGCGTTCAACTCGTCCTGTTTGCCCAAGAGCGCGGCGGCGTTCCCTTCCAGTTCGGCCTTGGCCGCGGTGAGATCCGCGTTATGCTTGGTCAGCGAGTCCCTGACACCAGTGAGTTTCCTGGCTTGTTCTTCCAAATCCCGCACCGCAGCGGTCCTGTCCGCGAGTTGAGCGGCGAGGTCATCGGCCGCCTTGCTCTTCTCTCCGAGTTGCCTGGACAGATCCTCGGCGCTCTTGCGCGCGCTGTCGCGCTCACCCGTCACGGCGACCATCCCCAACGTCAGCTCGTTGACCTGCGCTTGCATGGCAGCGAGTTCTTTCGCACTCTGCTCGAGCGCGCTGCGGGACTTCGACGCGGCCTGCTCCAGCCCCTGGACCTTGGCCTGGAGACTCTTCACTTCCTGGCCGCGCTGTTCCAGGGTCTTCGTCAACTCCGCAACCCTCTTCTCCGCAATCTCTGTTGCCTGAAACGCCTGGTCTCTTTCTTGCGCCGCCGCCGCCAGTTCCATCCGCGCTTGGGCCACGGTTTCCGTCTTCTTGGCGATTTCCGCGTTCAACTCGTCCTGTTTGCCCAAGAACGCGGCGGCGGTCTTTTCCAGTTCGGCCTTGGCCGCGGTGAGATCCGCGTTGTGCTTGGTCAGCGAGTCCCTGACGCCAGTGAGTTTCCTGGCTTGTTCTTCCAAATCCCGCACCGCGGCGGTCTTGTCCGCGAGTTGAGCGTCGATGTCGGCCAAGGCCTTGTCTTTCTCCGCCCGGGTCCGGTCCAATGATTGCGCCGCCGCCGCCAGTTCCATCCACGCTTGGGCCACGGTTTCCGTCTTCTTGGCGACTTCCGCGTTCAAGGCTTGGTTTGCCGTGGCGAGATCCGCGTTCTGCTTGGTCAGTGAGTCCCTGACGCCGGTGAGTTTCCTGGCTTGTTCTTCCAAATCCCGCACCGCAGCGGTCCTGTCCGCGAGTTGAGCGGCGAGGTCATCGGCCGCCTTGCTCTTCTCTCCGAATTGCCTGGACAGATCCTCGACGCTCTTGCGCGCGCTGTCGCGCTCACCCGTCACGGCGACCACCCCCAACGTCAGCTCTTTGACCTGCGCTTGCGTGGCAGCGAGTTCTTTCGCACTCTGCTCGAGCGCGCTGCGGGACTTCGACGCGGCCTGCTCCAGCCCCTGGATCTTGGCCTGGAGACTCTTCACCTCCTGGCCGCGCTGTTCCAGGGTCTTCGTCAACTCCGCAACCCTCTTCTCCGCAATCTCGGTTGCCTGTAACGCCTGGTCTCTTTCCTGCTTCACCTGTTCATACTCGTCGGTGGAGACGCAAGCGGCAAGGGGCAGACACAGCGCGACAGCAAGACACAAAGTCTTTGTGGCGTGAGTCATGATAAATCCATCCCGTTTGTTCCGGTGCCGGCGGCCCCGTGGCATCCGCGCAGGTGATATCGGTCAGCGCAGCCAGCGCCGTGAGCCAACATTACGGACCAAGGCCATACTCTACCGAACCTGAACGGCAATAGGCAACGCAAAAAAATCGGTACGTCCGCCACCGCCGCGGTGGGCCGCATGTGGAACCCCGCCAATCCGAGCGTGAAACGCCGCGACCCGTTCGCGCTTCACCGCGACCAGCGGCAGCTTGCCGAACCACCATGAGTTCGGTACATATTCGCGCAGTGAACACTGCAACCCGCCCGACTTTTCCCGGTTCAAAGAGATGGAGGCGGTGGTGGTGGAAGATGTTTTACTCGGCGAGATCGCGAGGAGTCTTTGAATTGTCACAGTTTCGCCATCCAACGCGCCTCGTCGCCGGCATTTTTGCTTTGATCCTCGGCTGGTTCGGGATCGCGGCCGCGGACACGGTGGAGCGGACTGAGCGCCACACCGTGCGCGTGCGCATCCTGACCCGCGGACTCGACCACCCATGGTCGCTGGCGTTCCTCCCGGACGGGCGGATGCTGGTCACCGAGCGGGTGGGCCGGCTGCGCTACGTGGCCGCCGACGGCACGCTGGACCCGACTCCTGTCTCCGGCCTTCCCGAAGCGGTGGCGGAGAGGCGGCAGGGAGGACTGCACGACGTCGTGTTGCATCCCCGCTTCGCGGAGAACGGCCTTGTCTATCTCGCCTACGCCGGGCGGGGTCCCGGCGGCTACGGCACCGAGCTGGCCCGGGGACGGCTCGACGGACACCGGTTGACGGACGTGCGGGTCCTGTTCCGGGCCTTGCCCAAGTCATTCGGCGGCCGCCATTTCGGCGGCCGGGTGGTGTTCGACGGCAAGGGGCACGTGTTCCTGACCCTGGGGGACCGGGGCAGCCGGCCGCGCGCGCAGGATCTCGGCGATCACGCCGGCTCCGTCATCCGCCTGACCGAGGACGGCGGGGTGCCGAAGGACAATCCCTACTTGTCCGTGGCGGGCGCGAGGCCGGAGATCTACACGATCGGCAACCGCAACATCCAGGGCGCCGCCATGAACCCGTGGACCGGCGAGCTGTGGACCCACGAGCACGGGCCGCAAGGCGGCGACGAGATCAACATCATCCGCGCCGGCGTCAACTACGGCTGGCCGGTGATCACCCATGGCAGGAACTACGGGATCGGCACGCGCATCGGCGAGGGGACTCACAAGGAGGGCATGGCTCAGCCGCTGCACCAATGGACACCGTCCATCGCACCCTCGGGCATGGCCTTCTACGACGGCGACAAGTTTCCCGGCTGGCGCGGCAACCTGCTGGTGGGTGCGCTCGTCTTCCGTCTGCTCGCCCGCATCGAGCTCAACGGAGAGCGGGTGGTGCGCGAAGAGCGGATCCTCAACCGTGTCGTCGGGCGCATACGGGACGTCCGGGTCGGTCCCGACGGCTACGTGTACGTCCTGAGCGACGAGCAGCCTGGGGTGCTCGCGCGGTTGGAACCGGCGGGCGGTTGACGAGCGAACACTCCCGCCTCGCCGCGGGCAAGATGCCTTCGGGGGCAAACGAAGACGCCGAACGCGCTCAGTCCGCGCCCCCCTCCGCCTTCAACGAATCCAGCGCCTCCTCCACGAGCCTGCGCCTCAACGCTTTCTCTTCCTCCGCCGGGAGACTCGCATCTCCGGCTACGTGGACGATGCCGTGGCCGAGGACGACGCGGTTGGAGCCGACCATCTTGGCGATGGGGAGGGCGGAGGTCATCTGCACGACGGGGACGCCGGCCTTCTCGAGCTCGGTGGTGATCGCAGCGCCGCTGCGAGTGCTGGTGCCTCACGTGGAGGTGAGGATGACGGCGTCGACCCCCTCGCGCTTGACCTTCTCGGCCATCTCCCGGCCCAGCCGGCGGGTGTTGGACAGGGGGTTGGACAGGCCGGAGGTGGAGAGGAACTCGCCGTGGACCTGGCCGACTACGCCTTCCTTCTCCAGTTGGCGCAGGGCGTCGAGGGGCACGAGGCGATCGGGGTCGGCCTGGACGAAGCGCGGGTCGTAGCCGCCGTGGGAGATCTCGTAGTCCTCGCCCGCCAGATCGTCGGCGCCGGCGATGTCGTAGGCGCCCCAGCGGGTGGCGGCCATGCCCTCGATGTTGTCCGGGTTGCCCTTGGGCACGAGGCCGCCGTCGGTGATGAGCATGACCTTGGCCTTGGCGAGGTCGTCGACGCCCCTGGGCTTGGTCACGGGCTCGAAGGCGGTCACGGGCATCTCGGTGTCGAACGGCTGCGCCTGGACCTTGGCCAGGACCATGTCCACGAGGCGCTCCGCCGAGGTCTTGTCCACGAACTGGTCTCGTATCAGGCCGCGGGTCAGGTAGCCGTCTTCGGCGGGCAGGCCGATGAGTTCGCCGGCCACCAGCTTCCGCGCGAGGCTGGCCATGCGTTGGACCACCTGCTTCATGTTGGCGGCGTTCTTGCCTGAGTCGACGATGTAGAGGCTTTCGCGGTAGAGGTCGACGCCGGGGTTCTCCTCGTGCATGGCAGTGATGGCGGGGATGCCCAGCTCGTTTTGTACGGCGCTGCACAGGGCGCCGGCGGCCATGCCGTAGCGTCCCGCGTCAAAGCAGGGGCCGGCCACGAACAGGTCGGCCTGGGCGCCGCGGACATGGTCCAGGACGGCGGCCACCAACTCCTCCTGGTGCTCCACCGCGTGGTTGTCACCACACACCAGGGTTTGGACGACGGCGGTCCCGTCGCCCAGGGTCTGTTCCAACAGCCGGCCCGGGCCGACAGCGTTCTCGACCGCTCGAAGCGGGCTCCCCGCCTGCTCCTCGCCGCCGATGCCCCCGAAGAACTGGTTCAGGTAGTGGACGATCCTCATGGTTAGGGTCTCCTGTTCAAGTCTGTGAGCACGACCGCCGCGTTCAGCCCCACCGCTGGATTCCCGCTTCCCAGGCTGTGTCGGAACTCTGCCTGGAGACGGAATGGCACCAACCCCCCGAACCGTCATTCCCGCGGAAGCGGGAATCCAGGGGTTGGGAGGGGAAAACGGTCGTATTCCCCACGCCACCGCCCCTGGATTCCCGCCTTCGCGGGAATGACGATTCGGGTGCCGGCGTATTTCCCGTGCCCGCCCGGAGTTGCGACACAGCTTGGTCTGCGGAAATCACCGGAGTGGCACACATTCAGTAAACCACCGCCCGCAGCCGAGACGCGCCCTGCTGGTTGGTGATGCCGGCCACGTTCATGGCGTTGAGTTCCCGTACGCCGGCCAGAAGCTCGCCGATGGCCGGGGTCGCCGCGATGATGCGGCCCGCCGGCGGCACCTGCCAGCGGGTGTCGTTGCCGCCGCCGTAGACGATGGCGTTCACTTCGGGGAAGTTGAACAGCAGGGCCGACTCCACGCGGCGGTCGCGTGACACGTCCGACACCATGACGGAGGTGCGGATGCCCGCGGCCTCCAGGAGTCGCGCGGTCTCCGCCAGGTCGGCGTGGGGCACGCCGCCGCCGTACTTGGTGAGCACCGCGGCGTCGGCGTTGAGCGCCCATTGCACCAGCGAGGCGGCCGTGCGGCAGTTGCGGTCGCGGTCGGCGTTGTCCGACCCGGCGATGCTCGCCACGGCGCCGACGAAGTTCAGCTCGCCGGCGTGGTGCCGCCGGTACAACTCCATGATGATGGGATGGTTCTGGTAGCCATAGGTCTCGGCGCCGCCCATGGAGGTGTAGTAGGAGGTCACCAGCGCGCCGTCGAGCCACTCGTCCGGGTGCAGCAGCACCGGCAGCATGCCGGTGGTGTTGAGTCCATAGAGCACCGGCTCGTCCAGTTCGGCTGCCCGCTGGCGCGAGAAGATCTGCCCCACGTACGCGACGCGGGGAAGGCCGGGGCGGCCCGGAGGCCCGGGGTTGACGGGCTCGAACGTCCGGCTCTCCGCGGGCGCGTGCGAAAGCGCGGCCCGGGCCAGGTGAACCGCGGCCCTGAGCGCGGCCGTGCGCTTCGCGCGCTTGGCCGCGTGGGCTTCCATCCCCGGCTTCACGCGGGGAATGGCGATCAGGTGATGCAGCCCGGAGTACCAGGAACCCTCCGCGGCCGGCCCGTTCATCTGAAGCACCCGGCCCACGGCGCCGCGCGAGCCGCCCGCGGCGTGCTCGTCCAGCACCGTCACGGCCATGCCCGACAGCACGTGGGTGGTGCCCATGCCGGCCGTCAGCGGAGGCCCGAGAATCCCGGGAAAGTCGGGGCTGCCGCCGTCCGCCTTGGCCCTGGGCTCGACGATGTCGAACACGGGCCCGGCCCGACAGTCCTCGCCCGGCGCCGCGAGGTCGAACGTGGCGTCGCTCAGCACCTCGTCTTCGAGCAGCACCCGTCGAAGCTCGTCGGTGTCGATTTCGAGAGTGGTTCCGTCCAGCCGCGTGTGCGGGCCGAATCGTAGGGCTCGCACCGGATGGTACGCCAGGGTCAGGTTCACGCGGTGACCTCCATCCTTCGGAGTCGGGCACATGATTTCATATTCACGAGGGGATGGCAAAGCGCTCGGACACTGCCATCCATCCCTGGATTCCTGCACCAACGCCCCGAACCGTTATCCCCGCGGAACAGGCCGTGTCAAACTCGTCCAGACGGAGATGTTACGAATAAGCCATTTCCGCGAAACAGGGTGTGGCAAACCCCGCCAAGCCAAGGAACGGCGCCCCCCGCATCGTCATTCCCGCGGAAGCTTGCCCTCGACCCCGATCGGGGGCGGGAATCCAGGGGTGGGGAAGGGTCGGTCAACACGGACCGGTGTGCGCGATGTATTCGCCCAGGGCGGTGCCATATTCCGCCGCGTGCACGCCGTAGTCGGCGAAGTCTCCGACGAAGCACTTGAGCGCCCACCGGGCGGCGTCCCGATGCTCCGTCTGGCCGGTCAGGTCGAACAGTTCGAGGAAGAAGCGGGCCGCGGCGCCGTTCTCGGTGATGAGGGTGAGGGGATAGTGAAGGTAGGCCGGGCCCTTCTCCGCGATGTCGAAATAACCTCCGGCGGGGTTCCGCAAGCGGGCGCGGATGAAATCCGCGAGCGCTTCGGCGCGTTGCCGGAACAGCGGCTCGCGGGCCGTCCCGAATCCCTCGATCAGCGCGCGACCCATGCAGACCTGGTCGGCCAGCAATCCCCGCAGCCGTGGGGCACCGTCGAAATAGTGCGCCATGCCACGGGAGCCGTCCCAGGAGCGTTCCAGCAGCAGGCGCAGGGTCGCCAGTGCCTGCTCGGCACAGTCCTGGCGCCCCAAGGTGCGGGCGGCTCGAAGACAGGCGCGCACGGCGTGGGCGTTGGCGTCGGTGTACATCCAGGGATCGGTGATGGAGAACATGCCCCGGTCCCTGTGCGGCAGTGAACCCGGGGGATTGTCCCGGCCGGGGGTGACGCGGATGTAGTCGCGGCAGCCGTGGAAGAACGGCAGGGACGGGTCGCGGAAGCCCCGGTGGAGGTAGTCCAGCAATTCCTCCGCTATCTCGCGGAAGAAGGACTCCCGAGTCAGCTCGAACACGTGCAGGGCGTTGTCCAACAGGCCGGCGTGGTCGGACAAGAGCTTCTCGTGGTGTGGCTCGCTCCAGTCCCGTTTCGACGAGTAGCGGAAGAAACCGCCCTCGGGATCGTGGGTCTTGCTCTGGTGCATGTTGTAGAGGGTGAGGCGCACGTGGTTGAGTAAGCGCGCGTCGCCCGTGGCCTGGTAGCGAAGAAGCAGGAACTCGTTGACTTCGCAGTGGGGGAACTTGCGGTCGGTCTCGTAGCCGCCGTGCGCGGGATCGGCGAGACGCCAGACGGTCTCCGTGATTCTGTTCAGCGCGCCGGGATCGGGGGACGGGTCTTCAGCCGAAGGATGATGCGGTGCCGGCGCTGGTGAAGACGGCGCGGAAGTCGAATCCTGCGCAGAAGTCGAATCCTGCGTGGCGGCCGCCGGCGCCTCTTGGTCCGGCTCGACGGCGTCCGACGTCGATAGAGCAGGCCCCGGGGAGGCCGCTGCGGCGGGGTCCATTCCCGAATCGGTTCCGCGCTCCTGGTACCCCACGTGAATCCGCACCAGCACGTCGGTAAAGTCCGTGGCCGAGAGGTAGTTGATCCCGGCCAAGTAGTCGCCGCCGGCGCTCATGAACACGATGGTGGGCCAGCCGTTCCGGTTGTAGCGCACGTCGATGTCCGGCCTCTGGGCGTCTTCCACCCGCACAGGCACGAAGTAGGCGTTGAGCAGCGCGATGACTTCGGTGTGCGACAGCGTGGTTTCGTCCATGCGCTGGCATACGCCGCACCAGAATGCGCCGAGGAAGAGCATCACGGGTTTGCCCTCGTCGCGGGCACGCTCGAACGCGGCCGGCCCCCAGTCATGCCAATGGATGCGGTGCGCGTCGTTGGGGTTGGGGGAAAAGCGAAACATGGCGGCGGTTCCCTAGAATCCGAGTCCTCGACTATATGCGCAGGATTACCCGCGGTCGGCAAGACGCAAAGACACGCAGTGGCGGGTACCACTCGAACAAGACCCCGGGTCAAGTCTGGGATGATGTACACAGCCTGCGGCGAAGCAGACCCGCAGATCGTTGTGCGAATTGACCGAGAAGGATGCGGCTTCTGGCGGAGGGCCGGCGTCTATAGTAGACAGGAACTCGCATCACTACCGGAGGTTGCCCATGTCCGCTTCAACCATCGACCTTCCCGCCGCCGTGTCCCGTGAACAAACCATCCGCGACTCCGAAACGGTCCTCGCCAGGCCCGACATCCCCGTCCGCGTCGAGGAGGACATCATCCGTATCGAGGCGCTGGGACTGGAATGGGACATCGGCATGGCCGTGTACCAGCCCGCGGACGAGAGCCGGATTCCCGCCGGCGCCGACGGTCGCAAAGTGGGAATCTTCCTGCTCCACGGCGGGTCCGGGGACTACAAGACCATGGACCGTGTGGCCATGCTCGCGGCCGGCAAGTTCGGCTTCAAGGTCGTGAGCGCCACGTTTCCCGGGCGGTTCTATTTTCCGGCCGCGAGCCGCGACTGGCCCGATGACACGATCCACGCGGACGGCAGCGTGCGCACGCCCATCTGGAAGCAGGGCGAGCCCATCGGGCGCGACGAGTACGAGGTGGCCCGCGACGTGTCCATGCGGCCGCGCTACGGCACCCGCACCGTGGCGCGGGCCAAGCCCGGCACCAACTTCTACCACCGCATGGCGGCGTGGCCCGTGGCCTTCGAGGAGGGCATGAAGGAGGCCATGCGCCGGCACCTGCCCGAGGCGACGTTCTCCATCTACGGCGAGGGCCACTCCACCGGAGGACCGTTCGTTTCCATGCTGTCCCAGCGCGTGCCCAACTTCGCCGGCGTGGTGGCCACCGAGCACACGCCGTTCGGCCACGTGGGCGCCATGCGCGACAACTGGAGCGGCTCGCTGGGAAAGGTGTCCGGCTTCGAGCGCGTGAGCACCGACGACGCCGTGCGCAGCGATCCGTTCAACGAGCTGTACATCCGCACCTGGCGCGATCTCGCGCGCTACGCCGGCCCCGAGGCCCTGGGACAGCAGGGGCCGGCGGCGTTGATGCAACTGCCGCTGCTGATGGAGGAGATCCTCGACACCTGGGACAGGGCCAGGGCGCGGCCCCAGTTCAAGGCCGAGTACGTCATCACCCACGACATCGCCGGGTCTCTGACCGAGGCCGCCAGGGTCAGCGCGAAGCGCCTGGGCATGAACGCCGACGAGACCGCGGCGCTGGTGGCGCGCTACCGCGGCTATCCGCGGGAGCTGTCGGGCACGGACGCGCCGCCGCTGCCGCCGTTCCTGTTCGCCATCACCAAGGACAGCCGCGACCACAGCCCGGAGGTCTACAAGGAAGTGATCCTGCCCGCCTTCGCGGCCATGCGGCCCGCGCCCAGGACCCACCTGACGCACTTCGGCGCAGGGGTGCACAGCTTCTGGAAGGCCGAAGACGGACTGCCGCAGGGGATTGCGCCGGCCGCCATCAAGCTGTGGCACGACGCCATCACGGGCGGCTACTTCGCCGCCTAGGAGTCGGTCCGAGCAATGGCGTCCTTCGACTTCGCGGACACGCTCCTGGCGCAACGGACGGGGCAGGACAGTAACGAGGTTACACGATGAAATTCTCCTTCTTCATGATGCCGATCCACGACCCGTCGGAGAATCCGGCCCTGGCCTTCGACCGGGACATCTCGCTCATCCACTACGCCGAGGAACTGGACTTCGATGAGTTCTTCATCGGCGAACACCACTCCGGCGGCTGGGAGAACATGCCCGCGCCGGAGCTGGCGCTGGCCAAGGCCGCGGCCCACGCCAAGCGCATCCGCCTGGGCACCTCGGTCATCAACACGCCCTTCCACCACCCGTTCCACGTAGCCGAGCGCATGGCGTTCCTCGATCACCTGACCCGCGGCCGCGCCATCCTGGGCGTGGGGCCGAGCGCGCTGGTCACGGACAAGAAGCTCTTCGGCCTGCCCAACGAAAAGCTCCACGCCATGCTGGCCGAGTCCGTGGACGTCATCGTGCGTCTGCTGGAGTCGCCCGAGCCCATCGACCACCACGGCGAGTTCTGGAGCTTCGAGGGCATGCGGCTCCAGCTCCGTTCGTACCAGCAGCCGCGCATGCCGCTGGCCGTGGCCTCCGGGGGAACCTCCGGGAGCCTCGACATGGTGGGCAAGCACGGCATGATGCTGCTGTCCCCCGCGGGCAAGAACCGCTGGCGCAATCCCGCCCACTCCGAGCAGTGGAAGACGGTGGAGGCCGCGGCGGCCAGGCACGGCAAGACCGTCAGCCGGGACGACTGGCGCATCGCTACCAGCGTCTACCTCGCGGAAACCCGCGAGCAGGCCTGGGCCGACGTGGAAGCGGGCATCGCCCGTGACATGCAGTACTTCTTCGCCATCGGCCTGAAGAGGCCCTACGAGGCCTACCCCGACCAGCCGCAGTCTGAGATTACACCGCGCTCGGGCGCCGACCGCCGCGACTGGATCATCGGTACCCCGGACGACGCCATCCGTCACATCGAGCGCATGCAGGAAGAGACCGGCGGCTTCGGCGGCCTGATGCTCACCACCCACGAGTGGACCGGCAGCGAGAACCTGCGCCGCTCGCTGGAGCTGTTCGCCCGCTACGTGATCCCGCACTTCCGCGGCCACACGCTCGGCTTCAGGGACGAGTGGGACCGCCTGCGCCAGGCCGCGAGCGAGGGCGGCGTGAAGCTGCCCGAGAACGGGCAGCCCAGCAACTTGAGCAACGGCTGAGCTGAGAATTTCTGATCGTCATTGATATGAAAATAAATCCTGTTCAATGATTTCTGGTAGTTACGGAATCCCGCTACAACCCCAATGAGTCATTCCCGCTTCCCAGGCTGTGTCAAAACTCTGCTCAGACACGAAATGGCACCAACCCCCCAATACGTCATTCCCGCGGAAGCGGGAATCCAGGGGTGGTGCGGTGGGGAATACGGCCGTTTGGCCCCTCCCAACCCCTGGATTCCCGCTTCCGCGGGAATGACGGTTCGGGGTGTCCGTGCCATTCCGTGGTCGTCTGGGGTTTTGACACGGCCTGTTCCGCGGGAATGACGTATTCGTAACGACTCCGCCTCAGGCGTACTGACGCAGCCTATGCGCGGTAGTGACGGTGAACGCTAAGCCTCCGCCGGCCGCTCGGCGCGCCATGCGTGGAGGTATTGCACGATGTCGTCCAGCGGCAGCACGTCGGCATACTTCTGGTTCATGTCGAAGAGGTTGATGGCGTGGCAGGCCTCGTGCCGGTCGAACACACACTCCTCGGCCACCACCATGCGGAAGCGGTAGGTGGCGCCGTCCACCACGCTGGCCCGGACGCAGCCGCTCGTGCTCTCGCCGCAGGCGATGACGGTGTCGATGCCGTGCTGGTTCAGGTGCGCCATCAGCGGCGTGCCCCAGAAGGCGCTGGGCGAGAGCTTGCGCAGCACCGCCTCGCCGGGTTGCGGCGCTACCTCGTCGATGATGTCGAACTTGGTGCGCCGCCGCTCCAGGGCTTCCGGCGACAGGTTGGCGGTTCCTCCGTCGCGCCGGAACGACCACTCGTCCACGCCGGCCTCGGGCAGGCCCGAGATGTGGATGATGGGGATACCCACCTCGCGCGCGGTGCGCAGCAGCCGCTGGATGTGGGGGATGGAGTCCCACGCCGCCATGCCGCAGCTCCCGGGCCAGTCCTTGATGGCCTCCAGCACGGGTTGGGGCTTGTCGCCGAACACCCAGCGGTAGAGGTCGATGAGCAGCAGGGCGGGCCTCTTGCCGAAGCCGATGGGCTTGGACGGCCTCATGGCCACGTGCGCCTTGTCCTGCTCCGAGAGGTAAGGGTCCCATACGCGTTCGCTCATGATCGGTCTCCTTCAGTGGTTTAGTCGACGCCGCGGCAGGGGTCGCCGCGCCGGCCATGGTTGCCGCTGATCCGTTTCTGTCGTGGATGCCTTCCTGTTTATGACGCTCCCGTCGTGACAGTCAAACGGGAGCGGACTCGCGTCAGCCTGCCGCCGGCAGCGCCTCGCGCCCGTGCGGCTCTTCCAGGTGATCCATGGCCGGTCCCAGCGGGACGATCCCGGTGGGGTTCACATGGGACTGACTGCCGTAGTAGCCCGCCTTGATCTTGTCGAGGTCGCAGGTCTCCCGGACTCCCGGCCACTGGTACAGCTCGCGCAGGTAGCCGCTGAGATTGGGGTAGTCCTGGACGCGGCGCAGGTTGCACTTGAAGTGGCCGTGGTAGACCAGGTCGAAGCGCAGCAGCGTGGGGAACGCGCGCCAGTCGGCCTCGGTGATGCGTCCGCCGGTCAGGTAGCGGCGCTCGGCCAGCCAACCCTCCATGGTGTCGAGGCCGTGGAACACCCTCTTCACGGCCTCCTCGTACGCCTCCTGCGACTTGGCGAAGCCGGCGCGGTATACGCCGTTGTTCACGTGCTCGTAGACGAAGTCGTTGATGCGGTCGATCTCCGCGCGCAGGTCGGCCGGGTAGTAGTCGTCCCGGACGTCGGTGAGACCGTCGAAGGCCGAGTTGAACATGCGGATGATCTCGGACGACTCGTTGTTGACGATGGTGCGGCGTTGGCGGTCCCACAACGTCGGCACCGTGACCTTGCCGCTGTAGTCGGCCTTGGCGACGGTGTAGACCTGGTGCAGCCGGAAGACCCCGTCGTCGCCGGGCGCGAGGTCGTCGATGCCGCGTGAATAGGACCAGCCCGCCGACTTCGGCCGGTCCGCGCTGGACATGGAGACCACGTCCTCCAGATGTTTCAGCTTGCGCAGGATCATGGCCCGGTGCGCCCACGGGCAGGACGGCGAGACGAACAGGTGGTAGCGTCCGGGTTCCGCGTTGAACCCACCCTCGCCGGTGGTTCCCGCGGCGCCGTCCGCGGTCACCCAGTTGCGGAAGACCGAGTCGTCGCGCACGAAGCTGCCGCGGGAATCGGTCTGTACCTGCCCGTCCTCGTGCCACTTGCCTTCGGTCAGAACACCCATGTCGTGATCCTCCGAATACTTCCGGAACCGCCCTTGACGTTGACGTATCCATTCTTGAATACTCCCGCCGATCGATGGTCGCAAGACGCGTGGCTATCGTGTAGGCGGCCCCGTAGCGTGAGTGCGCCATGTACAGACTGCTCGGACTCGCATTCCTGACGGTTCATCTCCTGAGCGCATCGGCTTCCGCGGCCGAGTTGCCGCTTCAGGCGCTGGCGCGCGAGGAGATAGGCGCGGACCACGGGGTGTTCGTGCGCGCGGAGAGCGGCAAGGTCCTGGCGGCGCTGAACTCCACGCGCGCCTATCATCCCGCGTCGGTCACCAAGGTGGCCACGACTTTGGCGTTCCTCTCGAAGCTCCCCCCGGACCGGCGTTTCCGCACGACCTTCCTCGCCGCGGGTCCCGTGGCCGGCGGGACCCTGGACGGGGATCTCGTCGTGCGGGCGGAAGGCGACCCGTATTTCCTTTTCCCCAACGCGTTCCGGGTCCTGTTGAGCCTTCGGGAGAAGGGGGTCCACCGGGTCAAGGGCGCGATTCGCGTCCAGGGTCCGTTCTACTTCGACTGGACCCCGGATCCGGACGGACGCAGGCTCAGGCGCGTGTGGACGGGCCAACTCGCGGCCGAGAGCTGGCGGGTGGTGATCCGCGCGCTCTTTCCCGGCGCAGACATGCCGCTGAAGGACTACACGCTTCGCTTCGGACGAGGCGCGGCACGGGAACCGCGCGAGCCGCGGCCATCCCGCCCCCTCGTGGTGCACGCCTCGCCTCCCCTGCTGCGCCATCTCAAGGACTTCAACAGCCACTCGAACGACAACTTTCACGAGTTCTCCCACCAGATCGGCGGTCCTGAAGAGGTGCAACGCATCCTGCGCGCGAGCGTTGCCGGTGTGCCGCGGTCGTCCATCGTCATCGACAACGCGGCGGGGGACGGGCGGAACAACCAGATGAGTCCGCGAGCGGCGGTGGCGATGTTCAAGGCCCTGGAGCGAACCCTCGGGGAGCGCGAACGGGCCTTGTCCGACGTTCTCCCGGTGGCCGGGGTGGATCCCGGTACCCTGGAGGACCGTCTGGCGGCGCCGCGCTATCGCGGCGCGGTCGTGGGCAAGTCGGGGACGGTGCGCGTGCTCAGGATTTCGACCCTTGCCGGGGTCGCGTACACCCGGAAATACGGGCGCACGTTTTTCGCCGTCATGACCCGAGGCGTGCCGCTGTGGACGGCCCGGGAGCGTCAGAACGCGTTCCTGCGAGGCTTGCTGGACGCGGGCGGGGCACGGCCTTTGCCCACGCGGAACGCACCGCCTCCCGCGTTCATGGAGGCACGCCTGGAAGCGCCGGAGTAGACAAGGAAGACCGGCATTCCGCGAGCAGACGCGCCGAAACGGGGCACCGTCCTTGCATCGCTGGGGAACACTGGTGTACGAGTCCGGTCGTGGTGACGCGCACGAGTCACCGTGAACGGTTCGCAGAACAGGAGGCATGCGCAAATGGCTGACAGACCTTTGGAAGGAAAAGTGGCGTTGGTGACCGGGGCCGGCAGCCCCATCGGGTTCGGCCGGCGCATGACGTTCGCCCTGACCGCGGCGGGGGCGCGCGTGGCCATGATGGACGTGAGCGAGGAGTGGGTCAACCGGACCGCCGACGAGGTGCGAGCCGAGGCGGGCCAGGACAGCGTCCTGCCCATCGTGGAGAGCGTGAGCAGTTGGGAAAGCGCGGCACGGGCGGTGAACACCGCCATCTCCGACCTGGGCGGTCTGGACATCCTCGTCAACAACGCCGGGACCAATCCGCGCAACGTCGGCCTGACGTCCGAGTTCCGCGAGAAGTGCTGGGAGGTCTCGCCCGAGGCTTGGCTGCGGGTCTTCGGGGTGAACTGCGCCGGTCCCTTTTTCATGGTGCGCGCCGCCGTGGGGCACATGATGGAGAAGGGATGGGGTCGGATCATCGGCGTCACCACCAGCCTGGACACCATGTACCGGGCACACGGCTCGCCCTACGGGCCGTCCAAGGCGGGCCACGAGGCGTTCATGGCGACCCTGTGCCAGGAGTTGGAGGGAACCGGGGTCACCGCCAACGTGCTGGTGCCGGGCGGGCCGGCCAACACCAACCTGATTCCCCAGGACGCCCCCTATGACCGGAACCAGTTGATCCAGCCGCCGGTCATGGAGAAGCCGGTGGTGTGGCTCGCGTCGGAGGCGTCCGACGGCATCAACGGTCGCCGTTTCATCGCCTACCACTGGGACGAGAGCCTGCCGCTGGAGGAACGCCTGTCCAAGGCGAGCGCGCCGTGCGCGTGGCCGCAGGCGGGGCAGGCCGCCATCGCGCCGGGGCGGTAGCCGCCCGCGTTGCCGTATTCCCGTAGGGGCGACCGGGCCGTCGCCCCTACGCCTACGCCTCACCCCATATCGCCGCAGCCGTCTCCACGATCCGCTCGAGCTTGCGCCACTGGTCGTCCTCGCTCAGGGATTCGTGGTAGAGGCCGCTGGCGAAGCCGCATTGCGGGCTCAAGGCGAGTTGCTCCAGCGGGCAGTGCCGGCCTGCTTCGTCCACGCGTCTTCTCAGCTCGTCGACGCTTTCGAGCCGGGCGCTCTTGGTGGTGACCAGCCCGAGCACGATGGCCTTGCCCGCGGGAACGAACCGGAGCGGCTCGAAGGAACCCGCGCGCTCGCTGTCGTATTCCAGCAGGAAGCGGTGGTGCCGCAGGCCGTTGAAGAGGCGCTCGGCAATGGCGTCGTAGTGTCCCTCTCGGTGCCACTGCGGTACCAGCTCGCCGGACACGGGGTCGTGGGTGCGTGCGTTTCCCCGGCACAGGTGGATGCCGAAGGTCACTCCCGGGAAGCCGTCGATGAGGGCGTTGTCCGCGCGGATGGACCGCTTGAGGTTCTCGTCCGGGTCCTCGCCGCGGGAGCGCATCCGGTCCAGCGAGACCTGGTCCACGTAGGCGGTGTAGCCGGGCGCGTCGATCTGGATGTAGCGGCAGCCCGCCGCCACCAGGTCCGCGATCATGCTCCGCTCGATACGCACCACGTCGTCGGTGAACTCATCCATGCCGCCGGGGTAGACGGACCGGGAGTCTTCCCACTTGAACCGTTGCGCGATGCGGTCCGGGCCGATGAGCGTGGGCTTGACCACGCGGCCGGTGACGCCGCTGGCGAACCGGTACTCCTCCAGCGGCAGATTGCGCGTCAGGCTCAGTCTGGCAACGGCCTTGCGCCGCGTGACGATGGCCGGCCCCGCGGCGTTGAAGTCTTGCTCGGCGCGTTCCAGGGGCGTCGTGTTGACGTTCTCGTGGACGTAGAAGCGGATGGACTGCCGCGGGACATCGAAGCCCGAGACGCACGCGGAGAAGCTTTCCTGGAAGTTGCGCCGCCGCAACTCGCCGTCGCCCACGACTTGCAGCCCCACGGCTTCCTGCTTCCGGATGATTGCCTGAATGGTCTCGTCCTGGGCCCGCTGCAACTCATCGTCGCCGGCCTCGTAGCGGTCGTGCCGTTCAAAGACCTCGCGCAAGGGGTCGGGGTGGACTAGGCTGCCGATGTGCTCCGCCCGAAGGGTGTGCAAACCCGTATCAGCGTTCATGGGTTCTCAATCTCCCCGTGCGGCCTCGTCTCCCTTGAGCCTCGCGAACCCGGCGCGGATGGAGGGCAGGAAGATCAGCACGACCGCGAACACCAGCAGCGCCAGGGTCATGGGCCGCTGCCATATGAAGCTGATGCCGTCGGTGAGGTTCATGGCGCGGGCGAAGTTGTTCTCCAGCAGGGGTCCGAGGATGAAGCCGATGAGCATCGGCGCCAGCGGGTAGCCGGCCATGCGCATGATGGTGGCCACGAGCCCCATGCCGGTTAGCAGCAGCAGCTCGGTGGCGTTGTTCTGGCCGATGTAGCTGCCCATCATGGTGAAGAACAGGATGAACGGGATCAGGTAGTTGCGCGTGATCTCCAGGAGCTTGGCGATGTACGGGATGAGCGGCAGGTTGAGGATCAGCAGCACCACGTTGCCGAGGTACATGGAGATGATCACCGCCCAGAAGATGGAGGGATTGTCGACCATCAGGCGCGGTCCCGGCGCTACGTTGAGGGCGATGAGGGCGCCCAGCAGGATGGCGGTGGTGCCGGACCCGGGAATGCCCAGGGTGAGCAGCGGCACGAAGGAGCCGGTGCAGGCCGCGTTGTTGGCGGTTTCCGGCGCCGCAAGTCCCTTGATGGAGCCCTTGCCGAACTTGGCCCGGTCCTCCCCCTTGGCGATGTTGCGTTCCACCGCGTAGCCGAGAAACGACGCGATGGTGGCGCCCGCGCCGGGCATCACCCCGATGAAGAAACCCTGAAGCGACTGGCGCCCGATGACCGGGGCGATCTCCCTGGCCTCCTCACGCGTGATGCGCAGGTTGGCGATCTTGCCGCCGTCGTTGCCCTCGCGTTCCGAACGCTTCGGGTTGAGGACCAGGTACAAGGCTTCGGGCAGAGCGAACAGGGCCATGGCGAGGGTGATGAAGCTGATGCCGCTCTGAAGGTCGTAGACGCCGAAGGTGAAGCGCGGCGCGTTGAACAGGGCGCTTTCGCCGACGGTGGCCAGCATGACGCCCAGGACGGTCATCATCAGCGCCTTGGCCACCTGCCCCGAACCGGCGAAGGCGGCGATGGCGGCAAGCCCCACCACCATCAGCGCGAAGTACTCGGCGGAGTGGAACAACAGGGCCACGGTGGCCAATCCCGGTGCGAACCCCATCAGCAGAATGGCGCCGATGGTGCCTCCGGAGAAAGACCCGATGGCCGCGACGGTCAACGCCTTGCCGGCCTGCCCCTGCCGCGCCATGGGGTAGCCGTCGAACGCCGTGGCGACGGTGCCGGCCACGCCGGGCGCGTTGATGAGGATGGAGGAGGTGGAGCCACCGAAGATGGCGCCGTAGTACACGCCCGCCAGCAGGATCAGCGCCGCGGCGGGGTCGCCGATCTGTATGGCGATGGGGATCATGATGGCGATGATCGACATGGGCCCGAGGCCGGGCAGCATGCCGATCAGGGTGCCGATGAGGCACCCGGCGACTACCATGAGGAGGTTCTGAATGCTGAAGGCGGTCGACAGACCGGCGAGGATTCCTTCAACCATCGTTCGCCTCTGTTACACGAACCAGGGCCAGGGGCGGAGGAAGATGCCGAGCACTTCCTGCACTAGGTACCAGATCAGGAACGCCGAGAGCAGGGCGACCGGAACGAGCACGAGGTAGCGCCGCTCGCCCAGTATCATCGCCCCGAGAATCAGAAAGAGCGTTGTCGTGGTCAGGAAGCCCACGGGTCTAAGCAGCAGGGCATAGGCGATCATGAGCACCAGCAGCAGCACCGCTTGCCCGAGCTTGTACTGCCGGAGGTTGCCGATATCGATGTCGTCGTCGGCGGTCTGGCCGCCGGTTCCGGAACCGGACTGGATCAGTACCGCCAGCCCCACCAGCACGCCGACGACGCTCAACCACTTGGGGAGCACGTTGGGCAGGAACGCCAGGTTGCGCTCGAATGGAAGGATCGAGGCCTCCATGACCACGAAGGCCGTGTACCCGTAGATCAGGCAAATGAGGATGAAGACAAGGGCGATCGCGCGTTCGAGGGTCATGAAATCACTCCTCTTCGTCCCTCGCGCTACGGGGAGACAAGCCGGGGCTCCCTACAACGGGCGCCCCGGCTGATTTGAGCGGTTACTTCAAGAAGCCGAGCTGCTGCATCAAGGTCTTGATCACCTTCTCCTGGTTCTCCAGGAAGGCGACGAAGTCCTTTCCGGAGTTGTGGATGTCCACCCAGCCGTTGCGGTCGCGCACGGCCTTCCACTCCGGCGTGGCATACATCGCCGCGATGGCCTTGCGGTACATGTTCGCCTTGTCTTCCGGCAGCCCGGGGGCGGCGAAGAAGCCGCGCCAGTTGACGAACGTTACGTCGATTCCCTGTTCCTTGAGAGTCGGGGCATCCTTGAACGCCGCCACGCGCTCCGGGGCGGTGACCGCCAGAATGCGCATCTCGCCGGCCTTCGCCAGCCCCACGGCCTCCGAGAAACCGGTGGAGCCCGCGGCCACTTCGCCGGACAGGATGGCCGCGTTCAGCTTGCCGCCGGCGTCATAGGCAATGTACTTGACCTTTGTCGGATCGGCCCCGGCGGCCTGGAAGGCCATCGCGATCGACAGATGGTCCAGGGACCCCGGCACCGAACCTCCGCCGACCGATACCTCGCGGGGGTTTTTCTTGTAGGCCGCGACCACGTCCGCAAAGTTCTTGTAAGGGCTGTCCTTGCCGGTGATGATGGCCTGGTAGTCGCCGATGGTGCCGGCGATCATGGTCAGGTCGCGGAAGTTGTGGGGAAAGCGCCCCACCAGCGAGCGGATGATGATGGGAGTCGAGTTGACCATCAGCGTGCCGTGATTGGACGCCGCGTTCTCGATGAGGAAGCCGATGGCCTTGCCGCCGCCGCCGCCGGACATGTTCTCGTACGAGGCCGATCCGACGATGCCGGCCTTGGTCAATGCCTCGCCGGTGCCGCGCGCGGTGCCGTCCCAGCCGCCGCCGGCGCCGCCGGGGATGAGGAAGTGGATTTTGTCGACGATCTGTTCCGCCGCGGTGGCGGGGTTGAATGTGCTCAGGGCCAGCACCATCGCGGTGGCGACGGCCACGCCCAGGCGCGTCAGAAAACGGATTCGTGCCATCTGTCTGTCCTCCTGACTGAAAAAATTAGCCTTCGAGTGTTAACGCAACCCCACCCGTTTGTCCAACCAATTCGGGCCGGGATGGTTCGGGTCCACAATTCGTCCTTCCGGGCGCGACTCGTTGTTGATGTCCCACGGCAAATGAGATAAACAGGCGCAATCGACAAACCCGAGGAGGTGTCTGAATGAACCGGAAAACGTTGTTCTCAACCCTGGTTATGGCGGCTGTGCTGTCGCTGAGCGTGAGTGCGTTCGCGCAGTGGAACATTTCGGTGGTGGGTTCGCCCGCGGGCGGTACGCTGCAGGTGAAGTCGGAAGGGCTTGGCGAAGCCCTGCGCCGGGCCATCCCCAACTCGAACGTCACGGTGCCGACCTCCAGTCCCGCGGCGGGGCTGGCGCTGACCGGCGAAGGCAAGGCGGCGGTGGGAGTGGGCGCTTCGGCGCGCATGGCCGTGAACGCGATACGCGGAAACGCGCCGTTCAAGAAGAAGTACGACTTCAAGCTGCTCGCGTTCTGGGGCGCGGATCTCTTCATGTTCGTCGCCACGCCCAAGGCCAATCTGAGCACGTTCCGCGATTACGTGGCGCGCAAGGCCAAGGACGGCATCTCGGTGGGACCCAAGGGCAGCGGCTCCTACATGGTGTTCGATGACGTGGCCAACGTGCACGGCACCAACTTCAAGGACATGGAAGGGTGGGGCGCGAAGATTCACTATCAATACTCCGCTCCCTCGCTGGAGCTGCTCCAGGACGGCCAGATCGAGGGGCTGGGGGGCCTCTGGGGACAGCCGAGCGCCCGCATCGTCGACCTCACCAACAACCGGGAGATGATTTGGGTAGGCCTGGACAAGGAGGCCATCGACAAGCTCGGTGCGGAGTTCGGGTACGAGCACGTGAGGCTCGAAAGCCCGGGGGACTTCGGTTACGGCTACAAGTTCGTCAACAAGAAGCCTCTGGATACCGTGCGCATGGCGGACATCGTCGTCATCAACTCGAACATGTCCGTGGATCAGGCCTACACCATCACCAAGGCCATCTATGGCAGCAAGGACTTCCTGGTCAACGTGCACGTTTCCTTCAAGGCGCTGAGCGCGGAGAACACCATCGCGCTGGACAATGCGTCCAAGGCCTTGAACCTCCACGAGGGCACCGTCAAGTATTTCCGCGAAGTGGGTGCCATGAAGTAGGGCGCACGGCGGCATACGCGGGATCCACCGTCCCGCGTATGCTCCGCGCCGGCGGTGGCGCGACGCCCGTTGCGGCGTCGTGCCGCACGTCCGACCTCCGACAACATTCGATCTCCCGCCGATGTCTTTCCTGGCAACCCTCGGCCGCGTGTACGAGGACTACGCGGAAGGCAGCCGAAGGCAGTTCACCGGCGTGGCCGGCAAGCTCGTCCCCGGCTTTGCCATCCTGTACTCCCTCTACCACCTCTACGTCTTCATCATCGGCGTCGGCAAGCTGAACGTGTTCCAGCACCGTTCGACGCACCTGTTGTGGCTCCTGGCCTTTTCCTTCATCGTCTACGGCCCGGCGGTCAAGAAGACGCGCGTCGGGGTGTGGGACTGGATCCCGGCGATCCTGTCCATCGCCATCTGGGTCTACATGATGTTCAACCTGGAGCGCATTACCCTGTGGTTGAGCCTCATCGACGAGCCGCCGCTGCTGGACCTGATCTTCGGCGGCCTTTTGATCCTGCTGGTGCTGGAGGGCGTGCGGCGCGTCTCGCGCATGCCGCTCGTGATCGTCACCGTGATCTTCCTGCTCTACATGTTCTGGGGAAATCTGCTGGGCGGGATCTGGTGGCACGCGGGCATGACCTATGACGTGGTCGTCGACGTGCTGTTCCTGAGCCCCCAGGGCATGTGGGGCTCCCTCATGAACATCTCGGCCACCTACATCATCCTGTTCGTGCTCTTCGGCCAGTTGCTGCTGCACCTGGGCGGCGCTTCCTTCTTCGTGGACTTGGCCGACGCCATCGCCGGGCGCGCCCGCGGCGGGCCCGCCAAGGTGGCGGTGGTGGGGAGCGGCCTCTTCGGCACCATCTCGGGTAGCCAGATCGCCAACGTCGCCACCAGCGGCTCCTTCACCATCCCTATGATGAAGAGAGTCGGGTTCCGGCCTCAGTTCGCCGGCGCGGTGGAATTGTCGGCCTCCATGGGTGGCATGTTCATGCCGCCGGTGATGGCGTCCACCGTGTTCCTGATGAGCGACATCAGCGGCATCCCTTACGTCGAGATCATCGTGGCGGCGTTCATCCCCGCCTGTCTCTACTTCTTTACGGTCTTCTGGCAAGTGCACATGGAGAGCGTGAAGATGGGGATCGTCTCTCCCACCGAGGGCCGGCGCTCGGCTTGGAACGTGCTCAAGGAGGACGGCCACTTCATCCTGCCGCTGGTGGTCATCGTGTGGGTGCTGTTGGAGGGGTATACACCGATCCGGGCCGCGCTGGTGGCCATCGCGACCTTGCTGGTGGTCACGGCGATCAGGAAGAAGGGGCGCAAGGACTTCATCAAGAACGTGCTCAAGGGGCTGGAGACCGGGGCCACCACGTCCATCATCGTGGCGCTGCCCATCGCCGCGGGCGCCATCATGGTTACGGCCATTTCCGCCACCGGCCTCGGCGGCAAGTTCGGCTCCATGGTGATGCTCTTCTCCGGCGGCTACCTGTTCCCGGCCTTGGTGATCGCCATGATCGCATCGCTGGTGCTGGGCGCGCCGCTCTCGGTGGCGGCGACCTATATCCTGACGGCCATCATGATCGTTCCCGTGACCGTGTCGCTGGGCGTGCCGCCGCTGGCCGCGCATCTGTTCGCGGTCTACTTCGCGGTCATCGCGCCCATGTCTCCGCCGGCGGGTCCGGCCATGTTCCTTGCCGGAGGACTTGCCGGAGCCAACCCCATGATCGTGGGGCTCATCGGCATGCGTCTGGCCGTCGGCGCGTTCGTGCTGCCGTTCATGTTCGTGTTCAACACCGGCCTGCTGATGGACGGAAGCGTCGCGGAGATCCTTTTCTCCACGGGCGTGGCCGCCCTCGCTCTGTTTGCGCTGGCGGCGGGCTTCGAAGGCTGGATCTCGAAGACGACCGCGCCCTGGGAGCGCGTGCTGCTGGTGGCGGGCGGGTTCACGATGATCTTCCCGGGCACGGTTACGCTCGCGGCGGGCGTCGCCGCCGTCATCGTGGCCATCGTCGCGCACCTGGTGCGGGTCAAGTTCGTACAGGCCGCGAGCGAACCGGCCGCGCCTTGACCGCGTGAGGTCAACGGAGGCTTCCAGGCGCCTGGACGGAACCGCTTGGCGCCGGAGCATTGGTCGGACACGGGTGTAAGCAGGGAACAGGCGAAGCGTTGGTTGCAGCGCGAACGTTGCTGATGGTCCTTGTCCTCACCTGGACGTCGGGGTGCTCCTATGCGCCCCCGCCCAAGCGTCAAGCCGACATCTGCCAAGTCTTCTCGCAGTATCCCGACTGGTACGATTACGCCGTCAAGTCCCAGCGCCAGTGGGGCACGCCGGTGCATATCCTCATGGCTTTCGTGCGCCATGAGTCGAGCTTTCGGAGCCACGCCAAGCCGCCCATGCGCTGGCTTCTGCTCATCCCGCTGGGCCGTCCGTCCTCGGCCAAGGGATACGCCCAGGCCCAGGACCCGGTGTGGGGCGAGTACGAGGCGGAACGGGGCCGGCTGTTCCGCAGCCGCTCGGACATGGAGGACGCCCTCGACTTCGTCGGCTGGTACAACCACAAGACCTGGCGCGAGTTGGGCATCGCCCGGACCGACGCGCACAGGCTCTACCTCGCCTATCACGAAGGCCGCGGCGGCTACCGCCGCGGCACCTGGAAGAAGAAGCCCCAAGTGCAGCGCACCGCCAAACGCGTCGCCGCTACTGCCGCCGCCTACAAGGCGCAACTCGCCAAGTGCGAGTCGCGCTTCCGCTGCGACTCCTGGTACCAGGTGTGGCCGCTGTGCCGGTGACGTTACGAAGCGTCATTCCCGCGAAACAGGCTGTGTCAAGACTCTGCTCGGACACGAAATGGCACCAGCCCCCTGAATCGTCATTCCCGCGGAAGCGGGAATCCATGGGTGGGGCGGGGCGAAACGG
>JAJDXX010000025.1 GCA_022823055.1 Candidatus Binatia bacterium | reverse complement strand
GTCGCGCCCTGCCACCCCCCCTGGATTCCCGCTTCCGCGGTAATGACGACTCGGAAAGCTGGCGCCATTTTTCGTCCGAAGAGACCTTTTGACACAGCCTGGAAGGCGGGAATCCAAGGGGAGGGGGCGGGTGCGCCGCGCTTGACCCGCACCCCCGCACCCTCTATGACTCATCACACCCATGCAACGTTCCTGGCGCACCCCGGTCGTGGTGCTCATCTGCGGCACCCTGGTGATGCTGCTGTCCTTCGGCATCCGCCAGACCTACGGCCTGTTCCTCACCCCCATCAGCGACACGCTGGGCTGGCCCCGCGGCGTCTTCTCGCTGGCCGTGGCGCTCCAGAGCCTGATCTGGGGCCTGGCGCAGCCGTTTCTCGGGGGCCTCGCCGACCGTTACGGCTCGGCCAAGGTGGTGGCCCTGAGCGCCGTCGCCTACATGGCAGGACTCTATCTCATGTCCGTGTCCACGGACCCTCTGAGCATGACCCTGAGCACCGCCCTGCTCACGGGCGTGGCCATGAGCGGCACCAGCTTCTCGCTCGTGCTCGCCGTCATCGGCCGCAGCGCGCCGGCCAAGTGGCGCGGCCTCTACTTGGGCATCGGCAGCGCCGGCGGCTCGTCCGGGCAGTTCCTGGTGGTGCCGTTCACCCAGGTGTTCCTCTCGTCCCACGGCTGGGTCGAGACTCTGGTCGTGCTGGCGCTGGTGGCCGGCCTCATCGTCCCGCTGTCGGCGGCGCTGGCCGAGAACACCCCGGCCGCGGTGCAGCGCGACCAGACCCTGTGGCAGGCCCTGGGCGAGGCCCGGCGCCACTCGGGCTACCTGCTGCTGACAGCGGGGTTCTTCGTGTGCGGGTTCCAGACCCTGTTCATCGCCCAGCACCTGCCCGCGCTCCTGGTGGACAACGGGCTCTCCCCCGGGCTCGGCGCCACCGCCATCTCGCTCCTGGGGTTCTTCAACGTCTTCGGCTGCCTGGCGGCCGGCGCCCTAGGCAACCGCTACAGCAAGAAGAACCTGCTGAGCTTCATCTACTTCATGCGCGCGGTGGTCATGACGGGATTCTTCCTGTTCCCGATGACCGACACCAGCGTGATCGTGTTCTCGTCGGTCATGGGGCTGCTCTTCCTGAGCACCATCCCGCTCACCAGCGGCATCGTCGCGCAGGTCTTCGGCACCCGCTACATGGCCATGCTCTACGGCATCGTCTTCCTGGACCACCAGATCGGCAGCTTCATCGGCATCTGGCTCGGCGGCGTACTGTTCGACTACACCGGCTCCTACGACATCGTCTGGTGGACCGCCGTCGGCCTTGGCGTCGCGGCCGCCATCATCCACTACCCCATCGACGAAAGGGCCATTTCCCGCACGGTCCCGGCCGCGGCGGCCGGAGCCTCCGCCCCGTAGAATCCGTGACCGGCTGATCTCCCGTAGGGGCGACCGGCCGGTCGCCCCTACCCGCGACCTGGACCCGCGCGTCCACGCGCGGCAACCCCTGAAAGGACTGGAACGACGTGGCGCTACTGATCCGGGCTGAAGACGCGGCCGAAGTCATCACCATGGAAGAAGCCATCGACGCCGTGGAGGCGGGCTTCCGGGAGCTGGGGGACAACGCGGAACTCAACGCCCCGCGCCGCAGGGTCATGACACGGGAAGGCGCGCGGGTGAGCGTGCATCCCGGCGGCGTGCCCAGCCTGGGCGGCATCGGCGTGCTGGCCCATTCGGAGTTCGTGGCCGCGTCCAGCGAGAACCAGACCTACGACCACGCGGGGCGCCCGTGCGTGGTGCTCTTCGACACCAAAGACTCCTCGCTGAAAGGGGTGCTGGTGGGCCGCTTCGGGGTGCGGGGCGTGCCCGCCACCCGTGCCACGCAACTGCGCACCTCCGCCACGAGCGCCGTGGGCACCCGCCACCTCGCGCGCGAAGACGCCGCCGTGCTCGCCCTTCTCGGCGCCGGCGCCGAAGCCAAGTACCATCTCCTGGCCTTCGCCGCCATCCGTTCCTTCAAGCGGGTGCAGCTCTTCTGCCGCACCCCCGAGAGCCGCGCCGCGTTCCGCGAGGAGATGCAGCCGCTGGTGCCGTGCGAGATCGTCCCGATGGACAGCCCGCGCGAAGCCATCGAGGGCGCCGACGTGGTGCTCACCGCCACCAACTCCAACGTCCCGGTGTTCGACGGCGACTGGCTCGAGCCCGGCATGCACGTCACCTCCATCGTCGGCGGCAACGTCGGCCTCATGAACGCCGGCCTCATCAAGCAACGGCGCCGCGAGATCGACGACGCCACCGTGCAGCGCGCCGACGTCATCGTCGCCAATTCCCGCGAGCAGGCCGTCCAGGACCAGCAGGGAGACTTCTACGAACCGGTGGAGAAAGGGATCCTGCGGTGGGAGCAGGTCGGGGACCTGAGCGACCTCTTGACCGGCCGTATCCCCGGGCGCACCTCGGCGGAGCAGATCACGCTGTTCAAGAACAACGCCGGGCAAGGTGTGGCGGACATCGCCATCGCCAGCCGGATCTTCGACCTGGCGAGTTCGAGGGAGATTGGGATCGAGTTCTAACCAACCGATTCGGAATCCGTTATCAAAGGAAAGGCTGAGCCTATTTGGCAGATCCCGTCCCGAACCCGGGCGTCCGCCCCTCCAGCAGCGTCCCCAACGCCTCCGCCCGGAACTGGAGCCCCAGATAGAACGGCCCGAACAGGCCGTAGAGGGCGCTGGCCTCGTCGAAGCGCATCTCGTAGACCAGCTTCTTGAACACTACGGGGTCGTCGGCGAAGAGGTCCACGCCCCATTCCCAGTCGTCGAAGCCGATGGAGCCCGAGATGATCTGGGTCACCTGGCCGGCGTAGCGCCGGCCGATGAAGCCGTGGTCCGCCATCATCCGTTGGCGCTCCACGAAGGGCGCGTCGTACCAGTTCTTGGCCTCGCCGCGCTTCTTGTCCATGGGATAGAAGCAGACATAGCGCCGGGCGGGGATGTCGGGCCGGAGGCGGCCCTCCATGGTCTTCCGCGCCTGGGCCAAGTAGGCCGCCACCTGTTCCTTCCACTCCGGCGTGTCGGGGGCGACGCCTTTCTCCCGGAGCGAGCGGTAGAGCTGGCCCGAGGCGCTGTAGAGGCCCAGCTCCACGACCGAGAGGTAGGAGGTGGTCGGCTCCAGGAAAGGCGCCAGCTTGAGCTGGGCCAGCGCCAGCTCAGCCTCGTTCAGGGCGTCCATCGAGTCGCGGAAGTGGATGAGCATCAGGTCGCCCTTGTGGCCCAGCAGAGACACAAGGCCGGTGCGGCCGGCGGCGGCGCGCCCCATGGACTTCAGCGCGGAAACCGCTTCGTCCGTGGCACTCCTTCGCGCCACCGGAGCCGCCGCGTTCCACTCAGGCCAGCGAATGCGGAACATCTGGTGGAGGATGCTCCAGCCCTCCAGGGTAAGGGGAACAGGGGGTACGCCCTTCTCGTCGGCGACAGACGCGGTCTTGTTCGCAGGATCACTCATTGAAACGCGGTGCTCACCGCACGATCTCCAGTTTTACTGCCCGGACCCGCCATTTCAAGCAGCAGCCGGGCCCGGCACGGCGGCACAAACACCCTCGCTACACGGACGCGAAAAGTTTCGGCACAAAGTCGACGACCACGTGTCAGCTTCGTGACGTTCCGAAAGGGACGCAAAACCGCACAGTTGGCCGGCTCGGCCCAGGTTCCCAAGGGGGCGAAATTGTCATGGTTTTGGCGACTCCCGTCAGGAACAGCGCCGCCGACCATCGTTTATTCATGCAGCGCAGAAAATTTCAGCAACCGCACAACGGCCGACGTTGGCGCGACTATTGCATTCCATAATCTTATTGTACAGATAGTATAATTCAAGGAGGAAAGAATGGGGCAGACGAACAATCAGTCAGAGAGCAACTCCCTCCGTGACGCCCTCGATTCCATGATAGGGCAAAGCGAAGCCATGCGGCGCGTCTTCGATCTCACGCTGAGGATCGCCGCGAGCGACTCCACCGTCCTCATCACGGGCGAGAGCGGGACCGGAAAGGAACTCATCGCACGGACCATACACGACCGCAGCAAACGCGCGAGGCAGCCGTTTGTTGCCGTCAACTGCGGCGCCATACCCGAGGATTTGTTGGAGAACGAGTTGTTCGGCCATGTCAGAGGCGCCTTTACCGGTGCGCAACAGTCCCGGTCGGGACGTTTCATGACAGCCAAGGAAGGGACCATCTTCCTTGACGAGATCGGTGAGATCACGCCCAGGCTTCAGGCCAAGCTGTTGCGCGTCCTTCAGGAGCGGGAGTTCAATCCGTTGGGTAGCGACGTCGCCACACGCACGAACGCGCGTTTCGTCGCCGCCACCAACCGCGACCTGCGGGAAGCCATTCCGGCAGGACTGTTCCGCGAGGACCTCTACTATCGGCTCGCCATCCTTGCCCTGGAACTGCCCCCCTTGCGGGCGCGGCGGGACGACATACCTCCCTTGATCCAACACTTCCTCAAACGTTACGGCGGAAACCCTCCCCGGACCATCGAGGAGGCCGCGATGACGCGCCTGCAGGCATACGACTGGCCGGGAAACGTGCGTGAAATGGAAAACCTCATCGAGCGGCTGGTCACCCTCACTGACCACCGGGAGATCCGTGTCCAGGACCTGCCCGAACTCTCCAGTTACCTGAGGTCACCCCGCGAAGCGGCGTTGCTTCGCGAGTTCATTCTGCCCAGCGACGGCATCGACATCGATCAGTGCATCCGCCGTTTTCAACGCGAAATGATGGTGCAGGCTCTGGAGCGCGCCAACGGCAACAAGACAGCCGCCGCAAACCTGTTGGGCCTGAACCGCACCACCTTCATCGAACGCATGCGGCGCCACGGACTCGGTTCGCTCATACCGCGCCGCCTGGCCACGCCCAACGGGCCTTGAGGCCGAGGGCAGGCACGATGGAGAACCGCCGGCGCCCGACGCCGGCGCCGCGAACCCTGTTGCGCCCGCCCCGCCTGCCCGATATTCTCAAACTCATGGACTGGACACATCGCCTCGCCGGCTTGTTCCTGGTCACCCTGCTCCCGGCCGTGGCCGGGGCGGCGGCGCCCAAGGGAATGGTGGACGTCCGTGAGGAGGTCCTCGACAACGGCCTCAAGGTGCTGCTCCTGGAGAACCACCGGAGCCCCGCGGTCACCTTCCAGGTCTGGTACCGGGTGGGCTCGCGCAACGAGGTGGACGGCAAGAGCGGCATCGCGCACTTCCTCGAGCACATGATGTTCAAGGGCACCGACAAGGTGGCGCCCGAGGAATACGCCCGCATCATCCAGAAGCACGGCGGCCGCTCCAACGCGTTCACCTCTTACGACACCACCGTGTACCACGCCACCATGAGCCGGGAATCCATCGGCGTGGCCATCGAGCTCGAGGCCGACCGCATGGTCAACACGCGCCTCCAGGAGGTCCACTTCACGCCCGAGAAGAAGGTCGTGCAGGAGGAGCGGCGGCAGCGCACCGACGACCGGCCGCGGGCGGCGCTGGGCGAGGTCACCCGAGCGGTGACCTACGCGGTGCACCCGTACCGCCGGCCCATCATCGGCTGGCCGCAGGACATCGAGCGCATGACCTTGCAGGACCTCAAGGACTTCTACCGGACCTACTACGCGCCCAACAACGCCTTCATCGTAGTGGCCGGGGACTTCGACAGCGAAGAGATCCTGGCGCGGATCCGCGAGCATTTCGGCGCCATCCCCCGTGGGCCGGAACCCCCCGAGGTGGGACAGGTGGAACCCCCCCAACGGGGCGAGCGGCGCGTACAGCTCAAGAAAGAAGCCGAGCTGCCCGTCGTGGTGATGAACTACCACGTGCCCGAGGTGGGCCACCCGGACAGCTACGCGCTGGATGTGCTGGAGATGATCCTGTCGCGCGGACGCACATCGCGCCTCCACCGGGACCTGGTGTATGAGAAGCGCGTCGCGCGCTACGCCTACGCGGGCTATTACCGGGTCTCCATCGACCCTACGACCTTCACCCTCGGCGCCCAGGCCATGCCGGGCAAGGACATCGCCGAGGTGGAGGCAGCCATCGACGAGGTGATCGGCCGGGTGCGGGACGAGGGCGTCACCCAGGCGGAGCTCGACAAGGCCAAGAACCAGGTGGCGGCGAGCTTCATCTTCGCCCAGGAGTCCAACCGGGGCCAGGCCATGCGCGTCGGTTTCTATGAGCTGACCGGCGGATGGCGCCGCATGAACGAATACCTGGGAGGCATCCAGGGGGTCACGGCCGACGACGTCCAGCGGGTGGCGCGGAAGTACCTCGACCGCGACTGCCGCACCGTGGGGGTGCTGGTGCCCCAGGAGAGGAAACGCTCATGAAACGCTGGCTGCCGCTTCTGCTGTGCCTGGTCCTGGCGCCGCAGGCCGTCGCCTCCGCCGCCATGAACGCGCAACGCGAGATTCTCCCCAACGGGATGGTCCTGGTGACCTCGGAGCAGCCCGCGCTGCCCATTGTCTCCGTGCAACTGCTGATCCGCGCCGGCTCGCGCTACGATCCCGCGGACCGCTACGGTCTGGCCAACCTCACCTCCCGGCTCCTGACCCGAGGCACCCCCACACGCGACTCCATGGCCATCAGCGGCCTCGTCGAGGGCATGGGCGCCCACCTCGGGACCGACGCCGGCCGCGAACTGGCCACGGTGAGCCTGAGCATCCTCAAGAAGGACCTGGACACCGGTCTGGCGCTCATGAGCGAGGTGCTGACGGAGCCTTCCTTCCCGGAGAAGGAGCTGGACCGCACGAAGCAGTCCCTCCTGGCCTCCATCCGGGCCAAGCGCGACCGCCCGGGGTCCATCGCCCGGGAAGCGTTCCGCGCCGCTCTTTACCCCGGCAGCTTCTACGGCCGCCCGGTAGAAGGCTCGCGGGACTCGGTCCGGGGCCTGGACCGGAACGCGGTGGTGGACTTTCACCGGCGCTACTACCGCCCCGACCGTGCCATTTTCGTGGCCGTGGGCGACGTCACCCACGAGGAGATGAAGCGCAAGCTCGGCGAGGTCCTGGCGGGCTGGGAAAAGAGCGGCGGCGCGCCGGACGGACCCGTGACCTTGCAGCCCCCGGAACGGACGGCGGTCAAGATAAACCGCAACCTCACCCAGTCCAACATCATCATGGGACACGAGGGTCCGCTGCGGTCGAACCCCGACCACTACGCCATCCGGGTAATGAACCAGATCCTGGGCGGCGGCAGCCTGTCTTCGCGGCTCGGGGACAGCATCCGCAACGAACGCGGCCTGGCGTACGTCGTTTACAGCTACTTCCTCGCCACCAAGGAAACCGGGCGTTTCCAGATGGCCATGCAGACCCGTAACGAGAGCGCCCGTGAAGCCATTGAAACGGCCCGGGCCGAGATCGAGCGCATCCGTCGCGACGGCGTCACCGAGGAAGAACTGGCGGACGCCAAGAGCTACCTCATCGGCAACTTCGCCTTGGGCCTCGAGACCAACGGCGACATCGCCGACTTCCTGGGACAGGTGGAGTATCTCGGCCTGGGGCTCGACTACGTCGACCGCTACCCGGACCTGATCCGGAAGGTCACCGCCGAGGACGTCCACCGGGTCGCCCGCAAGTACCTCCAACCCGACAGGCTCATCCTCACGGTGGTCGGGAACCTCGACAAGGCGGCACTAGGGAACTGAGAAGAACGCGTGCCGTAGTTCGCTCCCCGATTCGAACCGTTACTGGGCCGGGTTCAAACCCGTCCGTACCCGCACGCGGCGCAACCAAGCTGAAAACCGGAACCGCGCCCTCCGGGGAAAGACACCGTGTCACAGAAGGACAAGGCTCTCCACATCATCCAGCGTCTGCGCGAGGACGGCCACGAAGCCTATCTCGCCGGCGGCTGCGTGCGCGACCGGCTCCTGGGACGGGAGCCCAAGGACTACGACGTGGCCACGGCGGCCGCGCCACGGGCCGTCCAGTCCCTCTTCCCGGACACCGTCGACGTGGGTTCGCAGTTTGGCTCTATCGTGGTCCTGGTAGAGGGGGAGCCGTTCGAGGTCACCACCTTCCGCTCCGACGGCCCCTACCGCGACGGGCGCCGGCCCGAGCACGTCCGCCAGGGCACCCTGGAGGACGACGTCCGCCGGCGCGATTTTACCATCAACGCCATGATGTACGACCCGGCGGAAGACCGGGTCATCGACTTGGTGGAAGGCCGGGAAGACCTGGCCCGGGGCTTGGTCCGGGCCATTGGCGATCCCCACGAGCGCTTCGCCGAGGACCGTTTGCGCATGGTCCGGGCCGTGCGTCTGGCCTGCGGGCTGGGCTTCGCCATTGACGGGCCGACGGTCCAGGCCATCCAGGACCACGCCGCCGCCGTCACCCAGGTGGCGTGGGAACGCATCGGCGCCGAGATCACCCGCACCCTCACCGAGGGCGGCGCCCGGCGCGGCTTCGAGCTGCTGGACGAGACCGGGCTCCTGGAGGTGATCCTGCCCGAGATCGCGGCCATGAAGGGGTGCGAGCAGACCCCGGACTACCATCCCGAGGGGGACGTGTTTGTCCACACCCTGATGCTGCTCGGGCACCTGGACGCCCCCACCGAGACCCTGGCCTACGGCTGCCTGCTGCACGACGTGGCCAAGCCGCCGTGCCGCCAACCCGCGGGCGAGCGCGTCACCTTCTACGGCCACCCGGAGAAGGGCGCGGAGATGGCCACGGAGATCCTCCAGCGCCTCAAGCGCAGCCGCGCCGTGGCCGAACGCGTGGCCTGGCTGGTGCGCTGCCACCTGCGCTACACGCAGGCACCGAAGATGCGCCTCAGCACCCTCAAGCGCTTCCTCGCCGAGGACGGCATCCACGAGCTGCTGGAGCTGTGCCGCATCGACGCGCTTTCATCCAACGGCGATCTGGGCTACTACGACTTCTGTCGGCAAAAGCTCGCGGAACTGGGCGAAAAGGAAGTGAAACCGGAGCCGCTGCTGCGCGGGCGCGACCTCATCCGGCTCGGTTACGCGCCCGGCCCGGCCTTCTCCGCGATGCTGCAGGCGGTCGAGGAGGCCCAGCTCGAAGGCGAGTTGAGGACGGCCGAGGACGCTGTCGATTGGGTGCTTGAGCGCTATCCGCGCGGGTAACACGGTCGACCCGGTCCCGCTGTCGGGCCGTCGCAACGGCGCTATTGTCTCGTCGTGCGAATGACCGGACAGGGCGCCTGAAGCGCGAGCGGTCCGCGAAGCGGATGCCTGGGCCGGGTTTCAACGCGCGTGTCCGGCGCCACCGTGCCGCCGCCCGACCCACACGGAGGTAATGACGAATGGCGAAAGCCGCGAAACACCAGGTCATCGGCAAGTCTCACCACCGGGTGGACGGGGTGGTCAAGGCCACCGGCAAGGCCGTCTACGCCATGGACCTGGAGCTGCCGGGCATGCTCCACGCCAAGGTCCTGCGGAGCCCCTTCCCGCACGCGCGCCTGCTGCGCGTCGACGCCACCAAGGCCGAGGCACTGCCCGGCGTGGCCACGGTGCTGACCCGCGAGACCCTGGACGGGATGAACCCGTATTTCGGCTCCGCCTACAAGGACCAGACCATCGTCGCCCTGGACAAGGTGCGCTACGACGGCGACCCGGTGGCGGCGGTGGCTGCGGCCGACGAGGCCACCGCGGCCGAGGCGCTGGCGCTCATCGAGACGGAGTACGAGGAGCTGCCCGCGGTCATCGACGTGGCCGACGCCATCGCGCCGGGCGCGCCGCTGGTGCACGAACAGGTGGCGGACGCCGACGAGCTGCACGGCCACGCCTACGGCGTGCCCGAGGAGTTCCGCGGCACCAACGTCTGCTACGCCTACAACTATTACCGTGGCGACGTGGACAAGGGCTTCGCCCAGGCCGACGAGGTCTTCGAGGACGTCTTCACCTTCCCGCAGGTGCAGCATTATCCGCTGGAACCGCACATCACCATCGCCGCGGTGGAGGACGGACACGTGACCCTGTGGTCCTCCACCCAGGACCCCTTCACCCTCCAGCGCCACATCGCCGAGTTCTTCTCCATCCCCATCAACCGGGTGCGCGTCATCGTGCCCCACATCGGCGGCGCCTACGGCGGCAAGCTGTCGGTGAAGAACGAGCCGCTGGTGGCGGCGCTGGCGTGGAAGACCGGCCGGACGGTGAAGATAACCCACACCTCCGAGGAGACCTTCCGCACCATCACCCGGCACCCGGCCCGGTTCCGCATCAAGACCGGCGTCACCCGCGACGGCAAGCTCGTGGCGCGGGAGTGCGAGGTGCACATGGGCACGGGCGCCTACGCCGACTACGGGCCACGGGTGTCCCAGAAGGCCGGCTACCGCGCGCCCGGGCCGTACCGCATCCCCAACGTCAAGGTGGACGCCTACACCGTCTACACCAACGCCGTGCCCGCCGGAGCGTTCCGGGGCTTCGGCACCCTGCAGGTCACCTGGGCGTACGAGTCCCAGATGGACATGATCGCGCGCAGGCTCGGCCTCGACCCGCTGGAGTTCCGCGTCCGCAACCTGATGAAGAAGGGAGCCCTCTTCACCAAGGGCGACAGCCCGGTGGACTGCGACCTGGAGGCGGGCCTGCGGCGTACCGCCAAGGCCCTGGGCTGGGGGAAGAAGAAGAAAGAGCCAAACCGCGGCATGGGCCTGGCCTGCTGCATGAAGGACGGCGGCGGCACCTACAAGGTGGCGTCGGCATCCATCAAGCTCAACTCAGACGGCAGCGCGGTGCTGTTCACCGGCACCGTGGAAATCGGCCAGGGCTGCCGCACCGCCCTGGCGCAGGTGGCGGCCGAGGGCCTGTCCCTGCCCTACGAGGCGGTCACCGTGGCCCAACTCGACACCGACTCGACCCCCTACGACGCCGCCACCAACGCCAGCAGCTCCATGGTCATCATGGGCCTGTGCGTGGAGCGCGCCGCCACGGAGTTGAAGCGGCAGTTGCGCCGGGCCGCCGCCAAGCTGTTCAAGTGCAAGGCCGACAAGGTCGCCTTCAAGGACGGCCACGTGCGCGCGGGCAAGGGCAAGCGCATGAGCTACGAGGAGGTGCTCAACCGCACCTTCGGCGCCAAAGGGGGCGAGCTGCTGGCCAAGGGCACCTACCAGGACGTGCACAGCAAGAAGGCCGTGCTGGGGTCGCCCACCACGTTCTGGGAAACGAGCTGGGGCGGCGCCGAGGTGGAGGTGGACCCGGACACCGGCGTGGTCAAGCTCCTCAAGTACATCTCCACCGCCGACGTGGGCAAGGCCATACACCCGCTTCAGTGCGAGGGACAGGACGAGGGCGGCGTCATGTTCGCCATCGGCCACTCGCTGATGGAGGAGATGCAGTACGACAACGGCCACCTGCTCAACCCCAACATCATCGACTACCGGCTGCCCTCCTTCAAGGACATCCCGGAGACCTTCCACACCATCATGGTGGAAGACGCCAACGGCCCCGGCCCCTACGGCTCCAAGGGCCTCGGCGAAGGCGGTCTCATGCCCGTCTCCCCCGCCATCGGCAACGCCATCGAGGACGCCGTCGGCGTGCGCGTGCGCGACCTGCCCATCACACCGGAGAGGATGTGGCGGGCGCTGCGGGAGGAGCGCGCGCAGGAACGAGTACCCGAAGGGCTGGAGGACTGATCGCTTCCAACGCACCCAGCCTGGTGTCCTGCATTCTACGGGACCGGACTCGAAGTATGTCGGAGTAAGGCTGACAGGACCCGGCACTCTGGCAATCGGCATATTTTTTGTCGTAAAATCAACATGTTAGAAACATTCTGATCTCGCCCCTGGGGAGGCGCTCAATGGATGGGTACCAATTAGGCACCAATTCGTTTCCGGGGCAGGCGCACGAACGCGCTTCAATGACGGTAACGATTTCGGTGGCTCGCCGGGGAAACGGCGAAACACCAACATGTGTGCCGCGCGGGCGTCGGCGCCGCTACAGCAACTTCCGCAGGGTGACATCAGGCGACCCTAGGCGATCAGCGCCCGATGCTGGTTCTGTTGTCCTCTCGCTGGGCTTCGATGTCCGCCTAGACCGGCGTGATATCCGCCTTGGCAAGGGGTTAGCGTTAAGGAGGGCGACCTGCTCTTCGGTCAACCACTCAGTGGAGCCGCTCTCGGTCAAGCGACTCACGAAGCGTTCGGTGGCGCAGGCGATGGCTGCGTCATGTGGACCACATCCACCGCTTCGTGACGCCGATGAAATCAACCTGTTCCCGCAACATGACGACGTTTGGCGCAACGGCTTGCTGACACGTTAGGACTCACGAAGGAATGAACTCAGAGGTTGACGCCTTGAGCAGCCCCCCATTGACCGTGTAGCCGCTATCGGCATTTTCTCGGTTCATGATCTCCGGCATTTTGCGGCATTGTATCCTCTCCGCAAAGGAAGTAACCTCATGGCGAGGATCAGACTTAAGCGTAGCACACGGACAATTTGAGAAAGAGTGAACCGCGTCGTAGTTCATTTCCACGAGACCTGTGACGAAGCACGGGCCACCCGTCCCGCAGAGGCTTCCTCCGGTAAGTTTCCCAACCACTTCCGCAGGGTTCGCCGTGACACGCTACAGCGCCGACAGTTTGGGCCGGCGTCTTGGCCTTTTCAATTAGCAGGCCGTTACCACTGCCATATACCAGCCATCACAAACGTGTCCGTCCTCCCTACGAAACTCCACTCTAGCCGGGGGATGAAGGAAAACTTAAAATCTGTGGAAAAGCGTATATGAAAGTAGCAATATCGGACAAGATACGAGGTTTGTTATCTTTGCTTGTCGCCGTAGCAGCTGTATTGTTGTCACAGTTTCCACCAGTCTACCAGTGGGTTGCATCCGCAAATCTGCAAATCAAAATCACTCATTTTTTTGTACTTTCATCTGATATCTTCCGCGCACCGTCGATCAATAAAAACTATTCGGTGACAAATGTCGGTAGAGCACCCGGGAGAGTTAAATCGCTGCACTTGTTCATTACTAATTCAAGTGACGAGATCTTGTACGAAACCTCCGCACAAGCCTATAGATTGCGGTCACTTGGGCAATTTGATGGGCAGAAGTGGGAGGAGTTTGCTGAGATTAGCCTTTCGCCTGGTAGGAATTGGTCGCACGTCGTTTCGTTTGGGCGCTATTTGAGTAGTACTGCGCTGAACGATATTCACGACGTTCGTTGGGAGGTTGGGGAAGAAAGAGAAGTATGGAGGGAGGAGATGGAAAGTAGAGGGCATGATGTAGATAGCTTAAACTACGAAGGACCATCATTCGATATATCGAAAGGTTTGTCAGAGAAACTAAGTAGTATGGTTAAACAAAAAATCCCTTGGTTTCAAGAGGGCGACTATAGACTCTATGAGATCTCCCTTACTAGCGATAGAACGAAGGTAATGGCCTATGAGTTCGCGATTCGGAAACGGCACATACGTCAGTTTTTTGAATCATTAGATCGTCGACTCGATGCGATAGACTATGGTGACGCCCCATATGTCCAGATTCGAATTCATCCGAGTACGGAAAGGATGCCAAAAAGCATAATGGAACGTGTTCGCGACGTCGAGACGTTGAGCTACTATTGATCGATGCAGGTGTCATCTTAACCTTCTTTCGGTGGTATACACGTTGGCCACTGGCCGATTTCCTCCAGACCACGTCAGTCAACGCCTCGAGAGAGCCGGTGCGCGGTCGCTGACCGAGCGGTTAGTGAACCACGCTCGGCCCTGCGACGTGGCCGAGGGCTACGCTACGGACTGGACGGTGGAGCAGCTGAGCGACCCCGCGCAACGGATTGCCGACCGCATCGATGAACTGATGGAAGCCTTACATGCCACCAACGGGCTGACGGTATGGTAGATAGGTGCAGTTGCGGGCGGGTCGCCGAATCGCCGGCCTTTAACCTGGCACGTACACTGGCGCCTGGCTTAGCTCGGTATTTCGCCGGAACACGCCTTACCCGCCCTTCGGTTGCCGATCGCGGCCCTGGCCTGCTCAAGTGACGATAGGAAGAAGTCCAGGTAGCCCTCGTGCAGGCTACTACCGCTCGTCTTCAGCGCGACGAGTTGCCGCACCCTCTCGTAGGTATTCCACGTTGTTGTCCATGGCGGCTTGACCCACTCCTCAGACAACCCGTTCAAGACCGGTTTCTCGGCATCGCCACGGCGAACCCCGAAGTATGCCGACGGGAGTTGGAGGTCCCTAGCGGTCCATTGCCCGTCGTCACGTTTGAAATCGAACCCGAAGTCATAGTACAGGTGGTCGTCGGTTACGTAAGCGGACTGGTAATAGACATCGTTATAGGCCCACCTGCTACCGCCACCGCTGACACAGTCCTTTCGGCACTCTTCCCACACCGTGTTCAAGATCTGCAGCAGTTGGCTCTCCACTCGTCCCTTGTATGCCACCGCGCTCGCCAAGTCGTGCGCACCCAAGTGCATCTCCATGTCCCATGCCTCCATTAACCTCAGCAGTTCCCCGATTAGGACGTTAGCACGCGCCTCTCCGTCGCCCCCAACCCGAATCTGATCCTTGAGCCAGTTATACACCTCAAACCAATGTCGGTTCAGGAACGAGACTGAGTTGGTCGATGGTTGGAAATCGCTCCGCTCGTGCATTGACAAGTACACCAACGTCCTGCTCTCCGCCTTCTGTCGGGCGAGGTAACACTCATAACGGCGGAGTTGGTCTCGCCCTTCCTTCGAACCTAACTTGTTCTCAAGTACGATCAGATGATTCCGGTCGTCGTCGTCCTGCGCCTTGAGCCACATGTCTAGTCGGTTGCCACCGCTGACGCCTTTCTGTGTGGCCACGTCCGCGCTCTTAAACTCACGGCCGGTCAGCCATTTCGCGAAATCCGCCACCATTTGTGGGTGCGCCTCCAACACCCCTGCAAGGGCTTCCGTGAAGAAGTCTTCCTGCGGGGATCTCCCTTCGGTCGCTTGGTACTTGAACAATCTTTCCAGGAAACTGGTCATTCGCAACCCGCTCGCAGGGTCTTCAACACGCCCTACGCCTTCGTAGTATTCCCCCCTGAACGCATGAATGCGTTCAGCGTCGGTCTCACTGCCAGACTTAGACGTCCTTCACGAATAAGGATGACTTGCCTTGATGGTGCGCCGCGAGCGAATCGCACATTCGGGTAAGTCGCTCACGAAGGCTTGTCGGCTCCACGACCGTCACACTCTTTCCCCAGGTCACGAGATGCCAACACATTTCCTCGATGCCGCTGGCCTTGAACCGCACGGTCAGGGAACCGTCGCTGTTTTCCGCAGTACTCTGGCTCGGATGGAATTGAAACGCCTTGGCGTCCGCTGCCGCTTCGGCATCGAAACGGAGCACGACTTCGATCGGCCTTTCCTGGAACGTACCGAATGAGCGCTCCGCATACACACGCAAGTCGAAGGCCGGGTTGCGCTCGAATGTCTCGTCGGTGATTCGCGCCTCGCCGACATTAGCAAGCCGCCAAAGCCTTGGTTCGTTTCCTCGGTCCGTACGTCCCACCAGGAAAGCACGGTTCCCGTAGAGCACCCCATAGGGCCAGACACGTTGGCGGCTCCGCCTTGCCGTTCCTCGAGACAAATAGTTGAACTCGATCTTGCGATACGCCGTGATGGCGTTTCGCAGGAGCGAAAGCAGGTCTCCTATGAGGCTTTCTCTCGGGCCGGCGCGCATGGCGAGCCCTTCCGCTTGCATGAGGGTCTCCAGGGCAGCATCAAAGTCGTCCCCGGAGTGACGGCGCGACACGGCGCGGAGCTTGACGGCGAGGTCGCGAAGGCCGCTGGCACGTTCGGCGGGGCCGGCGCGATCCAGGCTACCGGCCGCCGCTTCGAGTTCGGCCAACTCTTTGGGTGAGATTTGGACTAAGGGATGTAGGGCGCGCGACTGAAGCCGCCACCTAATTCGCCGGTCGCCGGTGTCTACGTCCACGGTCTCCAACGGCCCAAAGGTCGCCTCAACCGCGTCACGCATCCGCTCCGCCGTGCGCCTGCTGACGGAAAACTCCTCCTGGATATCGGCGATGGTCAGACCGCCCCGGCTTCCTTGAAGCCGGATGGCGAGGCGGAAGAGTTCGGTGAGGCGTTCGTATCGCATGCCCTGGGATCCCAGGTGTCCCACATCACTCCCATTCGCTGCACAGTCGAAACTTCCCCGGACCGTTCACGATTCTCGACTTATTCTCGGTCCCCATCTCACTCGTCTTCTTCCACTTGGCAGAATGTCACCATGTCGTTATCCGACTGGCCCTCCTCACCCTCCGGCTTGAGAAAGAGATGCCAGTTGTACTTATCGTAACGTCCGTTGGAAAAGTACCTCAACCGCGTCTTGATTACCTTGACGTCTCCTGCGTCGACATGTTCACCGTGCTCTTCCAGCATCTTTCTCAGCCTAGCCACGGTCACGCGCTGCTCTTCAGCAAGAATCTTAAAGAACTGCCGTAGGGTTTCCGCTCGTCGGTTCCTCTCGAAGAGCCTGTCAATAGGGAGAGGTTCCTTAACGTTTTTTGTA
>JAJDXX010000095.1 GCA_022823055.1 Candidatus Binatia bacterium | reverse complement strand
TTCCGCGGGAATGACGATTCGGGGGTTGGCGCGGGGTTTCGCCGGCCGGGCCCGCCGGTCATGAGGTCCGTTTCCGGTGCTTGGGCGCGCTCGGGTGGGTGGTTCGACGGGCGCCGGTTCGGGAGGAGGTCGCGGATGCGGCGCGTTTCCTGGTCGCGCGCTTACCTGCCGTGCGCCGCCGAGCCACCAGAACGCTCACCGTCCTCCAGACGATCCATCCGGCCGCCGCGGCGATCCACACCGGGGCGCTGGCCTGCAGGATCAGCTCCCGGTCCCGGTAGAGCAGGAAACAGAGCAGGGTCCAGCCGAGGCTGAGCCACAGGAGCACGATGGCGGAACGCATGGGCTCTGACGGCGAGGGAGGGGCGCTCAGCGTTCAGGCGGATTCCACGTCTGCCTTCCGGAGCGAGCGCCACACCCGTTCCGGCGTGAGCGGCAACTCATGGATACGCACGCCCGTGGCCTGGGCCAGGGCGTTGCAGATGGCGGGCGCCACCGGGATGATGCCGCCCTCGCCCATGCCCTTGGCGCCGTAGGGGCCGGGACCGTCGCCGTTCTCCAGCAGACACGACTCGAAGGTCCCGGGAATGTCCCGGAAGCCCGGCACCCGGTAGTCCACGAGGTTGGGATTGAGCGGCTGTCCGTCCGCGTAGATCAACGACTCGAACAGGGTATGGCCCATGGCCATGACGGCGGCGCCCTCGTCCTGGCCCTCGGCCTGGCGCGGATTGATGGCGCGGCCCACGTCCGCCACGCTGCTGTAGCGCTCCACCGTCAGCTCGCCGGTGTCCCGGTCCACCGCCACCACGGCGCCGCCGATGCCCACCTCCCAGAAGATCGGCAGGATCGGCGAGATGCCGCCGCCGGCGCGCACGTAGCCGCGGCCGATGAGCTCGCCGCCGGGCATGCCGAAGTAGCCTGACACCACCTCCGAGAAATCCCGCCGGGCCTCGCCGCACCAGGCCGCGCCACCCTTGAGCATCACCCGCTCCGGATCGACCCCGAACTGCTCCGCGGCGATGGCCTTGACCTGCCGGTGGACGTCGGCGGCGGCGAACTTGACCGCGGTGCCCATCACCGTGGTGGAGCGGCTGGCGCCAGTGGAACGGTCGAACGGCGTGGTGTGGGTATCGGTGCCGCGCAGCATCACCCGCTCGAACGAGACACACAACTCCTCGGCCACGATCTGGCTCAGCACCGTGCGCGCGCCCTGCCCCACCTCGGTGCTGCCGGCCATGACCACGACGTCACCGTCGCTCAGCAGACGCACGATGGCCGTGGACACGGGGTTGGCCTCGCTATCGGTGATGCCCACGGCGTAACCCGTTCCGCTGCCGGCCGCGGGCGCTCCCGCCTGCCGGACCATCTCCGCCACCCGGGTAAGCCCCTCGCGCAGGTCGCCGTCGACACCGCGGGAGTTCGGGCGGATTGCCTCGTCGCGGCCCAGCAGGTGGCGCAGGCGGTATTGAAGGGGATCCAGCCCCAGCGCTTCGGCGATGCGGTCCATCTGCGCCTCCACCGGCCAGATGGACTGCGGGCCGCCTATGGAACGCATGGAACCGGCCGGCACGGAGTTGGTGTAGATGCCGTAGCTGTCGGAGCGGAAGTTGGCGCAGCGGTAGGCGCCGTGCACCCGCAGCACGGCGCGCGCTACCACCCGCGGCCCGTTGTCGGCATAGGCGCCCGTGTCCAGGTACATCTTCACTTCGCGCGCCATGATGGTGCCGTCGCGCTTCACGCCGGTCTTGATCTGACAGCGTGCCGAATGGCGCCGGGCGGTGAGCATGGACTCGGTGACGGAGTGCTGCAGGCGCACCGGCTGCCCCGGCGTCTTCCGCGCCAGCGCCACCACCAAGGGTTCGATCTTGAGATACGACTTTCCGCCAAAGGCGCCGCCGACGTAGGGCACGACCACCTGCACGTCGGTCATGGAAAGGCCGAAGAGCTTCGCCAACTCCGAACGGATGAGGAAGGGATGAGCCGAGGCGGACCACAGCGTGACCTGCCTGCCCTGCACCAGCGCGGTGGTAGTGTGGGGCTCCATGGAGTAGTGGCACACCATGGGGAAATGGAACACGTCCTCGAAGATTTCGTCGGACCGCGCGAAGCCCCGCTCCGCGTCGCCGAGCTCGATGTGCTCGTGGTGGCAGATGTTGGGGTGCTCGCGCGCGTCCGAGAGGTTCACGTCGTGGAAGTCGCCCGAACCTGCCGCGCGCTCGTGCAGCACCGGCGCGCCGTCCGCCAGGGCCTCGTCCAGCGAGGTGACGCAGGGCAGCTCTTCGTACTCGACCTCGATGCGCGAGACCGCCTCCTCGGCCGCCAGCGCGCTGTGCGCGGCCACCGCGGCCACGGGTTCGCCCACGTGGCGCACCCGCTCCATGGCCACGATCGGACGGTCGCGCAGACAGTGGCCGTAGTAGGGATCCATGTCGCGCAGGTCGTCCCGTGTCAGCACGGCGGCCACGCCCGGCACGCGCAGCGCCGCGCTCACGTCGATGGAACGAATCCGGGCGTGGGCATGGGTGCTGCGCAGCACGCGTGCCTCGAGGGTGCCGGGGATGTCCAGGTCGCCCGCGTATCGGGCCGCGCCCGTGACCTTGTCGACGCCCTCGATGCGGTTCCGGGGCGTACCGACCACCTCCATGGCCGTGGAGGCGCGGCCGGCTCTAGCCATAGAGCACCACCGAACGGATGCTCTTGCCCTCGTGCATGAGGTCGAAGGCGCGGTTGATGTCCTCCAGCGGCATGGTGTGGGTGATCATGTCGTCGAGGTTGATCTCGCCCGCGCTGTAGCGGTCCACGTAGCCGGGAAGCTGCGAGCGTCCCTTGACGCCGCCGAAGGCGGTGCCGCGCCACACCCGCCCGGTGACGAGCTGGAACGGCCGCGTGCTGATCTCCTTGCCGGCGCCGGCCACGCCGATGATGGTGGACTCGCCCCAGCCCTTGTGGCAGCACTCCAGGGCCGCGCGCATGGTCTCGACGTTGCCGATGCACTCGAAGGAGTAGTCCGCGCCGCCGTCGGTCATGTCCACCAGCACCTCCTGGACGGGACGGTCCGAGTCCTTGGGGTTCAACACGTCGGTGGCGCCCAGGCGTTGCGCCATGTCGAACTTGGCGGGGTTGGTGTCGATACCGATGATGCGGCCGGCCTTGGCCATGACCGAGCCCTGGATCACGCTCAGGCCGATGCCGCCGAGGCCGAATACGGCCACCGTGGCGCCGGCCTCCACCTTGGCGGTGTTGAGGACCGCGCCGATGCCCGTGGTGACGCCGCACGCCAGCAGGCAGACCTTGTCCAGCGGCGCGTTGGCGTCGATCTTCGCCACGGAGATCTCCGGCAACACCGTGTACTCGCTGAACGTGGACGTCCCCATGTAGTGGAAGATGGGCTTGCCGCCCAGGGTGAACCGGCCGGTGCCGTCTGGCATGACGCCCTGGCCCTGGGTCACGCGGATGGCCTGGCACAGGTTGGTCTTGCCCGAGAGGCAGTAGTCGCACGCGCCGCATTCGGGCACGTACAGGGGAATCACATGGTCACCGGCCTTCACCGTGGTGACGCCCGCGCCCACCTCCTCCACCACCGCGCCGCCCTCGTGCCCGAGAATCGAGGGGAACAGGCCTTCGGGATCGGCGCCCGACAGGGTGAACTCGTCGGTGTGGCAGACCCCGGTGGCGATGATACGCATCAGCACCTCCCCCTCGCGGGGTCCTTCGACCTCGACTTCGACCACTTCCAGGGGCTTGCCGGCTTCAAACGCAACGGCCGCGCGTGACTTCATGTTCGGCTCCTTTCTGCTTGCCCGCCTCCGAAACGTCATTCCCGCGGAAGCGGGAATCCAGGGGCTGGGGCGGGGTTCCGCCAACCGTGGCATCCACCCCACCCTGCCTGGATTCCCGCTTCCGC
>JAJDXX010000036.1 GCA_022823055.1 Candidatus Binatia bacterium | reverse complement strand
GGCACCACGGCCCCGGCCGTCGCCCCCGCGCCGGCAGCCGCGCCCGCCGCGGCCCCGGCTCCCGCGCCCGTACCCGTGGTCGCGGCGCCGGCTCCCGTGGAAGAACCCGAAGAGGAACCGGAGCCGATGCGTGCTCCAAAGGTCTTCCCGGGCCAGTTGCCCATGGGCTTCGACGAGCTGGTGCAGCGCATCCAGACCAGCGAGTCGAGCGTGCTGCGCCTCGCGGTGATGCTGCTGCAGCCGCTTCTCGGCGCCTTGCCGCCGGAGTCGCGCGACGATGTGGCGGAGCTGGCCGGGTGGCCCTACTTCATCGGCTCCGCCGCCACGGCTCTCAACATGATCCTGAACCTGCTCCTCTACCCGGTGGTGTTCATCGTCATCGGCGTCTCGGTGGAAGGGCTCGGGCTGGCGTTCGGCAAGGGCGTCAACATGTACATCCTGGTGGGCTTCCTGGTGGCGCTGGCGGAAGTGCTCTATCGCTTGCGTCACAGTGTCTTCAGCGCGGTGCCGGTGGAGCAGGTGACGGTAAGCGGGGCGCTCTACGGCGTGCCGCTGGCATTGGTGTTGCGGCCGGTCCTGTCACGCAGGGGCAAGCTCCTGCGCCGGATACCGGTCCCGGTCGAGGGCTTCTACGATTCCCGGTTCGTGGAGAAGCTGGAGCGTGAGCGCCGTTACGGCCACGCCTACACCGTGCAGGACCTGGGCAAGGCCTATCACCTGCGGCTGGAGTTTCCCACGCAGGTACCGCGCCTTGGCATCGCCATTCCGTCCAAGCTGCCCCGGCGCATGCCCGACTACGACTACGACCTGCTCCTGAAGGAAGGGCAACTGATCGTCAGGGGCCGGCTGCTCGACGACCGCGTGCGCAGCATCTCGTCCAGCATCGGTGCCTTTCCGCCCGAGTTCACCACGGTCATACCACTCCAGGACCGTGTCTATGGCTTCGCGCACCAGCTTGGGAGCAAGGTCCTGGACGTCCTCCTCCTCAAGGAAAGCGCGGCGAGACTGGGCTGGGTCAGCTAGGACCCTCCTTGAGGACATGCCCGCGAGCGCCAGCGGAAAGCTCCAATTCCGGTCGGTGACCGTGGCGGATATCGACGCCGTCATGGTCATCGAGCGCGCATCGTTCGCCAGTCCGTGGAGCCGGCAGTTCTTCCTCCAGGAGTTGCAGGCGGCGAATTCGCGGTCCGTCCTGTGCTACTCCGACGGCGAACCCATCGGTTACGTCATCTACTGGGAGCTTGTCGATGAGCTGGACATCCACAACGTCGCCGTGCATCCGGGACACCGCCGCCGCGGTGTCGGGCGGGCCATGCTCGAAGGCCTCATCGGCAGCGCCGCGGAGCGCGGGTTCCAGCGCATGACACTGGAAGTCCGGAAGTCGAACGACGCGGCTCAAGCGCTTTACCGTTCGCTTGGATTCGAGTTCTGCGGCCTGCGGCGCGGGTACTACTCGGACAACGGCGAGGATGCCTGGCTGATGGAGCGAAGGCTCCACGCGTAGGACCGTTCACTCAATAATCTCAACTTTCATATTAGATTATCTATTATAAATCCATGATTTTACATGGGATTAATTTGTTCGTGCATCCCTTGACGTTCTGTTGCCCTCCGATGTATAAAGAAGGAGCCATTGATTCTGAAAGAGAACGTCGTTGAGCCGTACATTTCAAATCCTGGCCCACCCCTCTGGAAGCACCTTCCTCCGGATTAGCCGGACTTCTTGCCCCTGTTCCGCATACGGGTTCTGACACTCAAGGAGGAATGAATGTTCAAGGTCGGAGAGAAGGTTGTCTATCCTGCACATGGAGTCGGTGAGATCGAAGCGGTTCGCAGTCAGGTGATATCCGGTACCGAGAAGAAGTTCTACATGCTGCGCATTCTCGATACGGATATGAAGATCATGGTTCCGGTGGACAACGCCGTCGCCGTGGGCCTGAGAAAGATCATCGACAAGACAACCGTATCACGCGTTTACCGCATCTTGCGTGAAAAGAAGAAGGCGCCCGTCGACCAGCAGACATGGAACCGTCGCTATCGCGAGTATACCGAGAAGATCAAGACCGGCTCGGTCATAGAGATTGCCGCCGTGCTCCGGGACCTGTTCCTGTTGAAGGGCGACAAGGAGCTTTCCTTCGGCGAAAGGAAAGTGCTGGACACCGCCAGAAACCTCCTGGTCAAGGAACTGTCCATCGCGCGGTCGCACACCGAGGAGAAGATCATGGAGGAGCTGAGCCACATCTTCACTCAATAACTTCCGTTTCCAGTTGGGGTGAAAAAGAGCTGGGGGATTCCTCCAGCTCTTTTTTGTGGGTTCGGTCTTCGGCGCGTGCCGCGTTATTCTCGGGCCTGTCGGTCAACGTGCGGCGGGGCCCTGTCGGGAGAGCCTGTTGAAGGTCAACGCCATCATCCTGGCCGCGGGCCGCGGGACCCGCGTGGGAGGCCGCGAGTCGAAGGTCCTGCTGTCGGTGGCGGGGTGGCCGCTCATTCTCCATACACTCGAGCGTTTCCGCCGCGCCCGCGACGTGGGGAAGGCCGTTCTCGTGGTGCCGCCGGAAGCGGTCGGCGACTACGAGACGATGCTGGCGCCGGCGCCGGAGTCCTCCCTGGAGATCACGGTGCACCCCGGAGGGGCGCGCAGGCAGGACTCGGTGCGCGCCGGGCTCGCGGCACTGGATCCCGACTGCGACGTCGTGGTGGTTCACGACGGCGCGCGCCCCTTCGCCGCTCCCGAGCTCATCGACCGTTGCGCGCGGGAGGCGTGCGCGGGCCGCTCGGTGACGGTCGCGGTGCCGGCGCGCAATACCATCAAGAGGGTGCTGCGCGGACAGGTCCGGGAGACACTTCAGCGGCAGAGCCTGTGGGAGGTCCAGACTCCGCAGGCGTTCCCCTTGCGCCTGCTCCGCGACGCCTATGCAAAGGCGGAGCGCGACGGGGTGGAAGCGACCGACGACGCCATGCTGGTGGAACGCCTGGGCGTTCCGGTCGGCGTCGTCGAGGGCAGCACTACGAACCTGAAGGTCACCTATCCCGAGGATCTCCTCTTCGCCGAGGCGCTGGTGTCCAACGGCGTTGTATGAGGACGGTGGAAGAGTGACGGGAGTGGCGTCCCCGACGGGATTTGAACCCGTGTTGCCGGCGTGAAAGGCCGGTGTCCTGGGCCAGGCTAGACGACGGGGACGTGCTCGGATCGGAAGTTGGCAGGGCTATTGTCTTATAACAGAAACGCGGACGCCTGTGTAGGTCTCAGTCCTGCGTGCTCAGGTAACGCTCACCGCTGTCGCACAGCATGGTGACGACCCGGCGGCCCTTGCCCATGGTCCGGGCGACCTTCACGGCGGCGAAGCAGTTGGCGCCGGACGAGATACCCACGAAGAGGCCCTCGTCCACCGCGAGCCGGTGCATGGTGGCGGCCGCGTCCTCGTCGCTGACGGTGATGATCTCGTCGTAGATGCCGGTGTTGAGGATCGGCGGTATGAAGCCCGCGCCGATGCCCTGGATCTTGTGGAATCCGGGCTCTCCGCCGGACAGCACCGGGGAGGCGGCCGGCTCGACGGCGTAGATGCGAATGGAAGGAAACTCTTGCCGCAGGACTTCGCCCACGCCGGTGATGGTGCCGCCGGTGCCCACCCCGCAGACGAACGCGTCCATGGGTCCGAGCTGGCTCAGAAGCTCCGGCGCGGTGGTCCTTCTGTGGGCCTCCGGGTTGGCGGGATTGGTGAACTGTTGCGGCATGAAGAAGTCGGGATGCTCGTTGGCCAGTTCTTCGGCCCGGCGAATGGCTCCGCCCATCCCCCTGGTGTCGGGCGTGAGGATCAGGCGCGCGCCGTAGGCGGCCAGCAGGCTGCGGCGCTCCTCGCTCATGGTGTCGGGCATGGTGAGAACCAGGCGGTATCCCTTGACCGCCGCCGCCAGCGCCAGCCCGATGCCGGTGTTGCCGCTGGTGGGCTCGACGATGGTCCCGCCGGGCTCCAGCAGGCCCTTGCGCTCGGCGTCCTCGATCATCGCGCGGCAGATGCGGTCCTTCACCGAACCGCCGGGATTGAGGGACTCCAGCTTGCCCCAGACTTCCGCGCCGTCCTCTACGGGGAGCCTCGTGAGACGCACCACGGGGGTGGCGCCGATGAGGTCGAGGATGGATCTTGCGCACGCGGGAGGGATCGCCATGGGTTTGCCGGGGGTGGGGAGTGGGTGCAACGGGAATAAGGGGTATGATAGGGGCGCGCGGCGGCCAAGTCAACGCGGTTTGGCGGACATGGGGCGCCGCGCCCTTTGGAGCGGCCCGTGCGTGCGCCTGCCAACCATGATCTGAGTCGTCGGGCGGCGGATGCCGCCACCAACGGCGGCCGCACCCTCGTTTTGTTTCCCGGGGCGCTGGGCGACTTCGTGTCGTTCCATCCCGCCCTCGAAGTGCTTTCCGCGCGGAGCCGGCGCCTGCGTATCCTGGTCAGGGGCGGACTCGGCGATCTTCTGCCGGAGGGGCCGTCGGCGCCCCGCGTGGGGTCGCTGGAAGCGCCGGAGGTGTCGCGCCTGTTCGTCGAGGGTGCCGGTGCCGAGCCGCGGGTGCGGCGCTTCTTCGGGTCCTACGACGCCATCTATTCCTGGACCGGTGCCAAGGACCTGGTGTTCATGGGGAACCTCCGGGCGGTGGCGCGCGTCGAGCCTCACCTGTTCCCGTTTCGGCCGCCCGGCACGGCTGTCCGTTGGTCGGAGTACTACCTCGCGTGCGTCGGGGCGGGCGCGGAACGGCTGGTCTCCGCGCGCCTGCGGCTCAAGCCCGCCGCGGTGGATTGGGCCGAGGAGCTCTGGCGCGCCCAGGGCCTGTCCACACGGGCCGTGCTGGCGGTGACCCCGGGGAGCGGGGCAGTGCGAAAAAACTGGCCGCTCGCGCGCTTCATGGAGGTTTGCCGGTGGTGGCGCGGGGAGACGGGCGGCGTCCCGGTAGTGCTGTTGGGTCCGGCGGAAGAGGAGAGGGGCATGGAGGAGGCGATTCCCGCGGACACGACGCGCGTGTTCAAGGGACTCTCCCTGGCCCGTCTGGCGGCCCTCCTGGCGCGCTGCGACGCCTACGTGGGCAACGACAGCGGCCCCACGCACCTGGCGGCCGGGTTGGGGGTCCCCACGGTGGCGATCTTTCGCGTCACCGATCCGCGGGAGTGGACGCCTTGGGGAGCCAAGGTGACGGTGGTGACGCCGGACGGCCTCCCGGACCCGTGCCCGGACCCCGCGCCGCACGGGGAAGTCGGCACCGGGAAGGTGGTGCGCGCGCTGGCGCGTTACGTCGGCGAGTCCCGCGGCTGAGGCTCCCTTGCGCCGTTGCCGAAGGCGCCCGCGGTCGGGGCTCGGGTACGGGTGCCCGCGCCATCTTGACACCCCGGTTGGGCGCATCAATAATTGTATGGACGGCCGGATGCGGCAGGTCCGGCAAAGCACAGCGGAGGAGCGTTCATGGCGGAGGAATCCGAAACGCCGAGAGGGTTCAAGGTTCACGACAAGCGCCGGTTTACCGACGAGGGCGAGGCGCGTGAACAACAGGAAGGCCGCGCCGAGGCCGCCGACGCCGACCGGCCGGAAGCGCCGGCGGAAACGCCGGGGGAGCCTCCAGGGCAAGCGTCCGCCGCGCAGGAGCTCCCGCCCATCGACTTTTCCACGTTCATCATGAGCCTGAGCACTCAGGCACTGATGCAACTCGGTGAGATCGGCAACCCGGCGACGGGCCAGGTGGAGAAGGACGTGGCCGTGGCCAAGCAGACCATCGACATCATCGGGATGCTGAGCGAGAAGAGCAAGGGGAATCTCGACGAGACCGAGGAGCGGCTCGTGCAGGAGATTCTCTACAACCTCAGGATGCGCTACGTGGAGGCGGTGCGGAACGCATGATGCCCGTTACGCGAACACGCCGGCGCGGGTGGCCTCTGGCCTGTCTCGCGGCCGCCCTGCTGCTGACCGGAGCCGGGCATGCGGCCGCCAGGCTCAACCTGCCGGATTTCGTCACGTTGTCGAAAGAGGTGCGGCCGATGGTGGTGCACATCTCCGCGTCGCAGTCGGCCGCGTCGAGTTCCGGTCCCTTTCGGGAAGGCGATCCCTTCGCCGACTTCTGGCGGCGCTTCTTCGGCGAGCGCTTTCCGCAGAACCCGACGCCGGGCCCGTCCCGGAGTGTGGGTTCCGGCTTCATCGTCGATGCCACGGGCTACATCCTCACCAACGACCACGTGGTCGAGGAGGGCCAGGACATCACCGTGAAGCTCGCGGACGGATCGGAGCATCGGGCGCGCGTTGCCGGGCGCGATCCCAAGACCGATATCGCGCTGGTCAAGATCGACACCGAACGCAACCTGCCCGTGGCCCGACTGGGGGACTCGGCGGCCCTGGAGGTGGGCGAGTGGGTGCTGGCCATCGGCAATCCGTTCGGCCTCGAGCATACGGTGACTTCGGGTATCGTGAGCGCCAAGGGGCGACGCATAGGCGCGGGCCCGTACGACAATTTCATCCAGACCGACGCCTCCATCAACCCGGGCAATTCGGGCGGTCCGCTCATCAACCTGCGCGGCGAGGTGGTGGGGGTCAACACCGCGATCTTCAGTCGTGGCGGGGGCAACATCGGAATCGGCTTTGCGATACCCATCAACCTCGTGAAGCAACTGCTGTTCCAGCTCCGGGATGAAGGCAAGGTGACCCGCGGCTGGCTGGGGGTCGTCATCCAGGACGTCAACGCCGAGATGGCCGAGGCGCTGGGCATGGAGGAGGCCCGGGGAGCCCTGGTCACCAACGTGTCGCAGGGGAGCCCGGCCGAGGCCGGCGGAATGCAGGTGGGTGACGTCATCGTAACCTTCGACGGCTCTCCGGTGACCGCTTCCAGCGAGCTTCCGCTGATCGTCGCCCGCACACCGGTGGGGAAAACCGTGGACGTCATGATCCAGCGCGACGGCCGTCCGGCGGCGTTGCGCGTGACGGTGGCGAAGCTGGGCGACGACGAGGTCGTCGTGGCGTTGGAGGACGACAACGACCTCGGTCTCACCGTGAGAGACGCGCAGGGGTCGTCAGGGTCCGGCTCACGGGGCCGCCGGGGGGTCGTGGTGACCGCGGTGGAGTCCGGCAGTCCGGCGGATACGGCGGGCATTCACGCGGGCGACGTCATCCTGGAGATCGATCGCAAGCGCGTCGACAGCGTGCGGGACTTCAGGCGGGTGGTCGGCGATCTGGACAAGGGGACCGGGATTCTGTTTCTGGTGCGGCGCGAGGATACAACGCTGTTCCTGGCGTTGCGGCTTCCTCGCTGAAGAACGCCATTCATGAAACGCGGCTTCAAGCGATTCCTCATACGCTTTCTCAAGATCGTGGCGGCGCTGTTGGTCGTGCTGGGTCTGGCGGGGGCCGCGCTGGGCGCCTGGTACGTCTCGCATTTGAGCGGCGTGGTGAAGGCCAAGTTCGAGGGACGCAAGTGGGAGTTCCCCTCCAAGATCTACGCCGACAGCAAGATCATCTATCCGGGCATGTACCTCTCCACGGACGAGGTGCGCGACAAGCTGCGCCGGCTGGGCTACCGAGTCTCCAAGGCCCGGCCCCGGACCAAGGGCGAGTACCGGATTCTCGGCAAGAATGCCGTCATCGAGGTGTATCTGCACGACTTCCGCTACCCGCTGCGCGATTTCCGCGGCTTTCCCGTGCGCATTTCCCTCAAGTCCGGCACCATCCATCGCATCCAGCGGCTGGACGACAACGAGGTGTTGCCCTCCCTCGAGCTGGAGCCCGAGTTGGTGACCGGGTTCTACGACCGGGTGCGGGAACAGCGGCGGGTGGTGCGCCTGGACGAAGTGCCGGCGCGGGTGCGGAAGACGGTGCTGGCGGTGGAGGACGAGCGTTTCTACTACCACCGGGGCGTGGACCCGGTGGCGGTGATGCGCGCCTTCCTGGCCAACGTGCGTCGCGGCGGCGTGGTGCAGGGGGGCAGCACGCTGACGCAGCAGTTGATGAAGAACTTTTTCCTGGGCAGCGAGCGCACCCTTGAGCGCAAGGTGAAGGAAGCGCTGATGGCGCTCATCACCGAGTGGCTGTACACCAAGGACCAGATTCTGGAGAACTACCTCAACGAGATCTATCTCGGCCAGAACGGTGCCCAGGGCATCTTCGGAATATGGGAGGCGGCGCGGTTCTACTTCGTCAAGGAGCCGGAGCAGCTCACCGTCGGCGAGACCGCCCTGCTGGCCGGGCTGATCCGTGCGCCCAACCGCTACTCTCCCTACCGGAGCGCCGGGGAGGCCACGCGGCGGCGCAACGTGGTCCTGGCCAAGCTGGTGAGCGACGGCATCATCACGCGCCGGGCCTACGAGCACGCACTGCAGGAGGTCTTCGAGAAGCGCGAGCCCGTCCGGCTCACCAACAGCGCGCCTTACTTCACCGACTACGTCAAGAAGGAGCTGGCCGAGCACTACAGCGAGGACACGTTGACCGCCGAGGGCCTGCGCATCTTCACGAGCCTCGACCTGGAGATTCAGCAGGCGGCGGAGAAGGCTCTGTCCGAGGGGCTCGCCAGGCTGGAGAAGGACTACCGCCATCTCCGGAAGACGGCCAAGCAGGACGATCTCGAAGGCGCCTTGGTGGTGATCAAGCCGCAGACCGGCGAGATCAAGGCCATGGTGGGCGGGCGCGACTACGGCAAGTCCCAGTTCAACCGGGTGGCCCAGGCCAAGCGGCAACCGGGCTCGGTGTTCAAGCCTTTCGTCTATCTGGCGGCACTGACCCACGGATCCGCGCAGGGGTCGGGTTCCTATGACAGCACCACGTACGTCGAGGACACGCCGTTCACGTGGAGCTACGGCGAAAAGGAATGGGCACCGCAGAACTACAACCGCTCGTATGAGGGTTGGGTCACCCTGCGCGAGGCCATGGAGAAGTCCCTCAACGCCGCCACCGCGCGCATCGCCCAGGACGTGGGAATCGGGAAGGTGCGCGAGATGGCCTATCGGATGGGCATCCAGAGCCGTCTGCCATTGCTGCCGTCGTTGTCTCTGGGCGCCGTGGAAGTGACGCCCCTGGAGATGGCCGGCGCCTACTCCGCGCTGGCGAACAACGGGGTGCGCACCCACCTCCTCTCCATCAAGAACGTGCTGGACCGCGACGGCGACGCGCTGGAGAAGCGCCACATCCGGGTGAAGCGCGTCCTTTCGCCGCGGGTGGCCGTCGACGTGCACAACATGCTCCGGGGGGTGGTGGAGCGTGGCACCGCCCAGCGCATGCGCGCGCTGGGATTCACCCGTCCGGCCGCGGGCAAGACCGGCACCACCAACGACTCGCGCGACGCGTGGTTCGCCGGTTACACGCCGGACCTCCTGGCGCTGGTCTGGGTCGGCTTCGACCGCCAGTCGGAACTGGGCCTGTCCGGCTCCAGCGCGGCCCTGCCCATCTGGACGGACTTCATGAAGCGGGCCACCAGCCGGCTGCCGGTTGTGGACTTCGTCACTCCTCCCGGAGCGTCGGCCCGGGGCGCGGACCCGCGCACCGGAATGGTTCCTGGCCCGCCCCGGAACGCGCTCGCGCGGGCGGTCGCCCGGTGAGGACAGGTTGAACGGAGCGGACCTTGCCCATGACCACGCATTGGCCGCACGCGGCCGCCTGGCTGTCGCTCGCCGCCCTGCTGGCGGGGTGCGGCGTCCCGGCGGCAAGCGTTCCGCCGAGCCGGGTGGAACGCCCGCCGGCGCCGCGGCCCGGGACCGGCCTTCCCACGGCGCCGGCGCCCGCGGAGCCCGGGTCGGGAACCGGCCTTTCCACGGTGCCGTCCCCATCGCCCCCGGCACCGCCCGCCGCACGCGTCCCACGGCCCGAGTTGCCGATGTACCAGGGCTCGTCGCCCCGGCGCGTGGCTTCCGTGAGCCGCACGGAACGCGCCCGGGAGCTGCTCCGGTCCGGTCAATACACGCTGGCCTTGATGGAGTTGGAGAGGAGCCTGTCTCTGGACGGCTCCAACCCGTACGCGCACTACTACCTCGCGGTGAGCCACTACCGGTTGCGCAATTTCAATGCCTCGCTGGATTTCCTGGAGGTGGCCGAGGCGGTTCTGGCGTCCGACCGTCCCTGGCTCGCGCAGACTCTGGTCCTGCGCGGCGACAACCTGCGGGCCTTGGGACGCTTCAAGCGCGCGCGCGCCGCCTACCGCAAGGCCTTGACCCTCGACCCCGCCAACCCGTCGGCGCATCGCGGGCTCCTGTGGGCGCGGCAGCGCTCCAAGGCGGTGTCGTGGTAGCCTGTCGCATGGCGCCGCGCCGGAGACCGGCGGTCCGGGGCAGGGCGCGTCAAGCAGACCGGATACTTCCGGGAATTGATGGAGGTTCATCGTGATCGTGCTGGGGGTTGAGACATCGTGTGACGACACGGCGGCGGCCGTGCTCGAAAACGGCAGGGTGGTGCGGGCCAATCTGGTTTCGTCCCAGGACGCGGTGCACGCACCCTATGGCGGCATCGTCCCGGAGATGGCGTCCCGCCAGCACATCCACGCCATTCAGCCCATGGTCGACAAGGCTTTGACCGAGGCCGGCGTCGCGGCGGCGGACCTCGACGGTCTCGCCGTCACCTGCGGCCCCGGGCTGACCGGTTCGCTGCTGGTGGGCCTGTCGTTCGTGAAGGCGTGGTCCTTCCGCTCGGGCATACCCTACGTCGGGGTCAACCATCTGGAAGCGCACGTGATGTCCATCTTCCTGGAGAGGGAGGTGAGCTTCCCGTATCTGGCGCTGGTGGCCTCCGGGGGGCACACGCTGCTCTACCTCGTGCGCTCGTTCGGCGACTACGAGCATCTGGGCGGCACCCTGGACGACGCCGCCGGAGAAGCGTACGACAAGGTGGCCAAGATGATGGGCCTGGGGTTCCCCGGCGGCCGCGTTATCGACGACCTCGCCAAGCAGGGCGACCCGCGCGCCGTGGCCTTTCCGCGGGCGCGCCTGCGCACCCCCTACGACTTCAGCTTCAGCGGCCTTAAGACCTCCGTGTGGCACTATCTGACCCGCAAGCGGAAGGACGACTGGCGCGACGATATGGCGGACATCGCCGCGAGCTTCCAGGAAGCCGTGGTCGACATGCTGATCGCGCCCACCCTTAGAGCGGTTGAGGACACCGGCATCCGCCGCATCGTGCTCGGCGGCGGCGTGTCCGCCAACAGCCGCCTGCGCGGCAAGATGACCGAGAAGGTCCAGGAGGCCGGGGCCGAGCTGCACTATCCGTCGCTGCGCTTCTGCACCGACAATGGCGCCATGGTGGCCCTGGTGGGGAGCCATCGGCTGGGGGAGGGCGATCGCGACGGCCCCCGGCTCAACGCGGACCCCGCCCTGACCCTCTGAGGACAGCTCCATCGCAACGCTGTATCAGGAAGCCAGGGCAGCCTGGCGCGAGCTAGGGTTTGCCCCCAGCAAGGCGCGGGGCCAGAATTTTCTCGTTCACGAGCGCGTCATCGACGCCATCCTGGGGCTTGTGCGACCGAGCGAGCAGGATCGTATCCTGGAGGTGGGGCCGGGTCTGGGCTTCGTCACGCGGCGCTTGGTAGGGGCGGAGCGCCAAGTGTGGGCCGTCGAGGTGGACCCTCTTCTGGTGCGCTGGCTGAGCGACGGTCCGCTGGCATCACACGCGGGCTTTCACTTGGTGCACGATGATATCCTGGAGGCCGACTTCGGCCGCCTTCTGCCCGCCGGCAAGGTCAAGGTGGTGGCGAACCTGCCCTACAGCGTGGCCGCGCCCGTGTTGCTGCGATTGTTCGAGGAAGGGGGGCGGTTCTCGCTGCTGGTGGTGATGCTGCAAAAGGAAGTCGCGCGCCGGTTGACGGCCGCGCCGGGCACACCCTCGTACGGTGCGCTTTCGGTGTGGTCCCGGCTCTACGGTCGGGTGACCGAAAGGGTGCCGGTGGCACCCGAGGCGTTCACGCCGAGGCCCAAGGTGGATTCCACGCTGTTGCGAATCGAGCTGCTCGACCCGCCGGCGCTTCCCGCGGAGGAACTCCCGGTGTTGCGCACGGTGGTGCGCGCGGGTTTCGGCCAAAGGAGGAAGATGCTCGGCAACGCTCTGGCCGGCCTTTTTGGAAACACGGCCGAAGCGATTTTCGAGAGCGCCGCCGTCGATTCCCGCCGTCGCGCCGAGACCCTGGACCTGTACGAGTTTGGTCGGCTGGCACGAGCCTTCAGAGACGCGCGGGAGGCGGGTCGTTGAGGCCGATGGTGGGAGTCCGCCCGCCCGCCGGGGTCGCGGCGGACCGGGCTGGCGGGGTCTTCGGCGAGCGCGCGGCGAGGAGCGGCGGAGATGCCTGAACTGCCCGAGGTAGAGACCGTCTGCCGCACCCTGAACGAGCGGCTCCGCGGCGTCCGCATCCTGGAGGTCCGGGTCATCGAGGCCAGGCTGCGACGGCCGGTGGCCGCGGACTTCGGTTCCCGGTTGGAAGGCCGGACGGTGGAAGCCGTGAGCCGGCGGGGAAAGTACATCCTCGCAACGCTGGACGGCGGTTCGACCTGGGTGTCCCATCTCGGGATGTCGGGCAAGCTGGTGTTCCGGCCGCGCGGCGCGTCCCTGGAAAAGCACGATCACATCATCTTCGGATTGAGTGACGGGGGCGAGTTGCGCTACCACGACCCGCGCCGCTTCGGCATGTGCGTGGTCCTGCCGGACCGGGAGGTGGCGGCGTGGCCGCCGCTGGCCAGTCTCGGAATCGATCCCCTGGACCCGCGTTTCACCGCCGCCTACCTGTACCCGCTGCTGCACCGCTCGCGCCGGAGCATCCGCGACCTGCTGCTCGACCAGCGCATCGTCTGCGGCTTGGGCAACATCTACATCAACGAGGTGCTGCACCGCACGGGGGTGCGCCCCACCCGCAGGGGGCACCGCGTCTCGCGCGCGCTCGCGGAGGAACTGGCGCGCGCCATTCCCGCGCTCCTGCGGGAGGCCATCCGCTGGCGCGGCAGCTCGGTGTCGGACTACCGCGACGGCAACGACCACCGCGGCGGCTTCCAGTGGCGCCTGCAGGTTTACGACCGCAAGGGCGCGCCCTGCGCGACGTGCGCGACGCCCATCAAGCGCATCGGACTGGGCAACCGCGGGGTTTTCTACTGCCCGACGTGCCAGAGGTAGGGCGTCGCCCTCAGCCCACCACCTTGTAGTCGCCGCCCAGGTAGCTCCGGCACAGCTCGGTGTAGGTGGACGAGCCCATCTTGATCCAGTTCAATGCCTCGCCGCTGATTTCCTTCTTGACCTTGGCCGGGCTTCCGGCCGCCAGGCAGCGCGCGGGAATGCGGGTGTGCGGCACCACCACGCTGCCGGCGGCGATGAGGGACTCCTCGCCGATCTCGGTGTCTTCCAGCAGCGTCGAGTTCATGCCGATGATGGCGGCCCGCCGGATGGTGGCACCCTCCATGACGGCGGCGTGCCCTATGGTCACGTCTTCCTCGATGATCACCGCGCCCTCGCCCGAATGCATCACGCAGTTGTCCTGGACGTTGCTCCTGGCGCCGATGACGATGGGGTTCTGGTTCTCGTCCGAACGGAGCACGGCGCCGAACCAGATGCTGGCTCCGGCCTCCACCGTGACGTCGCCGATGAGCACGGCGGTGGGAGCGATGAACGCCTCCGGCGAAACCCTGGGGCGGTGCCCCTTGTATTGGATAAGCATGAATGTCTCCTTGGATGGAATGCGCTTCAACTCAGAGGAACACGATCATTTGCCGGGCAGGACGGCTCCCTTTGGAGGACGCCATCTTCAAGAATTTTCAGGCTGCCAAGTGTTGCGCCGCGGCGCGGCAGATGGTGTCCGCGATGCCCAGCGACGAAGTGGCTCCGGGGGACGGAGCGTTGAGCACGTGGACGGCGCCCTCGGACTCGGCGATGACGAAGTCGTCCACTAGCTTGCCGCTGGCCGACACCGCTTGGGCGCGCACCCCCGCGCCGCTGTAAACCAGGTCCTCCGACTGGATAGCGGGAATCAGGCGCTGCAATTCGCGGGTGAAGGCGCGCTTGTCGAAAGAGCGGCGCAACTCCGGCAGCGAGGTCTTCCAGTGCTTCCGCGCCATGGCCCAGAAACCGCCGTAGGTGAAGACCTGGTACAGGTCCCGCAGGTTGACGTCGCTCTGCCGGTAGCCCTGGCGCGCGAACGCCAGCACCGCGTTGGGGCCCACCTCCACCCGGCCGTGCACCGTGGGCGTGAAGTGAACTCCGAGAAAAGGGAACTGGGGGTCCGGCACCGGGTACACCAGCCCCTTGACCAGCCCTTGTTTCTCCGGCTTCAGGCGGTGGTACTCGCCCCGGAACGGGACGATGCGCACCGGCTCCTCGATGCCGCCGCTGACGCTTTCCGCGAACCCCGGCGTCATGGCCGCCACCCGGTCGACGAAGAGCCCGGCACAGTTGATGAGCGTGCGCGTCTCCAGCGCGTCCCGCGAGGTTTCGATGACGAACCCGTTGCCCGACCGGGTCATGCCGGTCACCTCGCACGAGGTGCGGATGGCGCCCCCGGCGGCCTCGAAAAGGCGTGCGTAGGCGCGCGCCACGTCGCCGAAATCGATGATGCCGGTGAATGGGGCGTGCAGTGCCTTGAGGCCGGTGCAGTGGGGCTCGATCTCCCGCAGTTCCTCGGGGCCGATCATGCGTACGCCCTCGACGCCGTTGGCCTCGGCGCGCCGGTTCAACTCGTCCAGGCGCGGAAGCTCCTCCGGACGGGTGGCGACGATGACCTTGCCGCAGAGGTCGTAGTGGATGCGGTGCTCGTCGCAGAACTCCAGCAGCGCCTTCTTCCCGGCCACGCAGGTGCGCGCCTTCACCGATCCCGGCCGGTAGTAGATGCCCGAGTGGAGCACGCCGCTGTTGTGGCCGGTCTGGTGCATACCCAGCTCCGGCTCCTTCTCCAACAGCGCGCAGCTCAGGCCGGGATGCTCGCGTGCCATGCGCATGGCCGTGGCCAGTCCCACGATGCCGCCGCCGATGATGGTGAGGTCGAACTTATCCATGGGAAAGGGAGGGGCAACCGCCGAGTGCTCGGGGCGGCGGCTGTCCGCGACAGCAGACCTTAACAGCTTCCTCGTTGACGTGTCCAGGGAAGCCCCCTCCCCACCCCTGGATTCCCGCTTCCCAGGCTGTGTCAAAACACCATTCACGAGAGGCAACAACCCCCAGAAACGTCATTCCCGCGAAAGCGGGAATCCAGGAGGGGTAGAGCGGGGAAACGCCGCTGTAGCGCCCTGCCACCACCCCTGGATTCCCGCTTCCGCGGGAATGACGATTGGGGATGTCGGTGCTATTTCCAGTCCAAGTGGACTTTTGACACAGGCTGTTGCGCGGGAATGACGGCAAGGAGCGTCAGCGCCATTCCCCGTCCAAGTGAGTGCGACAGCACCTCGCTCAAGTATCCTCGACGCCGTCACCGGGCAGAGGTACCCTTAGTCGAGGCCGCGCGGCGGCCAACGCCTTGGTGCACAGGGAGGACAGGGGATAAGAGGACAGGCCGGCCGGCTCGACCCAACGCCAGGCCTTGCCCCGCACACGGGCTTCCTGCCGCAGCAGGTAGACCGGAGCGGTGATGCGCTTGTCGGTGATGGCATGGCGGATGACGGCGATGGGTTGCGCGGCGAGGCTGTCTTCCGCCACCTCCGGCGGCAGCGACTCGGGCGTGGGCAGTTCCCACAGCCCGGCCAGGAGTCCGTCGTCCGGCCGGCGGCGTAGCAGGATTCGCGAATTCGACTCGATGATGACCAGCGGCCATACCACGGCCTTGGTCTCGACGCGCGGCCCGTGCGGCAGTTCGAAAGTGCCGGATGCCCGGGCTCGGCACCAGTGCGCCAGGGGACAGCGTTCGCACAGCGGTGCGGCGGGAAGACAGACGGTGGCGCCCAGTTCCATCAGCGCCTGATTGAAGTCCCCGGGGCGCGAGCGGGAAACCATTCGCTTGGCGGTTTGGTCCGATACCTTCGCGTCGGTGAGACCGAAGAGCCGCGTATAGACGCGCCGCACGTTCCCGTCGACGGCCGGGTAGGGGCGCTGGAAGGCGATGCTCATGATCGCTCCCGCGGTGTAGCGGCCGACGCCGGGCAGCTTGAGCAGCGCGTCGTAGTCGTCGGGCAACCGCCCGCCGTGCTGGATGACAAGCACGCGCGCCGCATGCTTGAGGTTCGTGGCGCGCCGGTAGTAGCCGAGGCCGCTCCAGGCGCTCCGAACGGTGTCCAGCGGCGCCCGGTCCAAGGTCTCCACGGACGGGAACGCCTCCAGGAAACGGTGATAGTAGGGTAGTACCGTTGCCACCTGGGTCTGCTGGAGCATGGTCTCGGAGATCCAGATGGCGTAGGGGTCGCGCGTCCGGCGCCAGGGCAGGTCACGCTTGTTGCGGTCGTACCAGCGCAACAGCGCGGCGCGCATCCGTGCGCGTAGCCTGGAGGAGTCTTCGGTCTCGGGCATGGCGCAGAGACGCCCGGAACCGTCATTCCCGCGGAA
>JAJDXX010000059.1 GCA_022823055.1 Candidatus Binatia bacterium | reverse complement strand
GACGGCGCGGGCCATCAGGAAGGCGCCTTTCCAGTTGACGTCCATCACGGTCTGCCAGCGGTCGGGCTCCACTTCCCAGAAACGCACCGGCTCGCTCATGTAGTTGGCGCGTACGGTCTGCATGCCGATGCCGGCGGCGTTGACCAGCGCGTCCACGTGTCCGAAGCGGCCGAGCACCGCGGCCGCCGACCGCTCGCATTCCTCCGCCCGGGTGATGTCCGCGGTGATTGTCATGAGCGCACCTTCCTCGGCCATGCCGGCGATGCTCCGCGCCATGGCTTGGCAGCGCTCCTCCTGGTTGTCTACCACCGCCACACGGGCTCCGTCTTCCAGCAGGGCCAAGGTCATGACGGTGCCCATGCCGCCGGCACCGCCAGTAATGATTACGACCTTGTCCTGTAGAGTTTTATCAGGCACTTAGGATATCCTTTCTCGAATTATCTTGAATAGTATCACGCGGAAGGGATCACCGAGGCCCCCCGAATGAGCCCGGCATCACGCCTGCTGAGCGGATTCACCTATCCTGCTTGTTGGCCTTGTACTGCTGGTGGTTGCGGTCGAGGGCGGCGAGGCACTCGGGGTCGAAGTCCTGCCTGGCCAGCGGCTCGGCCTCCCAGTGGCCGTGGGTGTCGGCGCCGCGCAGCAGTGCCGCGCTGGCGTGCTCGAACAGGGTCTGGTGCACGTGGGGCGCGATGAAGTGGATGGAGTAGCCCAGCCGCCGATCGTCCGACTGGTTGGGATTGGAGCCGTGGATCGTGGTCTCGCTGTGGAACGAGATCTCGCCCGCCTGAAGCTCCACGTCCACCGCCTTGGACTCGTCCACGTCCGCGATGGTTTGACCTCTGGAAAGGAGATTGTCCTTGGCGAAGGTCTCCACGTGCCGGCGGGCGCCCTCACTGTGGGAACCGGGGATCACGCGCATGCAGCCGCTCTCGACCTTGCTGTCGGTGAACGCGAACCAGGCGGTCAGGGTCTCCCGCGGTTGCAGACCGTAATAGGTGGTGTCCTGGTGCCAGGATACGAACCGCGGATCGTGGGCGTTCTTGGTGAAGAAGCTGGAGCCCCAGCACAGGATGTTCGGCCCGATGATGTCCTCCACCGCGTCGAGCATCACCGGGTTGCGGATCAACTCGTTGAGCCAGGGGAAGGGGAGGTGGGCCTTGATGCGGTAACGCTCCTGGAGTTCGCCGCCGATGGTCTGCTCCACGTCCTCCAGCTTGCGCCTCAACGCACGCGCGGACTCCATGTCCATGATGCGGACGGGAAACAGAAAGCCGTCGCGATGATAGGCGTCCACCTGTTCTTGTGTCAGTACCTTGGGCATTATCGTCTCCGTTGAAGCTGTGTGGCATTGTGCGCCGGACCAGACGTTAATCTGGCTTTGGCTTCGTTGTCTGTCAAGCAGGGCCGAACGGAACCCCGCGAGCCCACTGTCGCCGATCTTGCGGAGTGCTGTCCAAAACATGACGTGGGGCGCTGCGCCACGAGCAAAGCCGGCAACAGAGTGATAGAAATGATGGAAAGAGTGGTAGAAAGAAAAGTGATATATACGGGAACTGGCAAGTACAGTTCCGGAAGGGAGGCGGTGCAATGGCTGTAAGAGTTGTTGTGGAAGCCAAGGCGAAACCCGGCACCGGGAACGAGCTGGTTGGGTTCTTCAGGTCGATTCTGGCGGAGACGCGCGCTCATGAGGGCTGTATGAGCGTCGACACGCTGCAGAACTGCGACGACGCCGACAACGTGCTGCTGGCGGCGACGTGGGAAACCCGCGAGCAATATGAAAAGTACCTGGCATGGCAGCGGGAGAGGGGCGTCAGCGGCCGGCTGATGGAGCACCTCGCGGATACGCCGACCATCCGCTTTTTCGACGTGACCGGCGCCTGAGCCGCGATTGGCTCCGGCTTCGGTCCACGCTCACGTCGGGGATGTCGTTACAGCCGCGCCGCCTGTCTCAGGCTCGCGATCATCGAAACCTGGAGCAGGTAGTCGTAGGCCCTCTTCGGGTCGGCGGCGGTTTCGCGCATGGTGCGACGGAACTGTTCCTGGCGGTCCGGGTCGCGGGCTTCCAGGTTCAGCTTGTTGCGGGTGGAGTGGACGTTGGCGTACTCCAGCGCGATGGGACGGCGCTGGCGCTCGTAGCCCTCGAGATCCGCGTCCGGCGCCTTTCCGTGCCATGCCCGCACGAGCCTCTCGGCCAGGTTGTAGCCGTCGTGGATGCCGCCGTTCATGCCCATGCCGCCCAGTGGATTGTTGATGTGGGCGGCGTCGCCGGCCAGGAACGCGCGCCCCTGGCGGTAGCGCGCGGCTACGCGCTGGTGCACGGGGTACAGGGTCCGATGCTCCACCGGGTAGGGCCGCCCGGTCGGGAGGACGCTCTGGAGACGCCGCTCGACGCTGGCGTCGCTCAACACTTCGTCGTCGCTTTCTTCCGGCCGGGTGGGAAACATCACGCGCCACAGTCCCGGCACCCGCAGCAGGAAGAACCACTCCACCGGGTCGGCGAAATAGCTCACCGGCGCCAGCCCGGCGAAGTGCTCATCGAAACGGAACGGCGTGCTCACCACCAGGAAACGCTCGGGCCAGGTGAACCCGTCGAAGGGGATGTCCAGGGCCTTGCGGACGTTGCTGCGGGCACCGTCGGCGCCTACCAGGTAGCGACCCTGGAAGCGGTGCGTCCCGCCGCCTTGCCCCACCACCGCCGTGACCGACGTCGCGTCCTCCTCCACTCCCGTCACTTCGCTTGAGAAGCACACCTCCGCGCCCGGCAGGGTCGCGAGCTTCTCGTAGAGCAGGCGATTGAGCTTGAACTGCTCGCATTGGAGCCGGTAGGGGTGCGCGGTGACGTCGGCGATCCGTCCGAAGTCGAACTCCGCGATGCAGCCGGCGCGTTCGCGGTACTGGAGGGTTGGAGCTTTCAGACCGAGCGCCAGGAAGTCGTCGAGCACGCCGGTGGACGCGAGCATGTCCAGGGTAGGGAGGTGGAACGTGGAGGCGCGCAGCGTCTCCGGCAGCGTCGCCTCCGCCTCCAGCACGGTCACCGGCACGTCGCGTTGCGCCAGGTACACGGCCACCACCAGCCCTACGGGCCCCGCGCCCGCCACCAGCACGCGATCGGTGTTCATATTCTTGGTACGGCGATCCGGCATGAAACCGTCATTCCCGCTTCCCATGCTGTGTCAAACTCATGAGGCAGAGACCGCTCGAATACGTCATTGATATGAAAATAAAATATTATTCAATGAATTCAGCTAGTTACATAATCCCTCTACAGCCCGAAACGTCATTCCCGCGAAGGCGGGAATCCAGGGGTGGAGGGGTGCGGCGTGCATCGCAGCAGCCCCACTCCACCCCGCCTGGATTCCCGCTTCCGCGGGAATGACGATTGGAGGGGTTGGTGCCATTTCGTGTCCGAGCAGAGTTTTGACACACCCGCTTCCGCGGGAATGACGGACCGGGGGTCGTCGCTGGGAAGTGGCGTCTTGCCACGGCCTGCGCGGGAATGACGTGGTGATGAGCGGTCCCTGGTCTACGGGTTCCCGAACGGTGCGGCGATTCTCTGGTCTTTCCCTACCGGAAGTGCGGCATGATGTGCTCGCTGCAGACGTCCAGGTGCTGGAACTGGTCCTTGGCCGCGAAGCGTACGATGAAGGTCTGGATGCCGGCCTCGGCGTACTCGTTGATGAAGTCCACCACCTCGTTGGTGCCCCCGGCCTTGACCACCAGTTGCGCGGCCACCTCCTCGTAGGTCTTGTGATAGTAGGCCTCCAGGAACGCGCCGCCTTCGCGCCGCGCCTTGTCGGCGTCGGGGTCGATGTGGATGGTAAGGTAGAGGCAGCGGTGGATGTCGTCGGGGTTGCGTCCGGCGTCGCTGGCGAAGTCTTCCATCTTCTTCCGCGATTCTTTGAAGACCTGGAGCGACGGGATGTTGGTGATCCAGGCGTCGCCGTAAAGGCCGACGCGCTTGAGACCGCTGTCCACGTCGTTGCTTGACACCCACAGGGGGATGCCGGGCCGCTGCACCGGCTTGGGCAAGAGCGAGATGTTCTCGATGGTGTAGTACTTGTTGGGGTAGGTGACGTCGTCTCCGGCCCAAAGCATCTTCATGATCTTGAGCACCTGGCTCAGGCGTCCGGCCTTCTGGTTGAAGGGTACGCCGCAGGCCGTGTACTCCTCCTCGAACATCTTGTCGTTGCGCGACACGCCCACGCCGCAGATCAGGCGTCCGGCGCACAGTACGTCGACGCTGGCCAGGGCCTGGGCCAGCACCACCGGGTTGCGCATGGCCGCGAGCAGCACGGCGGTGCCGATCTTGACCCGCTGGGTCTTGACCGACAGCGCTCCCAGCGTGCTGATGACCTCCAGCCGCGACTTGGCGGTGACGCTGTCGCCGATCCACACCGAGTCGTAGCCGGCCTGCTCCACCGCGTCGGCGAGGTTGAAGACAGGGCTCAAGTCCGGGATCGCGGTCTTGGCGAGGATGACCCCGCGGGTCGGTAGCAGGATGCCGAAGCTGAGTTTCTTGCTCATTGGGTTCTCCGATGTAAGTAATTCATCCGCGCTCGCCGGAGCGGCGGTGTCAGATACGCAGGAACAGGTCGCGGGTGCCTTCGCTGGTGAGCTGGCTGATGGTGGTGATGCGGTCGCTGAATTCCTTCAGGGTCCCCAACGAGCTGGGGCCCACGTCGATGAGGATGGAGAAGAGCGAGAAGCTCAGCCGGTCCTTCTCCTTGAGGAACCGCTCCGACCACTCCTCCGACACGCGGCATTCCCCATCCGTGATGAAAACGATGTCCCCCTTCTTATAGCGGGATTTCTTGAGGCACTCCAGGGCCGCGTCCAGCGGTTTCTCGAAATCGGTGCCGCCGCCGGGGAAGTGCTCGGCGAGGTCCATGAGCTTGTCCGGCTCCACGTCGGCGCCGCGCCGGGTGTTCAGGTCCAGGACGTGCAGGGCGGTGTCCCGGGAGGAGAAGCAGATGGAGCGGAACGGCCGGCGCTGACGCCGGGTCAGCTCCAGCAGGGTCAAGGTCACCGCCTTGGACCACAACTCCTTGTCCCCGGCCATGGAGGAGCTGCCGTCGAGGCACACCACCACCGGCCCCTTGCGCTTCTCTTCCATGCCCCGGAGCGAGTACTGCAACAGCTCGTTTTCCAGCAAGCGGCGCTGAAAGTCCCGGTGCAGCAGCGGCTGGTGCAGCGTCACCAGTTCCTGGGGCAGCAGGCGCTCCAGGGAGCCGCCCTGCTCCACCGTGTAGAGTTCCTCGTTGGCGCGCTCGAAGGTGCGCTTGCGCAGCGCCAAGGCGTGGGACTTCATCCGGCCCACCATGCGGATGAGCTTCTTGAGCTTCTCGTTGCCCGCGAGCCGCCGCCCCAGCTCGAGCCGCCGGTCCGCGGGGAGGCGCCCCCCGGAGCCCAGGGCCGAGCCCCAGGCTTCGGCTTCCTCCGCGGCGTCCTCAAGCTGCTGGGCGGCGCGGATGGCCGAGGCTTGCACCCGCGTCCGCGCCTCGTTCTCGACACGGTCCAGATCCTCGGTCAACTGCCGGCGCTTCTGCCGGATCGAGGCCGCTTCGCCCCGGAGGCGGCTCTTGAGCCGTTCCTGGAGCTTCGCCAACGCGTCTTCCTTGCCGGCGCCGTCCTCTTGCTCGGCCAGTTCGCCCGCGTGCTCCAGCATCTCCTGGACCTTCTGGAACTCCTCCTCCTGCTGCCGCAGCTTCCAGGTGTCCATCATGTCGTGGCGCGTCCACGGCTTCTCCGACTTGAGCATGGCCAGGAGCCCTTCGCCCACGAGCAGGGTGCACAGGCCGGCCTTGGCCTCGTCGAGGAGGGTCATCTCCCGCAGGATGCGGCTCACTTCACCGCCGTGGAGCGCGTCGAGGAGCGTCCGGTTGACCGACGCGCTGGGGAGCACGTCCGCTTCCGCGGCGAAGACGATGTTGTACTTGAACAGCAGGCAGAAGACGTCCCGCAGGAGCGAGGGGAAGTGGGGCAGGAGGGCCTCCCCGGTGCGCTCCAGTTCCCGCAGCGAAGCGGCGTCGCGGCGAAGCTGCCCGTAGGCGTGCCGGTCGTAGCGGTCGCTCTCGATCCAGTTGGCGTTGTCGGGCAGGCCAGGCAAAGGCGCGGCCTGTTTGTTGGGCTTCCGTCGCGCCACTACAAGTCCTCCAGGAGACGCTTCTGCAGGGTCTGGATCTCGTCGCGCATACCTTCCACGCGGGCCACGGGGCGGTCCGAATCGGAGGCCTTCTCGATGAGTTGCTCCAAACGGGCGAGGATGTTGCGTAACTTGGTGTGACCCTCGATGAGGGCGTTGGAGCGCAGGTCCTCCGTTTCCCACGGGCGCCGCACGTACTCCTGGATCTCGCGCGCCTGAAACAAGAGCTCCTGCGCCTCCTTCTCGTAGCCAAGCACGATCTCGCGGATGGTGCTGCTCACGTCGGCGCGCTCCGACGGTTCCCGCCACAGCACGTTTTCCAGGAACAGCAGGCTCTGTTCCGTGACCTGGGCGTCGCCCGCGAGATAGGAGTGGGCCTTCATGAGCGCCACGGACTGGCGGTAGCGCCGGTCCGAAGCGACGATTTGCTTCTTGCCGAGCTGCCGGCGGACCTCGGCCATGGCGCGGTGCACGTGGCCGGGGACGGGTTCGGCGTCTGCCTCGCGCTGCATCCCGTTCAACTCTTCGAGGGTGATGCGCACCCCGGCCTCCCGCGGCGGCGCCTCCAGCATCCGCAGGAAGTGGTAGTCCTCCTGGATGTAGTCCACCACGAACCGGAGCAGGAACCGGTCGTACAAGGCGGTCAACTCGTCGTCCTCGGGCAGTTCGTTGCTGGCGCCGAACAGGGTGATGAGCGGCACGTCGCGCACATGCTGGCCGTTGTGGAAGCGGCGCTCGTTGATGACGGTGAGGATCGAGTTGAGGATCGAGGAGTTGGCCTTGAAGACCTCGTCCAGGAACGCGATGTGCGCCTCCGGCAGCTTGCGGGTGGTGACGCGCCGGTAGTCGTCCTGCTCCAGACCCTTGAGGCTCACCGCGCCGAACAACTCCTCGGGGGCGGTGAACCGGGTCAGCAGCCACTGGAAATAGCCGGCGCCCTCGATGCGGCGGCACAGCTCGTCGGCCAGCATCGACTTGGCCGTCCCCGGCGGGCCGATGATGAGCAGGTTTTGCGCCGACAACAGGGCGGCCAGGGCGCCGTCGATCAGTTCGCCGCGTTCCAGAAAGGTCTGTCGCAACTCTTCGCGCAATGCCAGCAGTTTTTCTCTGGGGGTCATGGTCAAGGCCTCATAAACGTGTAACAAAAGCGGGTTGGCCGTACAAATATCTTGCAACCCTTCAAGGGACGTTTTACCTTAGTGTCAGGAAGGGATGGGCCGCGGCCGCGGCCGTTGCCCGCAACCGAGCCGAAAGGAGGGAAGCCCATGCCGATTATCACGATCATTCGTGGCGCATTTGGCGCGGGTCCGGAGGTTGCCGAGCGGGTGGCACAGGATCTGGGCTGCCCGTGCGTGGACCGGGAGGTGCTGATGGAGGCGAGCAACCGGTACGGCATTCCCGAGGCCAAGTACGAAGAGGTGCTGGAGTCGGGGCCGCACTGGTGGGAGCGCTGGCGCGAGAGCCTGCGGCTGTATCGCATCACCCTCCAGGCCGCCATGTGCGAGATGGCGCGTGACGGCCATATCGTCTACCACGGCCACATGGGCCAGGAACTCCTGCCCGGCATCAGCCATGTACTCAAGGTGCTCCTGACCGCGCCGCTGGAATACCAGGTGGACAAGGTGCGGGAACGGGAAGGGCTCGACGAGGCGGGCGGCCGCCGTTACGTGGAGAGCGTCAACAAGGCGCGTTCCCGGCGCATGGAAGCCGTCTTCGGCGCCGACTGGCGCGACGCGTCGCGCTACGACCTGGTGCTCAACGCCGGACAGATGACGGTGGACACCCTGGCGCGGTTGATCGAGGACGCGGCCGGCCGCCCCGAATACCAGCAGACAGAGGAGTCCGGCCAGGCCTTCGCCGACCTGTCCCTGACGTCGCGGGTCCAGGCGGCGCTGATCGTGTCCCCCAAGACCCGCAACCTGAACGTGCGCGTGCGCGCGAGCGAAGGCGTGGTCCACGTCTCCGGCATATTGACCCAGCCCGCCTTGCAGGAAGAGATCGTCGCGGTGGCCAAGGAGGTGCCCGGAACCACGGAAGTGGAGACGGACTTCGAATCGCCGCCGGTGGAGTACATGTTTCCGTAGCTTAGTGAGGGAGCGAATGGCACAGAAGAGCATTCTGGTGACCGGGGGTACCGGTCTTGTGGGCGCGTATGTGGTGGGGATGCTGCAGGAACGGGGCGAGCGCCCGGTGATCTTCGACGTGGCGGTGAACGAGCGGCTCCTCAGGGCCGTGGGCGTCGATCCCGCGTCCGTGGAGACGGTGCGCGGCGACATCCTGGACCTGCCGCAACTCGTCAGCGCGATCCGTGACTACGACGTCGGCCAGGTCATCCACCTGGCGGCTTTTCTCGGCGAGGAGGTGCAGCGGCGCCCCTACACCGGTGTGCGCCTGAACCTCATGGGCACCGTCAACGTGCTCGAGGCGGTGCGTCTGGAAGGCGTTCCGCGGATCACCTTCCCCAGTTCCGGGACCGTCTACCTGGGCTCGATGGGGGAGGGAGTTCAGACCGTCGACGAGACCATTCCCATCAACCCGCCGTCGGTCTATGCCGCCACCAAGGGCGGCTGCGAGTACCTCGGCAACGCCTACGCCAGGATGTACGGCTTCGAGTTCGTGTGCATCCGTTACGTGGGAGGGCTTTACGGACCGTCGCCCACCACCATGAAGGCCACCCGCGAGCAGGCGATTCAGGACATGATCCGCGCCGCGCTGAAGCGCGAGGACACCGTCATCAACTGGCCCTACGGACCCACGGAAATCCTCTACGGCAAGGACGCCGCCAGGGCGACCGTTCTGGCCGCGTTGAAGCCTGAGCACAAGGACCGGCTCTTCCACATCGGCTGCAGCGGCATGGTCACCGGCGACGACATCCTCGCCGCGCTGAAGAAGCAGTTCCCGGAGTCCGGCGTCACGCTGCAGAAAGGCAGCGATCCCATGTCGTATCCGGCGAACCGCGCCCTGACGGACCTGTCGCGCGCGTCGGAGCAGCTCGGTTTCGATGCCGAATACACTCTCGACAAGGCCATCGCGGACTATGCCGAGACCATGAGGAAACTTGAGGGGCTCTAGCCCGACACTGCCGGAGGCTCGGGTTTGCGCGGGCGGCGCGACCCCGGTCTCCGGTGCGGCCCATTCTTCCAAGTCATGATCGTCGCCGTCGTTCTGTCCGCTGGCGCCTCCAGCCGCATGGGAAGGCCCAAGGCGCTCCTGCCGGTGGACGGGGTGCCGTTCATCGAGCGCATCGTGCGCGCGCTGGAGCGCACCGAGGTGAACCGTACCTTGGTGGTGCTGGGCCACAACGCCGAGGCCATGCGCGAAGCCATCGCCTATCTCGGCGTGGACACCGTGGTGAATCCCGACTACGCGCGCGGGCAGCTCTCCTCGCTGCATACCGCCATCCGGGCATTGAACGGCGAGCCGGTGGAAGCAATCCTGGTGCACCTGGTGGACCACCCGTTCATCGAGAGCCGGCTGGTGGACCGCATGATCGAACGCTTCCGCGTGGAGGAGAAGCTCATCGTGGTGCCGCGCTTCAACGGCCGGCGCGGCCATCCGGTGCTCTTCTCCAGCAAGCTGTTCCCCGAGTTCCTGGCGGCCTCGCTCGATACCGGCGCCAAGCCGGTGGTGCGCGGTCACCCCGAGGAGACTCTCGAACTGGACACCGAAGAGGCCGGGATCCTCGTGGACATCGACACGCCCGAGGAATACCGGAAGCACGTCAAGGACACATGAGGTGAAGGAGCGGTGAATGTCCCGGTTGAAGCTGAACTTCGCTTGCGGCAGCTATGATCTCCTGCGCCCGCTGTGGGAGAAGGTGGTGGAGCCCGCGGGCATCGACCTCAACGTGATGACCATGCCGTCGCCCGAACGCCACGGGCGCATGCTGCGCCACGAGGAGTTCGACGCATGCGAGCTTTCGCTGGTGGGATACCTCGTGGCCCACGACCAGGGGCGCGACTTCACCGCCATTCCCGCGTTTCCGCACCGGCGTTTCCGTCACAGCTACATGGTCAAGCGCACCGGCTGCGGCATCGAGAAGCCCGCGGACCTGAACGGCAGGCGGGTGGCCCTGGATACGTTGCAGAACTCCGCCGGCCTGTGGATGCGCGGCATCCTGCAGGACTACTATGGCCTCGACCTCCGCACCGTGGAATGGTGGTGCCAGGAGGAAGAGGACGTCCCCCTGGAGCCAGCGTCGTGGATGAAGATCCACCGGGTGCCGGAAGGCCGCGACATCGACGAGATGCTGTGCGCCGGCGAGTTGGAGGGGGCGCTCTACCCAGAGGTGCTGCCGTCCATCCGGACGGGCTCGGACAAGGTGGCATTGCTCTTCCCGGACCCCAGGCAAGCCGAAGTCGACTACTACCGCAAGAGCGGCATCTTCCCGATCATGCACACGGTGGTCGTCAAGGACGAGATCCTGGAGCGCAACCCCTGGGTGGCGGTGAGCCTGCTCCAGGCCCTGCAGCGGGCCAAGCAGGTCTGTTACGAGCGCATGCGCGACCCTCGAAGCCTGGCGTTGGTATGGGCCAAGGAAGAGCTCCAGCAGCAGCATGAGATCTTCGGTGCCGACCCCTGGCCCTACAATCTGGAAGACAACCGGCCCGCCCTGGAAGCCGCGGTGCGATACGAGTTCGAACAGGGCATGATCAAGAGCAAACCCGCCGTCGAAGAACTGTTTTTCCCGCCCTCCCTCCAGGAAATCCAGCATTACGTCTGATGCGCATCCTCCTCCGGAGTTCCCGGTCCGGTCCGAAGATTCCGGACCCCGGGCGCACCGGCGATTTCTTGACACCATCCACCCCGTCTGTGGATAACCTGTTCACAGACCCGTATGTGGATGAGTCCCCGGCCTTGTGAGAAGGCGGTTTCACCAACTTGCACAAAGAGTAGTCACGGATTTTGCCGAGTTTTCGAATCCTTACGGATGAGTGAAACTCTGGGCGAAGGGACCGGAGAACGCTTTGGTGTAGCCGGCTCAGATTCGGAACGTCCGGTGGGTGCTTGCGGCGAACAGCTCCTCGATTGGCATGGGGCGTTCGATCATCCCCTGCTCGTGCATGTAACGCACGAATGTTTCGAGGGTTTTGCGGTTGGATTCCAGTCCGTAGGGCCAGAAGTCCTCGCCCATGGTCGCGACCGTCTGGTAGGCGTGCTCGGTCAGGAACGGCAGCGTCAGCGGCAGGGCGCTGGTCTGGGTCAGGTCTTCCACTGCTAGGTCCTTGGCCTCGGAGAAGGCCTTCATGAGGGTAGCGGCGACCCAGGGATGCTCGTCGAGGATCTCGCGCCGGATGGACACGGTGTGCATGATGGGGAAGATGCCGGTGCGGTTGAAGTAGTCCCGCTCCACCTTCCACGGTTCCTGGAACAGGCGCCGGACCCGGCCGTCGGCGGCATCGAAGGTGGATGGGGTGCGGGCCGTGATCAAGGCCTGGATGTCGCCGTCGGCGAGCATTCGCGCGAGGGAGCGGTCCGAGGGCGCGAAGGTCAGCCTGATGCCCGCGGGCTCCACGGGTTCGAAGGGAAGGCGGCCCGGGTCTTCGAGCCCGCCCTGGACCCATTCCACGTCCTCCGGGCGCACGCCGTAGTCGTCCGCGAGGGCGCCCCGGGCCCACACCGCCGCGGTCATCTGGTATTCGGGCAAGCCGATGCGCTTGCCTTTGAGGTCCCCGGGCGCGTCGATCCCGGAGCCGCCGTGGACGAAGATGCAGGACTGGCGAAAGAACCGCGACGGAAACACGGGAATGGCCACGAGGTCGTCGAGTCCGCGCCCGCGGCGCACCACGTAGCCCCCGAGGGAGGTCTCGGCCACGTCGAACTCCCGGTGCTGCATCATGCGCCAGAAGGTTTCTTCCACCTTGAGCGTGAGGCAGTTGAGCTTGATGCCGTCCGGCCGCACCCGCCCGTCCCGCAACGCCTCGGTGCGGTCATAGTGGCCGCACGCCAAAGTCAGGTTCAGCATGATGTCTCCCGGTTGACAGGTTTCCGGCAGATTAGCTAAAGCTGGAGCAGTTTTCCACCAGCGTGGGGTGACAGAGCGCCACGGTGTCTTTTCCCGCTATCGTGCGATGAACGAGGCAGGACACCGGCACGGGGGGTTGCCATGAGTGATGCTTCGACACCTGTCAAGAAGTGCCTGATGCGGACCATGTCCGACACCATCGAGACGGACATCCATCGGGTCCACGTCATCGCCAACGAGATTCTCCCGCGCTACCACAAACCCGAGCTGTCCTTCGAAGAGTTGCGCAAGGTGACGGACGGGCCGTTCGACTTCTTCCTCGCGCCGATCCTGTTCGCGGAAGACTACGCGCGCGACCCGAACATCATCTACAACGAGGGGGTACGGCGCGAGATCCGCGGCCACGCGCTGGAGATCGCGCGGCGCCACGGCTTCGACGTGAACCCGCCGGACTTCATGCCGGGGGTCGAAGCGTCATTGAAGCAGACCCGTGACGCCGGCCTGAGCAACATGGTCCTCACCACCAGCGGCCGGCGCTACAAGCACCGGGTCATGGAGGAGGCTGGCATCAGCGAATACTTCGACGAGATTATCGACCGCGACGAGACCTACTTCCGCAAGGAGCAGGGCATATACCACCTGTTCCGCAAGCTCAACCAAAACCTCGAAGTGATCCTGCTGTCGGGGACCGCGACCTACATCCGCGCGGGCAACAACCTGGAGTTCGCCCAGGTGGCCGGCAACGATCTGTCCGTGTTCACAGTGGCCCTGGCCACCGAGTATTCCTACAACGACGAAGAGACCCTGGCCGCGGCCAAACCCAAGCTGCTCATCAAGAGCCTCGACGAACTGATCCCCAAGCTGCGGGAGGCCAGCGTGTTGCCGGACGCGGCCGCCGCCTCGACCGCGGCGTAGGGCCTAAACACGTCATTCCCGCTTCCGGGGCTGTGTCAAATTTCGCTCGGAAGAGAATTGGCACTAACGCCCGGAGTCGCAACAACGCCCCGAGTCGTCATTCCCGCTTTCCAGGCTGTGTCAAAACACCATTCAAGAGAGGCAACAACCCCCAGAAACGTCATTCCCGCGAAAGCGGGAATCCAGGAGGGGTAGAGCGGGGAAACGCCGCTGTAGCGCCCTGCCACCACCCCTGGATTC
>JAJDXX010000116.1 GCA_022823055.1 Candidatus Binatia bacterium | reverse complement strand
GGACGGCACTGGAAGGCCGCGACAGGGTTCGGGGCTGAAATCCCGACCAGCGGGAATCATTCGGCGGGAATCGGGCTCACGAAATCCCTAAGTTCATCGGCTGCACATAGTTGCAAAATCCATGCATCTTGCCGCCTCGGCATCTTCTGCGGCGATTGGCTCCCGCCTGCACGCGCGGGCGGGGGTCTCGTCAAGGGCATGTGGGCTGCGGGCGCAACGATGGTGCTCGTGGGGCTCGCCTGGGACCTCGTCTTCCCCATCAACAAGAACCTGTGGACAAGTTCCTACGTGGTCTTCACCGCGGGAACCGCGCTGCTCATGCTGGGCACGATGTACTGGGCCATCGACGTCAGGCGCTGGCGAGGCGCGTGGAGCACGCCGCTGGTCGCCTGCGGCATGAACTCGATCGCTATCTTCGTGGCCTCGGGGATGTTCGCCAAGACGATGGGCCGGATTCCCGTGGGAGGCCCGGAAGGCTCATCCCTCTACGACTGGATCTTCCGCAACGGCTTCCAGCCCTGGGCGGGCGACTACAACGGCTCCCTTGCCCTGGCGCTGGCGCAGGTCACCCTCTGGCTCGCCGTCGCGTGGCTGCTGCACAGGCGCCGCATCTACATCAGGATCTAATCCGGCCCGGCACCCGTCGGTATTCCGCACTGCGTTGGCGCGTAGCGCCGCGCTCGCATCACTCGCCGGTCCCCCAGGGATCCACAACGGCGATGCCGGTTCCATCGAAGTCCCTTGTGTTCCGGGTCGCCACGGACGCGCCCAGGCAAAGGGCAATCGCCGCAATCTGGCAATCGGCCTGCGAAATCGGACGGCCCGCCGTTCGCCGTTCCGCCGCGATTCCGGCGTACGCTCGCGCTGCCTTGCGCTCAAAGGGCAGCACGCGATCCGCGAACAGCTCTTCGAAAGCGCGGTCGGCGGCATGAATGAGCTGCCTTCGACGCCTCCCGGCAGGAAGGTAGGCGATGCCCGTCCGAACCTCCGCCTCCGTGACCGCTGTCACGAACAGGTCGCGCGTTGGACGTGCGTTCAGCCAGGCGACGACGGCGGGTTCGGGACTGGGACGCATGAGTTCGAAGACGACGTTCGTATCGAGGACCACTATCGTTCCCCAACCTCAGTCGAATCGAGGCAGGTCGCGCATCGGATCCCGGGCAGGGATATCCAGTTCTACGCCACCCAGCGGCTCGAACAACTCCTGAAGCGCCGTCCCCAGCCCCTTCTCGGGGGCCGGCAAGGCCTGCGTCGCTGTGGATGGAAGACCGCTCAGACCTCCTCCAGCTTTTCCTCCAGCAGCTGGTAGGCGATTGGCAGGAAATCGCGCTCGCTGATGATTCCGATCAGCTTGCCGTTCTTCTCCACGGGGAGCGCGGACACGCGCTTGTCGCGCATGATCCTGATCGCTTCGAGGGTCGAAGTCTCGGGCTCCACGGTCACCACGTCGGAGGCCATGATGGTGCGGATGGGATCGGACTCCTCGACGCCGGGGGCGCCGGAGGCGGCGACCAGGCGCAGGATCGCGCGGTACGAGACCAGCCCGACCAGGGTGTGGTCGTCGTCTTCCACCAGCACATGACGGATGTTCTGCTTGTCCATCAGGAAGGCGGCCAGTTCGATGGGCTCGTCCTCGTGCACGGTGAACAGGTCGGTCACCATGTACTGCTCGACCTTCAGGAAGTTGTAGCGCCAGCCGCCCGCTTCCCAGATCTCGGCCGGTTCCCAGGTGTGCGCCGGACGCGGATCCCGCTGCCGATGAGCCATCCCGGAGGTGAGCGCGGTCATGCGCTCGGCGGCCGATCCCTGGCCGCTCATGCTGCGCAGCGACTTGAGCTGCCACATCGCGCCGGTCATGCCGGACTCGATGCGCCCCTGAACGATCCCCAGGTAGTGGTCGATCTCGGTCTCCTCGATCTGCAACTCCTCGAGCCCGCTCCGTGACAGCGGAAGCAGTTCACCCAGCAGGAGATCGCGCGCGCTCACGGTCTCGCCGGTGAGCCAGTGGAAACCGGCGTCCAGGCCTCTGCGGCTGGCGGCCACGAAGTTGGCCTTGGCGTAGTCGAAGTCGACCCGGCTTGCCACGTCTCCGTATTCCCGGGCGCCTCCGAGCACGAGACCGATCCAGAAGGCGGCGTTGGCGACCTCGTCCATGACCGTGGGACCGGAGGGCAGCACGCGACACTCGATGCGCAGGTGCGGCTTGCCTTCGCTGATACCGTAGCAGGGGCGGTTCCAGCGGTATACCGTGCCGTTGTGCAGCTGCAGCGCGGGGAGCCGGGGCACGCCGCCCCGTGCAAGCACCTCGAAGGGATCCTCCGTCACCTCGCCGGTCAGGAGCACGCGGAAGCGCGCGATGTCGTCCTCGAAGAGCTCGGTCACCGACTTGTTGATCCAGCGCTCGCCGAAGCGCACGCGCGTGCTGGTCTGGCGCAGGTGCGGCGTTGCGCTGCGCGTGTCCATCGACTGCTCGAAGAGCGCGATGCGGGTCTCGTTCCAGAGCCGCTTGCCGAAGAGGAGCGGGGAGTTGACGCACGCCGCCAGCACCGGCGGGGTGACCAGCTGGGCCACGTTGTAGAAGCTCGGGAACTCCTCCGCGGAAACCTGAAGGTGCACCTGGTAGCTGGTGTTGCACGCCTCCACCATCACCGAGTCGTGCTCGACGAAGATCTCGTCGGTGCCCTCGATGCGCAGCCGGTACGACGACCCGCCGCGGATGCGGTTGAGCGCATCGTTGAGGGCGTAGTAGCGGGGCATGGGCGTGATGCTGTCCATGGACAGGTCGGACTTGCCCAGGGTCGGCAGGATGCCGCACAGGACGATGTCGGCCCCCTGCCGCTGCGCGGAGGCGCGCGCCTGCGCGAGCCGCTCGTCGATTTCGACCTCCATGGCCGAGAAGCAGCGCCCGGTGAGGAGCTTGGGCTGGAGGTTGGCCTCCAGGTTGAAGAGCGCCAGCTCGGTCGTGAAGGTGTCCTCGGGAAGATGTTCCAGCACGTCGAGCGCGACGGTCGCGGGGCCCCAGCCGCGGTCCACCAGGAAGAACTCCTGCTCCACGCCGAAGCGGCGCACCCCGGACTCGATCATGCCCTCGGAGAGCATCCTCTCGAGGGCCTTGAGGTCCCTCAGAATCGCCTTTGTGAAGGCGCGGATCTCCGCCGAGTCCCGTCCTGTGTCTGCATCCAGGCGTCCCATTGTGCCTCGTCCGGTTGAACGGGTGGAACCGTTGACAGGTGCCCGCGCCCGGCGGGTGCCCATGGGCGGAGTTTATCCAAGACCAACCCGCAATGCGAGTGGCCGGCCCCGGGTTTGCTACCCGCTGAAGGTCGCGATCTCGTCCAGGGACTTCTTGCCGATGACGGGCACCCTGGCGTCGTCCGCCGGATACCCCGCCACCAGCAACAGAAACGGGCGCTCGTTCTTCGGACGGCCCAGGATACGGTTCAGGAAGCCCATGGGACTGGGCGTGTGGGTAAGCGAAGCCAGTCCGGCGTGATGGAGGGCCGTGATCAGGAGCCCAGTGGCGATGCCGACCGACTCGGTCACGTAGTAGTTCTTGCGGCGGCTCCCGTCGGGCAGCAGAGCGTAGCTCTCGGCGAAGATCACGATCAGGTACGGCGCGATCTCCAGAAAGGGCTTGTGTTCGTCGGTGCCCAGGGGTTCGAGCGCCCGCAGCCATTCGTCCGGCGCCCGTCCCCGGTAGAAGGCCCGCTCCTCTTCCTCCGCGGCCTCACGGATCTGCGCCTTCACCGCGGGGTCGCTCACCACGACGAAATGCCAGGGCTGGTGGTTGGCGCCGTTGGGGGCGGAGCCGGCGGCCAGCAGGCAATCCTCGATGATCCCGCGCGGCACCGGGCGCGGCGAGAAGTCGCGCACCGTGCGCCGGCGGCGGACTTCCTCGCGGAAGGCGCGCGCACGGGCGCGCATCTCCCGGACGGAATACTCCCGATAATCTTCCAGCGGCATCAGCCTGATGCTCATCGTCTGCTCTCGATCATCTCGACGATCATCCGGCGGCTTTCGGGATTCCACTCGGGCGGCTCCGGAGCGCTCGCGATCTCGAGCCCCAGGTAGAAGATGAGCCGGGTCAGGCGCGCGCCCTTCCCGGCGTCGATCAGCTCCACCTCGTCGCTCGGCCTGTGGTAGTCGTCGTGGGTCCCGTTGAAGAAGAAGAGGACCGGCACGCCGTTGCGCGCGAAGTTGTAGTGGTCCGAACGGAAGTAGAAGTTCTCGTCCGGCCACAGGTCGTCGATGGCGGTCATGCCGAGTTCCGGATGCGCCGCGTTGACGCGTTCCAGGGTCGCCCCCAGGTCCGAGTGCTCCTTGCCGATGGCCACGATGGTGTCGGGCCAGTTGCGGCCCACCATGTCCATGTTGAGGTTGGCCACCATGCGTCCCGAGGCGACCGGTTCCGGCGGGTCGTCGGCGTAGGCGCGACTTCCGTGCAAGCCCCGCTCCTCTCCGCTCACCAGCAGGAATACCGTCGACCGTGGCGGCGGCTCTTCGAGCGCGGCGAACGCCTCCGCGATCTCGATGACCGCGGCCGTCCCGGAAGCGTCGTCGTCGGCGCCGTTGTAGATGCTGTCCCCGCTCGCGTCCGGCTCCCGCACTCCCACATGGTCCATGTGGGCGCTGAACACTACGTACTCGTTCCGCAGTTCCGGGTCGCTGCCCGTCAGCACGGCGGCCACGTTGGGCGCGTCGACCGCAGGGGCCTCGACATCAACGAACCGGGGACGGAAAGAGTAGCGCTGGATGAACTCGCCCCCGCCACCACCCGGTTCGAGTCCCATTGCAGCGAGTTCTCCCGCAATCCAGCGTGCGGCCTCCTCGATTTCCGGGCTGGGCGTGGCCCGGCCGCGCATGGAGTCGTGGGCCAGGGTCGCCACCCGGTCCAGAAAGTCGGCCTCGGTGATGGTCGCGGCGGCCGCCCGCGCCTCGCCCGAAGAACCGGACAAGGGCGTACCCGCCTCTTCGTCGCCCGCGCACGCGCCGACCGCCAAACAGGCCAGCATCCCTCCGACCACGCGCCAATCGCTTCCCTTCAATCTCACGGCCTTGCTCCCTGCTGTGGCAGTCTTCCAGCGTGGCGGGCGACGGACCGCCCGCGTTTCGTCCCACTCCAAGATAAGCACCTCATGCGCCTGACGGTGCCCCTCCTCCCGGTTTTCGGGACACGCCGTCGCGGGTCGCGACCTGATCCTGATGGCCGGCGGCATGCTCCTGCCGATGAACGCGACGACGGAAATCCATCATCGGCTGCCAGGATGCTGGCGCTCGGCCTTCTGCTGCTGATCGATATGTCGCTGGTCGCCGAGACCGCGGAGACCCGGTGGCGCCGTGCGCTCAATACCAAAGCCCCCGAACCCGCTTCCACGGGTCCGGGGGCATCACCACCCCACCACACATCTCGACTCAGCCGATACTCATTCCTTCGAACCGGCCAGGGGAATGTTCGGAACGTCCTTCAAGGAAGAGATGGGTCGAGCGTCACGCGCCAGAAGCCGCAGATTGCGGGCTTCCCGGTACCTCCCTTCATCCTCCGCCCTCGATGCCGCTCTTCCCAGGTGCCTGATTCGTTCTTCCGTGCTCATCCCACTCCCCCTGTCTCCCGGGGCCTACGCGACCGGCGCATGCCCGGTTTCAGCCAGGTCCGCTTGGCAGGACATTAAGCAAGAGTCGTGCCAAACTTGGCAACGGACCGTCCCGGCGTCGCCGCGCCGGTTTGCCATGCCGATCCGGCCCCCATAGGCTCAGGGCTCGCACCCCCCGCCCACGTGGCCCTGCAGGCCCTCGCCCGGAGAACCAGACCGTGACCACGTCCGCCCAGCACTCGTTCTTCCGCCGCTACCTGCTCCCGGGATTCGTCTTTCAGTCGGTGGTCATCGCGGGAGGCTACGGCACCGGGCGCGAACTCGTGGAGTTCTTCCTCACGCAAGGCCCCCGCGGCGGCCTCATGGCCATGCTGCTGGTGTCCACGGTGATCTGGAGCGCGACCTGCGCCGTGACCTTCGACTTCGCCCGCCGCTTCTCCGCCTACGACTACCGAACCTTCTTCCGCCGCCTCCTGGGCGGGCGCTGGTGGGTCGCCTACGAGGCGGCATACCTGGCGTTCCTCATGCTGGTTCTGGCGGTCATCGCGGCCGCGGCCGGCAGCATACTCGAAGAGACCTTCGGCATCAGCTACGTCGCGGGGGTGCTCGGCATGATCGCCGCCATCGGCTACCTGGTGTTCCGCGGGTCGGGGACCATAGAGCGCTTCTTCGCGGGGTGGTCGTTCGTGCTCTACGCCGTGTTCGTCCTCTTCTTCATCCTCTGTTTCGTCTCGTTCGGGGGAGAGATCTCGCAGAGGTTCGCCGCCGTCCCGGCGGGGGAGGGCTGGTTCCTTGCCGGCGTACGCTACGCCGCCTACAACCTCGCGACCATTCCCGGCCTGCTCTTCGTGATGCGGCACGTCGGCACCCGCCGGGAGGCGGTCTCCGCGGGTCTGCTGGCCGGCCCGATCGCCATCATCCCGGGGGTGCTTTTCTACCTTGCCATGGTGGGGCAGTACCCGGAGATCCTGGACCGCACCGTCCCGGCGAACGCGCTGCTCGAAACGCTCGGCATGCGCTGGTTCCAACTCGCGTTCCAGCTGGCGCTCTTCGGAACCCTGATCGAGACCGGGGCGGGGATGATCCACGCGGTGAACGAGCGCATAGCGGCGGTCTACGCGCGACGCAAGGCGGAGATGCCCGCTCGCCTGCGCACCGGGATCGGCACAGGCCTGCTGGTCGGCGGCGCGCTCATCGCCCAATTCGGGCTGATCGACCTGATCGCGCGGGGGTACGGGACCATGACCTGGGTCTTCCTGGCCGTGTACGTCGTACCGGTGCTCACCGTGGGCGTGTGGAAACTGGCACGCGGCGGCTCCGATCGGCCTTTGCGTCCCGGCGAGGCAACACTTTCGTAACAGAAGCCCGCGGCGCACCGGCGCCCGGTATCGGAGGGCCCGCCGTGCGGATAGGTTATGGTGGCCCCGATTCCGACGCAGGGAGCGGGTATGCCCGATTGCAGCAATCATCCATGGAGGGAGCCGAGAATGAGACGTAGCATGTCCACCCTGTTGTCGATCCTTGTCATCGCCTGCGGCGGCCGTGCCGAGAACGGCGCGCGCGCGGTGATCCAGAACAAGGGATCGGATACGCTGATCACCGTCGCCCAGGCCTGGGCGGAAGCGTACAGCGCTGTCGACGCCGAGGTCGCCGTGGCGGTCTCGGGTGGCGGCTCCGGCACCGGCATCTCGGCGATGATCAACGGCACGGTGGACATCGCCAACTCGAGCCGCAAGATGACCTCGCGGGAAATCGAGGCGGCCCGCGCGAACGGCAACGATCCCGTGGAGCACCTGGTCGGCCACGACGCGCTGGCCGTGTACGTCCACCGCGACAATCCGGTGGGCCGGCTTACCCTGGACCAGCTGGCCGGCATCTACGGAGAGAACGGCACCATCGAGCGCTGGAGCCAGCTCGACGTTCAGGTGCCGGGGTGCACATCGGACGAGATCGTCCGCGTCAGCCGGCAGAACAACTCCGGCACCTTTGCGTATTTCCGCGAGGCGGTTCTCGACAACGAGGACTTCAAGCTCGGGTCACACGACATGCACGGCTCGAAAGACGTGGTGCACCTGGTGGCCCAGACGCCGTGCTCGATCGGCTACAGCGGAATGGCCTACGCAACCCCCGAGGTCACGATGCCCTGCGTCATGGGCACTGCCGGCGACCCGTGTGTCGGCCCCTCGATCGAGACGGCGCTCGACGGCAGCTACCCGATCTCACGGCCTCTGCTCATGTACACCTCCGGTAGTCCGGCGGGCCAGGTCAAGGCCTATCTCGACTGGGTGCTGGGCGATGCCGGGCAGTGCATCATGCTGGAGCTGGGCTACACCCCGGCGATGCCCGCCGCGTGCGTACAATAGCTCGGGACAAGGACGCCTGATCGCCCCTCAATGAATCCGCAGGCGCTCGCCCGCTCGCGCGACTTCGACCACCGCGGCCGCGCCTGGTACGCAGACCGCGCGGTGACGGTGTTCGTCTTCATCGGCGGCACTTCGGCGATCCTCTTCATCGGCGGGATCTTCGCCTTCATCGCGCGCGAAGGCCTCGGGTTCGTGTTCACCGAATTCGACGCGGGCGAGTTCTTCGGCTCCATCGCCTGGCGGCCCACCTCGGCGCTGGACGCCACCTACGGCGCGCTGGCGCTCATCGTGGGGACGGCGAGCATTACGGGGCTGGCGATGGTGGTGTCGATCCCGTTCTCGCTGGCGGCCGCCGTGTTCATCGGTGAATTCGCGCGCGGCCGGGTGCGCGAGACGCTCAAGGTGCTCGTCGAGCTGCTCGCGGCCATCCCCTCCGTCGTGTGGGGATTCATCGGCTTCAGCATCATGAACTCCCTGATCATCGACGTCTTCGACGTTCCCATCGGGCTGAACGTCCTGAACGCGGGGATCATCCTGGGGCTGATGGCGGCGCCCATCATGACCACCATCGCCGAGGACGCCCTCAAGGCGGTCCCGGACGGCTATCGGGAAGCAGCCGAGGCGCTGGGCGCCACCCGCTGGCAGGTGATTCGCAAGGTGGTGATTCCCGCGGCGAAGAACGGCCTCGTGGCGGCGGTGCTGCTGGGCGTGGGACGAGGGTTCGGCGAGACGATGGTCGTGCTCATGGCGAGCGGCCACTCCATCAACCTCCCGGACAGCGTATTCGACTCCGTTCGCGCGCTCACCGCCACCATTGCGGCGGAACTGGGCGAGACGGCCGTCGGCTCCGATCACTTCCGAGCGCTCTTCACGCTGGGCATCCTGCTTTTCCTGGTGACCTTCGCGATCAACCTGGCCGCCGATACCATCATGCGCGGGATCCGCAGGAAGGGGGAGCGGGGGCGCCCATGACCGGTACGGCGGCCCCGTTGTTCGCGGGCACCTCGCTGAACTCGCGCGACCGGAAGGTAGAGTGGCTGGTGCGCGTCTTGCTTGGACTGATGACCGCGCTGCTCATCCTCCCGGTCGTGATCATCATGGCACTGCTGGTGGTAGAGGGCGGCCCCGTCATCTCCTGGGAGTTTCTTACCACGCGGCCGGTGGACGGCATGACCGCCGGGGGCATTCTACCCGCCCTGGTGGGGACGGTGTGGCTGGTGGTCGTGGCGCTGATCGCGTCCGTGCCCGTGGGGGTGGCGGCCGCCGTCTATCTGAGCGAATACGCGCCCGACAACTGGCTCACCCGCGCCATAAACCTCGCGATCATCAACCTGGCGGGGGTGCCGTCGATCGTGCACGCCCTGTTCGGGGTGGGCGCCTTCGTGCTCTTCTTCCGCTTCGGCACGAGCATTCTGGCGGCCAGCCTCACCCTGGCGGTGATGACGCTCCCGGTCGTCATCGTGTCCACCCGCGAGTCGCTGCAGGCGGTGCCGCGCGCCTTCCGGGAGGCCTGCTGGAACATGGGCGCAACCCGCTGGCAGACCATTCGCCGCATCGTGCTGCCCAACGCCCTGAGCGGCATCCTCACGGGTATCATCCTGGAGGTGTCGCGCACCTCGGGAGAGACCGCTCCCATCATGTTCACGGGCGCGGCTTTCTTCCTTCCCTTCCTGCCCCAGGGCGTCCTGGACCAGACCATGGCCATGTCGCTGCACCTGTTCGTCATCGCCACACAGGTACCGGACGCGCCGGAAGCGCTGCCCTTCGGCGTGGCGCTTGTGCTGATTTCCATGGTGCTGGCGATGAACGCGCTCTCCATCGCCTTTCGCGTGTACGTGCGCGGGAGAAAGAAATGGTAGCGGGCGCGGCGCCCGACGGCGGCGGCGCCTCGGCCGATGCGCTTTCCGCGAAGGTGGTCGTGCAGAACCTGACGATTCGCTACGGGAAGCATGTGGCGCTGCGAGGGCTGGATCTCTCCATTCGCCGGAACGAGATCCTGGGGATCATCGGCCCCGCAGGATCGGGCAAGACCTCGTTCCTGCGCGCCCTCAACCGCATGGACGAGTTCATTCCCGGAATGGAGGTGGAGGGCCGGATCACCTTCGATGGCCGCGACATCCGCCGTGTTCGCAACGTGTACGCCCTGCGCAGCCGCATCGGCGTGGTCTTTCCGCTCCCGGTGGGGCTCCCGCTCACCGTCTACGAGAACGTGGCCCTGGCTCCGCGCCTGCGGGGCGTGCGCAAGGGGAGCGAGCTCGACGAGATCGTCGAACGGTGCCTCCGGCGCGCCGCGCTCTGGGAAGAGGTGAAGGACCGCCTGGATTCGCTCGGAAGCCTGCTCTCCGGAGGCCAGCAGCAGCGCCTGACCATCGCGCGGGCGCTTTCGCAGGAACCCGATCTTCTGCTCCTGGACGAGTTCTCGATCGCCGTGGATCCGGTCACCACGATGCGCATAGAGGATGTCCTCAAGGACTTGAAGAACGAGATGTCGATCGTGCTGGTGACCAACCTGGTGCAGCAGGCAAGGCGGCTGGCGGACCGGACCGCGTTCTTCCTGACCGGCGAGCACGTCGAAACCAGCGGCACGGCGCGCATCTTCAGCGGTATCGTCAAGGATCCGCGCACCCACGACTACATCGAGGGACGCTTTGGCTGAGCCGGCTGTCGCTCCCGTACCTGCCGCGATCGCGACCCGCGGCCTCAACCTCTGGTATGGAGACTTCCAGGCCCTTTTCGATGTCAACCTGGATGTCAGGCAGGGCATCATCACCTCGCTCATCGGCCCGTCGGGCTGCGGCAAATCCACCCTGCTCCGGAGCTGCAACCGCATCAACGAGCGGCTCGGCTACGTGCGTACCACGGGAAGCATCGAGATTCTGGGCCAGGACATCTACGCGCCGGAGGTAGAGCTGGTGCAGGTGCGCAAGCAGGTGGGGATGGTGTTTCAGCGCCCAAATCCCCTGCCGCTCTCCATCCGCGACAACGTGAGCTTCGGCCACCGACTGCACGCCCGCGGCCACCGCGTCTCGCGCTCCCGCAAGGAGGAACTGGTCGAGGATGCCCTGCGCAAGGTGCTGCTCTGGGACTCGGTCAAGGATCGGCTCGACACCCTGGCCACCGAGCTGTCCCTCGAGGAGCAGCAGAAGCTCTGCATCGCGCGGTTGCTCCCGGTAAAGCCCGCCGTGCTGCTCATGGACGAACCCTGCTCGGCGCTCGATCCCAAGGGCACGGCGGCCGTGGAGGAGCTCATCTGGGAGCTGAGGGGCGAGTTCACGATCCTGATCGTGACCCACAACATGGCCCAGGCGCGGCGAGCCAGCGAGGAGACCGTGTTCATGCTGATCGGCAAGGTGATCGAGCACGGCCTTACCGAGGACGTCTTCCTGAACCCGCAGCACCGGCAGACCGCTGACTACATCGAGGGGCGCTACGGCTGATCGCCGATGCGGCGGGGCGCGGATGGCCCCGCGAGAAAGGATACGCCCGACAGGATTCGAACCTGTGACCTCTGCCTCCGGAGGGCAGCGCTCTATCCAGCTGAGCTACGGGCGCCTGTTGCGGCCGTGACCGGCTGCGCCCCGCGGCGGAGCGCACGGAATAAGCCGAGTTCTGTCCCCGCCCGAAGACGGGGGAGGATCATTTATCTGGGACCGGCATCGCTGCCGGCCTCGTGCGGCCTACCCGGGACTCGGGCGGAGCGGGCGACTCCTCGTCCTCTATTCGGCCTTGCTCCGGGTGGGGTTTGCCATGCGGCCCCTGTTGCCAGCGGCCCGGTGCGCTCTTACCGCACCCTTTCACCCTTGCCTGTGCCCCGGGTGGCCATCGGCGGTCTGCTCTCTGCGGCACTTTCCGTCGGCTCACGCCGCCCGGGCGTTACCCGGCACCCTGCCTTGTGGAGCTCGGACTTTCCTCCAGCGGGCGAACCCGCCAGCGATCCTCACTCGTGCGCTCCGCGATCTCGGGCGCTTCAAATGAAATGCCGGAGGCGGGGAGCAGGAAAGCTACAGGGGAAGGCGGCCGGAGTAAAGCGCACTCTGGCCCGGAATCAGAAGATCGGTACATTGAGGGCCGACCCGGCGGGGATCCGGGCTTCCAGCCTGATCGACCAGCTCTCGGAAACGTCGGCGAAACCTCGTGCGTCGCGGGAGGCTTCCGCGATTGCCGGAGAGGAGAAAACGAATGGCGCGGCTGCCACTGCTGCTGCACACGGCTCTCGGCCTGGCGCTCACGGCCTGCATCGGTTGTGGGGATCCCTCGTCGGCGGGGGAAGCCGCATTCCCGGAGTCGTGGCGGTACCGGGACACACCCGCCCCCGTCACCGCAACCAACGGGATGGTCGTCACGACCGACGAACTCGCCAGCCAGGTCGGTGTCGACGTCCTGCGGTCCGGCGGGAACGCGATGGACGCCGCCGTCGCGGTGATGTTCGCGTTGGCCGTGGTCAACCCGGAAGCGGGGAACCTCGGAGGTGACGGGTTTCTGGTGCTTCGGACGGCGGCCGGCGAGACGGCGGCTCTCGACTTCCGCGCCCGCGCCCCCTTGGCCTCGACGCGGGACATGTACCTGGACGACGACGGCGAAGTGACGGAGGATGTCGTCGTCGGCCACCTCTCCGTCGGCGTGCCGGGAACCGTCGACGGAATGTGGGAAGTCCATCGGCGCTTCGGCCGCATGGAATGGCCCGCGCTCGTTGACCCCGCGATCGAGCTTGCCGGAGGCTTTCCCGTTCGGCCCCGCTTCCTGAACTCGCTGGGCGACGCGATGGTCGCGGCCCTTCAGGCCTTTCCGGCCTCGGCCGAGCAGTTCCTGCCCCGCGGCGGCCAGCCGCCCGCCGTAGGGGACACCCTTCGCCAGCCGGATCTGGCCCGAACTCTGAGGCGCCTCCGCGATCTCGGCCGCGACGACTTCTATCTTGGGGAAACGGCTGACCTCATCCTTGCCGAGATGGCACGTGGCGGCGGCATCCTCACCCGCCGCGACCTCGCCGAGTATCAGGCAATCTGGCGCGAACCCATCGCGTTCGAATACCGGGGGCACACGGTCATCTCGATGCCGCCCCCATCGTCCGGCGGCGTCACGATGGCGCAGACCGCCGGGATCCTGGAGCGCTACGACCTTGCCTCCCTCGGCTGGCAGTCGGCGCAGACGATCCATCTCCACGCCGAGGCCTGGCGTCGAGGCTATGCCGACCGCAACCACTACCTGGCGGATCCGGACTTCGTGGAAATGCCGCTGGAGAGCCTGACCTCGGCGGTGTACGCCAGCGAGCGGGGAGCGAGCATTTCCCTGGATGCCGCCACTCCGTCCTCCGAGATCGGGCCCGGACTGGAGAGTGCTCCGGGGCAGGCCGGGACGTCTCCCGGCGTCACGGTCCCCGGGGAAGGCGAGAACACGACCCACTATTCCATCGTCGACGCCGACGGCAATGCCGTGTCGGTCACCACGACCGTGAACTCCTGGTACGGAAGCAAGGTCACCGTTACCGGAGCGGGCTTCATTCTGAACAACGACATGGACGACCTCGCCGCCAGGCCCGGCTTCGCCAACCAGTTCGGTCTGGTTCAAGGCGAAAACAACGCCATCGAGCCGGGGAAGCGGATGCTGTCCTCCATGTCGCCGACCGTCGTCCTGGGGCCGGACGGGGAGCTCGCCATGGTCACCGGCACCCCGGGTGGCGCGACCATCATCACCACGGTGTTCCAGACGATCTCCAACGTCGTGGACTTCGACATGGATGTCGTCGAGGCCGTTCTGGCGCCGCGGGTCCATCACCAGCATCTGCCGGACCAGATCTTCTACGAGGCGGGAGCGCTCTCCCCGGAGACCGTCTCGCGGCTGGAGGCGCTCGGTCACGTCGTAGTCGAGCGGGGCGGGCTATCCGGCGATGTCCAGATGATCGTCGTCGTGGACGGCCTGCTCACGGCGTGGTCCGATCCCCGGCGCGGGGGAACGGCTCTGGGGTACTGAACACCCGGAGCAGGCCTTCTTCACCAACCCACGGGAAACAATCAGATGATCGGCGACAGGATGCAGGCGGCGCTCAACGAGCAGATCGTGCAGGAGTTCTACGCCAGCCAGTACTACCTTGCCATGAGCGCGTACTTCGAACGGACGGGATATCCGGGCTTCGCCCACTGGATGCGCATGCAGTCGGATGAGGAGCGGGAGCACGCCCTGCGCATCTTCGACTTCGTGAACGACCGCGAGGGCCGGGTCGACCTCGGCCGGATCGACGCGCCGCCCCCGGAGTTCGGCTCGCCCCTGGAGGTGTTCCAGGCGGCGCTGGCTCACGAACGCAAGGTGACCGCGCTGATCGGCGAACTATACCGCCTCGCCGTGGAGGAGACCGACTACCCCACCCAGGTGATGCTGCAGTGGTTCGTCAACGAACAGGTGCAGGAGGAGAAGGTCGCCTCCGACATCGTCGACCGGCTGCGCCTGGCGGGCGACGACAAGTCGGCGCTGCTGCTGCTCGAGACGGAACTCGGCCAGCGGCAGGGCGAATCCGCGGCGTGAAGCGGGCACCGGCATACCGCCGGCACCTGGTTCACCGCAGGACGGATCAACTGCCGCTCTGTGCGTCCTCCACCGTGGCGGCGCTCTTCATCTGGAAGGCCTCGCTCTCGACCACGCCGCGGATGAAGGCCGACATGCGGTTGCCTTCGGCCTCCGCCTTGCGCGCGATCTCGCGGATCTCGGGCTGGTCGTAGTACTCCATCCGGCGACCCAGCGCATACGCCATCAGGTTCGCGGTGAAGTGGCGGATCAGCGGTTCGGGGCGCTCCAGCAGCACCGAGCGCAGCTCCTGCGGGCTGGTCACATCGTTCCCGTCGTAGAAGGTCCCGCGCGTGTCGAGCGGGATGCCGTGCTCGCGGATGCGCCACTTGCCGGTCACGTCGAAGTTGTCGAGCGCCAGCCCGATCGGGTCCATGAACTGGTGGCAGGCGTTGCACACCGGGCTCGCCCGGTGCCGCTCCATGCGCTCGCGCGTCGTCAGGATGGTGGTGCCCTCGACGGCTTCGGTCTCCTCCAGATCGGGAACGCCCGGCGGAGGAGGCGGTGGCGGCGTGCCCAGAACCACCTCCATCACCCACTTGCCGCGCAACACCGGGGAGGTGCGGTTGGCCACCGAAGTGAGGGTGAGGACGCTGCCGTGGCCGAAGATGCCGGCCCGGCGGTCGTCCGGGTACTCGACGCGCTGGAACTCCTCGCCCACGACCCCCTGGATCCCGTAGTGCTTCGCCAGCCGTTCGTTCACGAACGTGTAGTCGGCCGTGTAGAGCTCGAGGAAGCTCCGGTCCTCGCGCACGAGGTTCATGAAGAGGAGTTCCGTCTCCCTCGTCATGGCATCGGCCAGTTGCTGGTGGTAGTCGGGGAACATCAGGCGGTCCGGATGCACCAGATCCAGGTCCTGGAGGCGCAGCCACTGGTTGGCGAAGCGGGTGCCGAGCGCGTCCGAACGCGGGTCGGCGATCATGCGCTCGACCTGATCTCGCAGGTCGTCCGAGAGACGGCCGCGCTCGGCCAGCGACACCAGTTCCTCGTCGGGAGGCGTACCCCACAGGAAGTACGAAAGCCGGCTGGCCAGGGCCAGCTCGCTGATGCGGTAGCTTCCGTCGCGCGCGCTGCCCGCAACCGGCTCGAAGCGGAAGACGAAGTCCGGGCTCGCCAGGATCGCCTGCAGCGCGAGCCGTACACCGGTCTCGAAGCCGCCCGCGTCCTCGCCCTGGCGGTAGAACTCCATGAGTTCGGAGGCGTCGAGTTCGGTCAGTGACCGCCGGAACGCGGCAGAGCCGAGACGGGTCACGATATCGCGCGCGCAAGCCTCCGCTTCCTCGGGGGCCGTGGGACGGCAGGTAAAGATGCGGCGGCGAACCGGGTTCTCGGACACGCCGGTCACCTGGAACGGGCCCGCAATGGTCAGATCCTTGATGTGCGGGAGGGCGGTGATGCCGTACCCGTCCGCGCCGATGCGGCGATCGGCCAGCGACCAGTCGTGGCGCGACATGAGGTCGGGCACCGGCCCCTCGAACTGCTTGAGGAAGACCGCCGAGACCTGGTGCGGCCCGGCGGTGACGAAGAACGACCGGCTCTCCTGGTTCGCTCCGTTGGGATCGGCCACGTGCATGAACTGGTCGACGTTGAGCAGCGCCACGCGCTCTCCGTCGATGGAGATCTCGATCTGTTCGCCCTGGGTGACGTTGCCGAAGAACTCTCCGGTGGTCGTGTGGTCGAAGGCCATCTTCACGCTGTACTCGCCATCGGCGGGGAAGTTGTGCAGGGCGGAGATGCCGCCGCGGGTGCCGAAGGGCGCCCCGTCGATGCGTTCCCACTGGGAGAAGTAGCCGGATTTTGAATAGGTGGTCTCGCTGGGCTGGACTTCGAGGTTGCCGACCGCGAGCCGGCTGATCTCGGCGGCCGCGTTCAAATACGCGTCCATGAGCGTGGGGGAGAGCAGCTGGACGTCGGCGATGTTGTCGAAATTGGCGCTCTTGGTGTCGAGGGGCAGGTAGAGGCCAGCGTCGACTCTGAGCCCCAGCAGGCTGTGGACGGAGGCCTCGTACTCGGCGCGGTTGAGGCGCTGAAAGGTTCGGTTGCCCGGGTTGGGATTGCGCGCCGCGGCCTCGTCGAGGGTGGACTCGAGCGTCTCGACCAGCGCCACCAGGGAATCGCCGCCGGGCCGCGGAAAGCCCGGGGGCGGCATCATGCCGGCGCGCAGCTTCATGATCATGCGCTCGGCGGTCTGAGCGTTGTCGGTGGCGTTCTCCACCTCGAAGCCCTGCAGCGTGGTGTTGCCGGTCAGGAGGACGTCGTTGTGGCATACGACGCAATAGGTGCGCACCAGGCCCGTGAGGGTTTCAGGGGCGGGGTGCGGCGCGCCGGTGGAGTTCACCGCGAGCGCGGGCGAGACGGCTGCCGCGGGCTCCACCGCCCGCGATCCGCCAGCTAATGAAATCCCGGAATCGTTGCCTGCGATGGCCACGCCGAGAACCATCATTCCGGCGACAAGTATCCTCATCGTGCCTCCCCTCGGTTGACAAACGCACCGAATCATGCGCGGTGCCGTCCCGAAATCGGGCGCACCGACACAAGCTTCAATAGCGGGGGAAGCGAGGCCCCTGTCAAGCGTGATCGGCACGGCTTGTCCCCCGGGGACGCGCCCGCCCAACTGCGGGGCTGACCGCTTGCCCGGACGCCGCCGGAATCTGCTTGCGCGGGGGTCGCGCGGAGCGGCAATATCGACCCTTGGGCGATTGCCTACCCACCGCTGGAACCAGGAGGTTTCCGATGCACGCCACGACCACCCTGCCGCCGGCTGCCCGGGGGCGAATTCCCCACGGACTGCCAGGGCGTCGACACTTCCTTCCGACACATCTCCCCGCCGCGGCGATGGTGGCTATCGGTTTCCTGGCGTTCCCCCTTGTCGCTTCCGCCCTCCCCGCAGCTGCACAGGACGGTTGGGACGTGCGCCTGCCCCGCGGACAGACCCGCGAGATCGACTTCACCACCACCGAGGGGACGCGCATGTCGGTGGACCTGGCGCCCGACGGCTCCTGGGTCGTGTTCGACCTGCTGGGCCACATCTACCGGGTGCCGGCGGAGGGCGGCGCGGCGGAGTCGCTCACCCAGGAGAGCGGGGTGGCGGTCAACTACCACCCGCGCATCTCGCCGGACGGGGGGAGCATCGCCTTCATCTCCGACCGCGGGGGTCAGGACAACCTGTGGGTCATGGACGCGGACGGGTCGAACGCGCGGCCCGTCTTCCACGACCTGAACTCGCGCGCGGTCACCCCGGCCTGGACGCCCGACGGCGAGTTCATCGTGGTGCGGCGCGACCCGATCGGCCGTGGCGGCGTGGGCGAGAACGGCCTGGGCATCTGGATGCACCACCGGGACGGGGGCGCGGGAGTGCGGCTGGTGGACGACGGCGGGGCGCACTGGCCGTCGGTGTCGCCGGACGGGCGCTACGTCTACTACCACGACGTCGAAGGGGGCCGCGACCGCGACGCCCTTGACGGCGCATACCAGATCCGGCGGCTTGACCTCCGGACCGACCACATCATCGACATCACGAGCGGAACCTCGTACAGCACCGGAGCCGGAAGGCGCTCGAGCGGTGGCGCGTTCGCCCCGGAGGCCTCTCCGGACGGGCGCTGGCTCGCCTTCGCCCGCCACCTGCCGGCCGCCACCGTGTCGTTCAAGGGCCACCGCTTCGGCCCGCGCACCGCGCTCTGGCTGTTCGACATCGAGACGGGCGCGGAGCGCAAGCTGGTCGACCCGATCAACATCGCGGTGGAGAGCGGCGACAAGAGCCTGCGCGTTCTGCCCGGGTACTCGTGGTCGGCTGACGGGGGCACGATGGTGATTTCCGGGGGCGGGGGTATCGGGCTGGTGGACGTGGAGTCCGGCGATGTTCGCCCGGTCCCGTTCGAGGCGCGGGTGCAGCGCACCATCTCGGAGCGGGCGCGGCTCCGGTTCCGCATCGAGGACGGCCCCTTCGAGGCCGAGTTCCTGCGCTGGCACACCGCTTCCCCGGACGGCTCCACGGTGGCCTTCCAGGCCATCGGGCGGGTCTGGGTGGCCGATCTGCCGTCGGGCACGCCGCAGCGCGCCACGCCCGAGGACTTCGCGCCCGTGCAGGAGTTCGGGCCCGCCTGGTCGCCGGACGGGGAATGGATTGCCTTCACGACCCTCGACGACACCGGGGGCGGCCATCTCTGGAAGGTGCGCGCGGGGGGTGGCGACCCCGTCCAGGTCAGCGCCGACCGCGGGGAATACGTGAACCCGGCGTGGAGTCCGGACGGGAGCGAGATCGTGGTCGCCCGCGGATCGGGGGCCACCCTGCGTGGACGCACCGTCACGCACAACCCGTGGTGGGACCTGCAGCGCTTCCCGGCCGACGGGGGGGAGGGGCTGCACGTGGTGCGCGTCGCGCTCCCGACCGGCAGCGGCCCGGAGCGGGTACAGCGGACGGCGATCATAGCCCCCTCGTGGGGTCCGGCCGGGCGCATCTTCTACCCCGAGATCACGAACGACGGAGTCGAGGTCGCCTCCGTCGGGCGGGACGGGGAGAACCGCCGCGTCCACGTGGTCCTCGAATCCGCCGAGGAGGTCGCGCCTTCACCGGACGGCCGCTGGCTGGCCTTCCAGGAGGCCAACGACATCTGGGTGACCCCGCTCGCGCCTGCGAAAGGTGCCGGCGGCCCGGTGGCGCTCAACCGCCGCGACAGCTCGCTGCCGATCGAGCGCCTGAGCCGCACCGGCGGCCTGTTCCCGCGCTGGCGCGATGCTTCCACGGTCGAGTTCGGGAGCGCCGCGCGCTACTACCGCTACGACGTCGACGCCCGGCGCGCCGACACCTTCGACATCCGCCTGGAGGTGCAGCGGCGCCAGGTCTCTGGGCGGGTCGCGCTCACCAACGCGCGCCTGGTCACGCTCGCGGGGACCGATCAGGACGAGGTGCTGGAGCGCGGCACGGTGGTGGTCGACGGGCGCCGCATCGTGTGCGTCGGGGAGTGCGACACGTCGGGCACCGACCGCGTCATCGACGCATCAGGACGCACCATCGTCCCCGGGTTCGTCGACATGCATTCGCACAGCAATCGCGAGCACCGGGGCCATCGGCCTCTGCGCGACTACGAGGCGGGCATCTACCTCGCCTACGGCGTCACCACGCGGCTCGACAACTCCCTCTGGCACCAGAACACCTTCCCCACCGCCGAGCTCATCCGCGCCGGGCGCATGATCGGTCCGCGCAGCTTCGCCACCGGCGACCCCCTTCCCTACGAAGAACTCAGCAACTACGCGGCCACCGAAGACGCCATCGACCGCCTCCAGTCATGGGGCGCGGTCTCGCTCAAGCAGCACTCGCACCCGCGGCGCGACCGTCGCCAGTGGATCGCGGACGTTGCCCGCGCCAGGAATCTCAACCTCACCGCCGAAGGCTACGAACTCGAGTACAACCTGGGTCAGGCCATGGACGGCTACACCGGGCAGGAACACCCGATGAGCGTCATTCCGCTCTATTCGGATGCCGTGCAGTTCTTCGCGCAGGCGGGCACCGTCTACTCGAACCCCTTCATGTTCGACAGCCCTACCGCGGCGAACATCGAATACTGGTACGCGGAATCGGATGTCTGGCTGCAGGAGAAGCAGCGCCGCTGGATGCCCTGGCGCATGACCGCCTTCCTGCGCAGGCGGATGCTCAGACCGGAAACCGACTACAGCTTCCCGCTCATCGCGCAGGGGCTGGCCGACATCGTGGCGGCGGGCGGAGCTGGCGCGCTCGGCGGACACGGCGAGCACCACGGTACCAGCATGCACTGGGAGATCTGGATGGCGGCCGCCGGCCTGGGTCCCCTCGGAGCGCTGCGCATGGCGTCCTGGGGTGGGGCGCACTTCCTGGGCGCCGACCAGGACATCGGCTCACTCGAGGCCGGCAAGCTCGCGGACCTGCTGGTGCTGCGCTCGAACCCCCTCGACGACATCCGCAACACCATGGACATCGAGTACGTGATGCAGCACGGGGTGCTGTACGAAGCCGACACCCTCGACGAGGTGTGGCCCGAGACGCGTCCCTTCGGCCCCTATTACTGGGTGGACGAAGACGCCCAGACCACCGGCGATCTGCCCGTGGACGCGTGGCTCAGGAGAGGAGGGTGACGGCGGCGAAGAGGAGTGAACGGAAGGCGGGGCGAGCGGGCGAACCGCAGCCCCGATCCGGTCAGCAGGACACGCAGTTGTGGTTGTTGATGGCGCCCATGCCCTCGAGCAGCGCGATGGTCTCGGGGAAGGGCTGGATGCGCTGCACCGGGCCGTTGGCCATGTCGACCACGGTCTGGCCGCGCCGGCTCACCACCATCACGTCGGCGCCCTTCTCCACCAGGTAGAGGATCAGTTCGTTGTCGCCCCGCGCGGCCGCGAAGTGCAGCGGCGTGTAGCCGTTGTGGTCGCGCGCGTTCACGTCGGCGCCGAGTTCCTCGACCAGCAACTTCACGGACGGCATCCAGCCGTTGGGGACGTGGATGTGCGAAACCCCCGCGCGCCCGGCCCCGTCGCCGCCGCTGTACCCCACCCCGGAGGCCGCGTGGATGGGGAACACGCCCGGGCCGCCGGTGGGCACCGGGGGAAGGCCTGACGGGTCGACCCGTTCGCCGCCACCGCCACCGTAGCCGCCTCGCCTGCGGGAGGGCGGCCTGCGGGTGGGTGTGGTGGGATCGGCGCCGTACTGGAGCAGCAGCCGCATCGCCTTCTCGTCGGTGCCGTGCGCCGCGCGCCAGAAGGGGGTCGCGCCCCACATGTTCACGCTCAGCTGCGCGAAGTTGTACTCCAGGTACCAGAGGTGCCGGTCAAGCTGCACGTTGGGGTCGGCGCCCGCGTCGAGGAGGGCGTGGACCACGTCGCGGAAACCATCGCGGCTGGCGT
>JAJDXX010000228.1 GCA_022823055.1 Candidatus Binatia bacterium | reverse complement strand
TTCCGGACCGGTGATGACGGTGCCGCCCTGGCCCTCCGTGCCGCCGTAGAGCTCCCAGATCACGTCCGCGCCGAGCCAGTCCATGAAGGCCTCCTTGAGCCAAGGCGGGCAGGGCGCGGCTAGGTGCCAGAGCACCTTGAGGGATCCGAGGGCGTAGCGGCGGCGCACTGCTTCGGGCAGGTTCCAGATGCGCTGCATCATGGTGGGCACCAAGTACAGCAACTCGACCTGCTGCTCCTCGATCAGGCGCAGGGTGCTCTCGGCGTCGAAGCGCGTGGTGATGGTCACTCGGTTGCCCTTGAACAGGGCGATCATGGCCCACATGAACGGCCCGTTGTGGTGGAGCGGACCGGGAACCAGCACCGATCCCCCTATCGGCATCTGCAGGAAGTCCTGATCGGGGCTCCAGACGGCGGGCGTTGCCGAGACGATGAGCTTTGGCCGACCGGTGCTGCCCCCTGAGGTCATTGCCTTGAAGGACGCGGCGGGCGTTGCCGTGAGCGGTTCGCTCGACTCGGCGTCGGCGCTGAATCCCCCCGCCACGCACGCGAAGCCGGCATGCTCGTCCTGGCCCACGCCGACCACTAGGCTCGGCTGGGCAAGGTCAATGATCTGGTCGCGTTCGAATTTCGGCAGCTTGGCGGATACCGGCTGCGGCGTGGCGCCGGCCTTCCAGACGGCGAAGCTGGCGATGAAGAACTCGATGCCGTTCGGCAGCGCGATGGTCACGTAGTCGTTCTCCCGCACGCCGAGCCTTCGGTAGGCGCGGGCCAGCCGGTTCGAGGCGGCATCCAGTTGCGCCCAGGTCAGGTGCTCATCGTCATGCACCAAGGCGATGGCCTCGCCGCCGGGGGTCTCAGTCCAATGGGCGGGAAGCCGGGCTATTGGAATCTCGCTCATCAGCACTTCACCATGCCGCCATCGACCATCAGGGATTGGCCGGTGATGTTCTTGGCCGCCTCCGATGCCAAGAACACAGCCGCGTTGCCGATGTCCTCCACGGTCTGTTCGCGCTGTAGGGGCGTACGGTCAAAGATCTCCGGGTAGTCGCCGCGGGCGATGCCTTCGAACCACTGGCGCGGATCCTGCCCCTTGAATTCCGGCATGTGGCCGACGGCGCGCCGAGCATTGCCGGCCCAAGCGTCGGTATAGACGATCCCCGGACAGATGGCGTTGACGTTGATGTTGTGCGGGCCGAGCTGCTCGGCGAGGGTTTGCGTGTAGTTGACCACTGCCGCCTTCATGGCGCTGTATGAGGGATGCACGAAGTGGCTAAGCATTTTCGCGGACAGCGAAGCGCGCCCGGCGATGGAGGACAGGTTGACGATCTTGCCGCCGCCTTGGCGCTTGAGGTGGGGAATCAAGGCCTCGCACATCAGCACCGCGGGTTTGAGGTTCTGAGCGTAGAGGGCATCCCAGATGGCCGCTGGCCCAGACAGCGGGCCGGCATCCGGCTCGATGGCCGACTTAGGCGCAGCGCCGACGTTGTTGACCAGGATGTCGATGCGCCCGAAGCGCTCTAGGCCCGCATCGACGCAGTCGATGATGACCGCCGCATCCGTTATGTCGCCGGGAAAGGCCAGCGCCTCCCGGCCCAGCCCCCGCACGGTCTCGGCGGTGTCCGCCGTCGTCTCCTCGGCATAGGAATTGACGACTAGGTTGGCCCCGGCCTCAGCCAGCGCCAAGGCGATGCCGCGCCCGATCCCCCGTCCCGCCGCCGAAACGAGGGCGGTTTTTCCTTCAAGCTGCATGGTTGTTTCCGGATTGCGTTTGCCAGATGGCGTCGATGCGCAATTCAATCGCTTTGCGGGCGCGAGGTCCAGTCCGCCTGCTTCAACACTTAGCCCGCATCGAAACTCCGTTCAAGGCTGACACCACTTCGCCAAGAGCCGGTTCGCACATCTTGCGGATTTGAGGCGCGGGTGTTTTAGTGAGGCGGGTTCGCTGGTACACGCCACTTTCCGGGGCGTTGACCAAATCAGAGCGGCCGTTTCCAAGATGGCAAAGGAAGGAGGGGATCAGCGTGGATTGGCTGAGGCCGAAACGAAGGCAGCGGAGGGCAGTCTCTCAGATCCTGTATGCGGGCCGCGGCAGGAAGGGGCTGCCGGTTGGCGTTCGTCTGCAAATGCTGCTGAGCCGGTGGCGGACTCGGCGTGCCTTCAGCGAGTTGATCCAGGATCGGGGTCTGCCGTCGTTCTACACACAGGCGGCCGTGAGCGACATCGAGGGGCTCGTGGTTGAGGGTGGTCGCGGTGAGGTCGGCCAGTTCGTTCCGAAGGGGTTCGAAGCTTGCGCCTGGCTGCCCAGTCCGGCGTGGAAGTGGGTCGTGCCGGACACAGAGGGCGCGGTCTTGATTGAGGGCGGCAACGAACGAAGCGGATGCTGGGCGAAACCGGTCACGTGGGCCGAGGTGGCGGCAGCAAGCGGACTCGACATGCACAAGGCGATGCGCTGGGGTGACATATGCGGCCCGTCGGTCGAGCATGGCCAACGGGCGGCGTCTCCCGACCAGGCGTGGACGTGGGGACCGTCGGAGGGAACCATCGAACCGTTCGTGGCCGAATCGCTTTTCGAGGTGCTGTTGCGCTGGACGCAACCCGCCGACCGGTGCCTGGGCGGCCAGTGGGAGGGCGGGAGCAGCGATCACTGGCGGACCGACGTAAGGCTGGTCACGCCGCACTGGGTCTATTTCGTCTGGGTGTGCGGATTCGGCGAGCTCGGCGAATGGCTGGCGCAGCCCGACTCGCTGGAGCGGGATGACGGAGTTCCGCATGTCTTGTGGCCGGCCACTCGGGAGTGGTTTCTCGCGAATCTCTACAGCGGTCACGCGAACTACGTGGCCGGTTCGCGCGAGATCGTCGATGCCGTGCTGGAGAGTGGGCTGGAGGCTTATGAGGTCGAATTGTCAGACCACGGTTTTCCTGCTGCCAGCCCGCAATGACGAGAACGGTGGGTTCGACGGAAGGTGGGTTCAGCTGTTTCAGGACTAGGGAACCCCACGCAATGCGTGGCTTGAGGTGCTCGTGACCCAACGTGGAGTTTCGAAGCTGCTTGCGGCGTATTTCGCCGTCGCCCTGATCGCCGTGATGACGCGGTTCGACGAGTTTCCATGGACTTGGGTTCCGATGTACGCCACCTACGCCGCAAGGGACCACGTCACGGTTCCCCTGCGCGACAAGGCCGATCTGTCAAAGGGCCTTCACGTGACGCGGCGGGACGGGTCGATTGGGTGGGTTGACGCAAAGCAGTTGAACGTGCCATCCCGCAATTATTGGCGAATCCACCTCCAACGAGTGAACGGCAAGGGTGCCGCGAAGTAC
>JAJDXX010000156.1 GCA_022823055.1 Candidatus Binatia bacterium | reverse complement strand
GTCCGGACGTCGGGAGCGTTGATGGCTCGCTTGGGTCCCAGGGTCAGGACCGGCCGGATCTCCCCGGTCTTGAGGTACGGCACCACGGACGGATGGTCGATGGGCTGCAGAAAGACGTCGTAGTCGCCGCGCAGCAGCCCGGGAAGATTTTCGCCCGTGCCGCGGTAGCCGGAAACGACTCCGAAATCGATGCCCAGCTCGGCGGCCGCGATGAAGGCGTCGATCCAACGGCCGACACCGATGGCCTCAAGGCCCCAGGTCACGCGTTTCGACTTCTGCAAGTCTTCCAGCGACCGGTACTTGGAGTCCTTGCGCATGAGCAGGGCGTAGGGTTCTCCGCCCACCCGCGCCACCCAGGTGAACTTCTCGTAGTCGTAGCCCACATTCTCGACGCCCCTGAGGAAGGGTGTGGCCATCATGCCGCCGTGCAATTGTCCGATGGTGTAGCCGTCGGGCTTTGAACGGTAGAGATAGACGGTGCCGGTGATTCCGCCGGCCCCGGTCACGTTCTTCACGATCATCTTGACGCCCTTGGGCAGATACTTCTCGCCGAAACGAGAAATAGCCCGGGAAATGGTGTCGAAGCCCCCGCCCGGGGAGAACGTGACGATGCTATTGATATGTTTCTTAGGGAACTCCGCGTGGGCCGCGGTGGCAAAGAGCGTCAGTGCCGCACAACCGATTACCATGGCGCGCAACAGTTGAGTCATGGGTATTCCCTCCGTTACGGCGTTTGCCGTCGGGTTTGCCGGCGCGGATGACGAACTCCGCGCTGTCTGAAAACCGCCATGTTTATTCACGCCGGGGGCGGGTGTCAAGCCGGAAAACAACGTGCAGGCTGCGCGGCCGTCGGGTCGGTGGTACGAGCGGACTATTCTGCCGCCGCTCTCACGGCGCCGAAGCTCGGCATGACCTGTTCGCCGAACAACCGTACCGAATGCTCGGCGTCCGCCAGGCTCACGTCGTTGAAATTGACCTGGAGCGAGGCGTCGTCGATGCCGCCGATGGCCTCGTCGTAGGCGGCGATGCGGTCCACCATCTCGGGGGGCGTGCCGACCCAGGCCGCGCCCGCCTCCACCTGGGACTCGAAGGACTCGCGCTTGAGGGCGGCGATGATCTTGTCGTAGCCCTTGTAGTCGGCGGAGGAGGTGCCGCTGATCCAGCCCGATGCCGCGTCCACCAGCGCGGCGAGATAGCGGTTCAAAGGGTCGCGCGCGATCCGCACCGCTTCCCCGGCGTCTTCGTGGCAGTACATGTGGAAGGCGAGCATCACGCGGCCCTTGCCCGGATGGCCGGCCTTGTCCCATGCCTCGCGGTAGATGCCGCACAGCTCGCGCATGGCGGAGCGGGCAATGGGGATGGCCATGATCCAGTTACCCTGCCTTCCGGCCTTTTCGAACGACTGCGGGGTGGCGAGGGCCGCTGTCCAGAACCGGGGCCGCGGCTTCTGGGTCGGGCGCGGCAGCGAGGTGATGTTCTCGAAGCTGTGGAACCGCCCCTTGTCGGTGACGTTCTCCTCTTCGAGCAGACGGCCTACCTGCGCCATGCCCTCGTCGAAACGCGCTACCGATTCGTCCGGCGAGATGCCGAAACGCTGGTACTCGTGGGGCAGGAAGGCGCGCGCGAAGCCCACTTCCAGACGGCCGCCCGAGATGGCGTCGAGCATGCCGATCTCGCCCGCGAGCTTGAGCGGGTTGTTGAACACCGGCAGCACCGCGCCGGTCACCAGGCGGGCGGCCCTGCTGCGCTGCGAAGCCGCGGTCAGAAACACGATCGGGTTGGGGCTGTAGCCCCCATAGAAGTGGAAATAGTGCTCCACCGTGCGGATACGCGTATAGCCGTATTCGTCGCACAGCTCACACAGCTTCAGGCAATCGTCGAAATACGCCGTCGCGGTACGGTGCTCCGGCCCGACGCAGGGAAAGAACTGCATCCCGAATTCCATGATCTCGCTGCTCCGCTCCCCTTCGGCCCCGAAGTGGACAGGCACTCTAACGGATGGTCCCCGTCTTGACAATGCACCGGCGATGGCCATAGAGTCGAGGTATTCGCTCACGCGGGGCTGGATGCACTTCAGCTCGCGACCGAATGCCGTATCCAGTCAACTCCACGCGCCCCGGCTTTCAACGACCAAACCAATCGAGGAGGAAACCATGGCCAGAGACATCGAAGTCATCGATGCGGACGGGCATATCACCGAGACCGACGAGCAGCTCAAGAAGTACATGGAGGCGCCCTGGGTGGACCGGACCGCGACCCTCTACCCGATCGACAACTGGGACCGTTCCATCGGAGGCACCCTGGGGACCACGGCGTGCGACGCCAAGACGTGGCTGAACGCCATGGACGAGGGCGGGCTCACCACCGCGTACCTCTATCCGACGGGCGGTCTCGGGATCGGCTGGATTCGCGAGCCTGACCTTTCAGTGGCCCTGTGCAAGGCATGGAACGACTTCGTCTCCGAGGAGTTCCAGAAGGTCAGCCCCCGGCTCAAGGGGGTGGCTCTGGTGTCCTTCCAGGATGTGCCCGAGGCGGTCAAGGAGCTGCGCCGGGCGGTCACGGAGCTCAACCTCACCGGGTTGATGCTGCCGGCCATCGGGCTGCGCCTGCCGCTGGGGCACAAGGACTACTGGCCCATCTACGAGGAGGCGGAGAAGCTCAACTGCATGGTGGGCGTGCACGCCACGGTCCGCGGGCCGCAGGCTTTCGGCGCGGACGGTTTCGACCAGTTCATCGAGGTCCACACCCTGTCCCACGCCTTCGCCCAGATGATGCAGATGACCAGCATGATCTTCCAGGGCGTGATGGAGCGGTTCCCCAACCTCCGGGTGGCGTTCATGGAGGCGGGCTGCTCGTGGGCGCCCTACTGGGCCGGACGCATGGACGAGGAATGGGAGAAGCGCGGAGAGGCGGAGGCGCCGCTCTGCAAGAAGAAGCCCAGCGAGTACGTGCGCGGCGGCAACATCTACTTCCACGCCGAGGACTACGAGCCCTTCATCGGCGAGACCGGCAAGTGGCTGAGTCCGGACGTGCTCTACTACGCATCCGACTACCCCCACTGGGACATGGAGTTCCCGGAGAACATCGACCACCTGGGCCGGCGCGAGGACCTCTCTCCCGAGGACAAGAAGTGGCTGTTGGCGGATTCCGCCAAGCGCCTGTACGGCGTGACCGACTGAAATCGGCTTCTTGGGGCCGGTTTTCCGTAGCCCCCGCTACCACTCCGTCGCTCCGCCTTCCCACCGTCGCCCTCCCCTCCGTCATTCCCGCGGAAGCGGGAATCCAGGAGGGGCAGGGTGGGGCCACGAGAACGTACCTGTACCTCTCCCCACCCCTGGATTCCCGCTTCCGCCGGAATGACGGTATGAGGCGTTAGCGCCACTTTGTATCCGGGTGGAGTTTTGACACAGTCTGTTTCGCGGGAATGACGATTCGGGGCGGTCGGCGTCCCTCCTAGAACTCGGAGATCTCCCTCAACGGCATTTTCTTCCGCAACGCCTGCCGCAGCACGTACGTCCCCACCGCAAGGTCCTCGTCCGGGATTCCGTTGGATTGGAACAGGACCTTGCGGGGCCGGCCGGGAACGCCGTCGGAGACGATGGTCTCCAGCGGCACCACGTCGCGCCAGCGCAGTTGCCTCCTGGCGCAGGCCTGAACGAGGTCACCGCTGTCGTTCCGGGCGGTGGCGAGGTCGTCGGTGACTACCAGGTCCATGGATTTGATGAGCCTGCCCGAGACTTCGTGCTTCACGGTCTGATTGGCGCCGATGGTGGCCACGAGGACGTTGTCCTTGAGCCGTTTTCCGTCGACGATGGGCGTGGTGGAACTGGTGGAGATCACCAGGACGTCGGACTCGCTCTCGACCTCGTCCAGGGAACCCGCAACCCGGAACGGCGTCTTCACCACTTTGCTCATGGCCTCGATGAAGCTCCGACGCCGGTCGGCGTTGCGGCCGTACACCAGCACCTGCTTCGGCCGGCAGGCCTTGACCACGGCTTCCACCTGGAACGTTCCCTGCCATCCCGGGCCGATGAGACCCAGCACGGCGGGCTTTGGAGGGGCCAGGTACTTCGCCGCAACCCCCGTGGCCGCGCCGGTGCGCAGGCTGCTGAGATAGGCGGCGCTCATGATCACCCTGAGCACGCCGGCACCGCAGTCGTACAGCGAGATGGTGTTGGCCTTGGCGACGTAGCTGCGCAGCGTGAGGAGGTCCGTGTCCTGGTGCCACGCCGCCATGACGTTGAGCTGCTTGGAGCTGCCCTGGAGCCTTCGCCGCGGGACGGCGCGGATCTTGCCCGCGGCCCGGTCCCGGAACATGCGGTCGAGGAGGCGGATGCAGGTGGTCATGTCGATGAGCTCGCGAGTTTGCTCGGCGCTGATGATCAAAGCCATGGGTTTCCTTTGTTACGGACGTCCATCTTCATCATTCTCGGCCCCCCAACACGTCATTCCCGCGGAAGCGGGAATCCATGGGTGGTGGGGTGGCGACTCCCATTGCCCAAGCCCCACCCCGCCTGGATTCCCGCTTTCGCGGGAATGACGTATTGGGGGGGTCGAAGTCTCTTTTCATCCCCCTGTGTGTCGGGCGAAAGCCGACATGTGTGATTCCCGCGAGAGGGGGAATGACGGAGGGCGGGCGCGGGAATATCTTCATTGTCCCTCGGGGAACACGTGCCAGCCCTTCTCGGGCAACGAGACCGTGACGGTCTCGCCACGAACGTACTCGGCGTCGCCCACCGCCGTGACGGTCAGCTCGACCTCGCCCACCTGTACCTGGCAGTGAAGGGCGTCGCCCAGGTAGGTCTGACGCAGCACTTGGCCGCGCAGGCCGGCCGCCGACTCACCCGGCGCCATGCCGATGTGCTCGGGACGGATGCCCAGCGTGACCGCTGCGCCCGGCGCGCAGCCCGACGGCACGGCGCATTCGATGGCGCCCAAGCCCGACTCCACGCGCCCGGCGTCCACGACCTTGGCGGGGAGGAAGTTCATCTCGCCGACGAAGCGGGCGACGAAGAGGTTGGGGGGCTCGGAGTAGACCTCCTTGGGCGTGGCGAGTTGCAGGATCTCGCCCTCGTTCATGACGCACACGCGGTCGCCCAGGCTCAGCGCCTCGGCCTGATCGTGGGTGACGTAGAGGGAGGTGACGTTGACCGACTCGGCAATGCGCCGCAACTCGTCGCGCATCTGGTCGCGCAGGCGCGCGTCGAGGTTGCTCAGGGGCTCGTCCATGAGCAGCACCTTGGGCCGGGTCACCACCGCCCGGGCCAGCGCCACGCGCTGCTGCTGGCCGCCGCTGAGGTCCGTGACCGGGCGCTCCTCTAGCCCATCCAGCCGTACCAGCCGGAGCGCCTCCCGTGCACGGTCCCGCACTTCCGAACGCGGGATGCGCCGCTGCCCCTCGGTGAGCGGCAGGACCACATTCTGGAACACGTTCAGGTGCGGCCACACGGCGTAGCTCTGGAACACCATGCCGATGTCGCGGCGCTCGGGCGGCACGTAGGTCCCGCCGTCGGCGCTGTCCACCAGCTCGCCGTCGATCTCGATGGAGCCGCCGTCCGGTCGCTCCAGTCCGGCGACGCAGCGCAGGGTGGTGGTCTTGCCGCAGCCGCTGGGCCCCAGGAGCACCATGAACTCGCCTTCGGCCACTTCCAGGTCGATGCCGTCGACGGCGCGCACCGGACCGCGGGCCGAGTCGAATATCTTTTCCAGCTTGCGAATGCTGATCATGAACGAGGCTCCAGCAGCCGTTGTCTCACTCTTCCGCCAGGGCGCTGCGCCGGCCGAAGATCCAGAACAGCAGCAGCAGCGGCGAGAAGAACAGGATCATCAGGGTTGTCACCACCGAGGCCTCGGTCATGCCGGCGGCGGCCCAGTAGCTCCACACCACCGCGGTGAGGGTGATGTTGCTCTCGGTGGCGAGGAACACGGCTACGGTGACCTCGCGGTAAACCAGCAGGGCGGTCCAGATCCACACGGACATGAGCGTGGGGCGCAGCAGCGGCAACAGCACCCGCCGGCTCGCCCGCAGCATGGTGAGCCCGGACACGTAGGCGGCTTCCTCCAACTCCTTGTGGATTTGTAAAAGCGCGCCGTTGAGAGCGCGGGTGGCGAAGGGCAACCGGGTCACCAGGTACACCAGCGCGATGAGCCACACGGTGCCGTAAAGCGGCACGTAATCCTTCAGGACGAACAGCGCCACCAGCAGCGCGCCGATGGCGAAGAGCAGTTCAGGCACGGTGTGGGGCAGGAACGCGCCGAACTCCAGCGCGTAGCGTCCGCGGCTGCGGGTGCGCACGACCAGCCACGAGATGGCGAAGGCGCACACCATCACCGCCAGCGGCACCACGAACATCAGGATGAGCGTGTGCTTCATGCCGCGCCACACCAGCTCCCAGTTGACGTTGTAGAAGTTGTTGAGCGAGAGCTGCTCCCACATCTCCAGGGACGGCGGCGCCACGTAGGGCGCGAAGGCGATGAAGCCGACCAGCGCGATGGGCACGAACTTGGAGATGAGGGCGTAGACGGCGATCATGGCCCAGGCCGCCCAGTTCCACCCGCCCAGGTCCAGCATCTTGGGGCGGTAGCCCTTGCCGGTGATCACCTGGTAGCGGTTGCCTTTTTGCAGCACACGGCCGTACCAGGCCGTCAGGGCCAGCGCCACCACGATCATGAGCACCCCCACCGCGCCGGTGATGCCGTAGCGCGGCTCCATGTCCTCGGGAAACGTCAGCGTGAACAGATAGGTGCTGAAGAGGTAGACGCGGTTGCCGAGCCCGATGACCGCCGGGATGTCGAAAGTGGCGATGCCGACGATGAAGATGTAGATGACCGCGGCGAGAATGGCGGGCCCGGCCAAGGGAAGCGTCACCCGCCGCAGAGTGGCGGCGGCGCTCATGCCCGCGGTGCGCGCCGCCTCCTCCAGCATGGGGTTCATGGCGCGGAACATCTGCGTGGTGAGGATGAACGCCAGCGGCGCCAGGTTCATCCCCTGCACGAAGCCCATGCCCAGGGGCGTGGCGATGTTCACGGGGCCGTCGTCCAGGGCGAACAGGTCCACCAGCCAGCGGTTGATGAAGCCGATGCGCGGGTGGGCGATGAACGTCCAGCCCATGGCCACGAAGATGCCGGGGATCAGGAGCCCCAGCGTCATGATGACGTAGATGGCAGGCTTGCCCGGGATGGTGGTGCGCTCGGTCAGCCACGCGATGGGAAGCCCGATGATCAATGCGAAGAACACCGTGGAGAACGCAAACCACAGCGTGTTCCATATGACGCCGTAGATCGCCGAGTCTCCGAGGACATCGTGGTAGTTCTCCAGGGTATAGTTGGAGTGGACGGTACCCAGGGTGCCGCTCTGGAAGCTGACCCACACGATCACCAGGATGAACACCGCCACCAGCGCCATGGGGGCGAGCGCTACGGGCAGCAGGGGGGAAACCTGACCGTTAAGACTCGGCAGACGCAAGGCTACGGCCTTTCTCGGATCCGGTACGGGCCACCCGATCCGGTCGGGGGTCTGCCCCGGATCCGATCCGAAGCCTGCCCCCGACGCTGATCGGCACACGGGAGGCCCGCGGCCTCCCGTGTCACCTTTTCGTACCGGCTACTTTCCGCCGTCCTTGAGGATCTTGCGGTACTCTGCCTGGATCTTCCGGAGCGCCTTGGGGTCGTGCGTGTTGTTGCGCTCCACCGTGTCGATGAAGAGCAGTCCGCCGCCCGCCAGGATGTCCAGCACAGGCTTGCGCGTGTTGGCCTCCGGGTAGATGTGCAGGTCATGGCCGCCCAGGTCCCACTGGAGCTTCTGTCCTTCCGCCGTGTGCATGAAGTTGGCGAACAGGATGCCCGCGTTGGGGTGCTGTGCGTGCTTGGGGATACCGAAGTAGATGACGTTGACGCGCGAAATCTCCTTGATGGTCGCCTGCTTCACCGGCGCGCCCCTGCGCTGCATGCGTATGGCGTCGTCGTGGCCGCAGTCGAATATCAGCATGAGGAACTCGCCGCTGGCGACGCGATCCATGGAGTTGCAGCCCATCAGTCCACCAATATGTCCGGCGAGGCGCTTGGTGTAGGCGGTCATGCGTTCGCGGCCGAGCATGTCGTCCGCGGCGAACTGGTAGAGTCCCGTGGCGTAGGGTGTGGACGCGATCTTGCCCTTGAACTTGGCCTTGAAGACATCGTCCATGCTTTGGGGAACGTCTTCGGGCTTGACCAGCCGTGAGTTGTAGGAGATGCCCACCACGCGCGAGGCGATGGCCACGCCCGCACCCTTGGGCGCGGTCCGGTTGATGTTGGCGTCCTTGGGGTTGGACCGTTCCAGCAGCCCCTCCCAGTCCATCAGCATGAGCATGCCCTTGGCCGTGCCCTGGGACATGTGGTTGGAACTGCCCAGGAGGATGTCGCTGCTCGACGGCTGGCCGGCGGCGTGCTCCTGCAGCAGCTTGGCCGTCATGCGCGGGAAGTTGGGTCCGGGGGTGAAGCGGAGCTTGAGATCGGTGCCGTAGCGCTTGTTCATGGCGGCGACCATCTTGCGCACCCCGGCGTCGCCGCCGAGCCGCCCGGCCGTCCACTGGATCTTGAGCTCGCCTTCCTTCTTGGCGGCCTCGATGACTTTCTGAAGCGCGGGTGAAATCTTCTCTTCCGCGAAAGCGGGCAGGGTGAGGCCGAGGACGGCCAATGCCACGAGAACTCTTGCAAACATACGTCTTCCCTCCGTTCCTGGATGGTTTCGGGCCGTGTGCGTCACGGACCCGGCTGTCATTAACGGGTGGTGTTTACGTGAATCTAGGGGCTGTCGCAACCTCTCGCGCACAGGTGCTGTCTCCGCCCAGCGCCGACCGCGATCCCTCGAAACGTCATTCCTGCGGAACAGGCTGTGTCAAAACTCCGCTCAGACACGGTATGGCACTAACCCCCAAATCGTCATTCCCGCGGAAGCGGGAATCCAGGGGTGGAGAGGGGCCAAACGGGCGTATTCCCCGC
>JAJDXX010000078.1 GCA_022823055.1 Candidatus Binatia bacterium | reverse complement strand
CCGGGAAATCCCCACCGATCTGTTCCTGGAGAACATCCGGGCCTGACGCCGGCAGCATCATTGATATGAAAATAAATAATTGTTCAATGGTTTCAGGTAGTTATGGAATCCCGCTACACCCCAATGAGTCATTCCCGCGGAAGCGGGAATCCAGGCGGGGTGGGGCCGAGCAATGAGGCCGCCACACCCCCCACCCCTGGATTCCCGCTTGCGCGGGAATGACTCATTGGGGGGAGGGCGCCCCAATTTCATCCCCCTTTGTGTCGGCTGCAAGCCGACAAGGGTGATTCCCGCGAAAGCTTACCCTCGACCCCGATCGGGGGCGGGAATCCATGGGTGGAGAGGGGCCGAATGGGCGTATTCCCCGCCTCGCCCCGCGTGCAGGTTCAGCCGCGCGCCGTTTCCGCGTAGCGCCGCAGGACGTACAGGCCGTCGGGCGTGAAGGGCTGGCTCGTCGCGGCCTCGAAAACCGCGTCCACGGGCATGAACGCGCCGCTCTCCACCTCTTCCTCCTGCAGGGTCACCGGCCCGTCGTAGACGCAGCGGTAGGCCGCTCCCCAGACGCGGCTGTGGTCGTCGGCATGGTAGAACTCGAACAGGCTCTCCAGCGGGACGTCGCGGATGCCCATTTCTTCCTCAAGCTCGCGCTTCGCGCCATCGAGATAGCTCTCGCCCGCCAGCACCACCCCGCCGGCCGCGGGATCGTAGTAGCCCGGGAACACGTCCTTGGTCTGGGTGCGCTTCTGCACGTAGACTTCGCCCTTGGAGTTGAACACGAGGATGTAGGTGCTCCGGTGCGGCAGCCGCCGCGCACGCATCTCCCGCCGCGGTGCGGACCCCACGACACGGTTGTCCTCGTCGACGATGGCCACGATTTCATCGCCCGGATCCGTCATTCTCTCACCTCATCTATCGTTCCCGCGGAACAGGCCGTGTCAAACTCTTCAGACGGAGACATGACGATTCGGGGCGTTGGCGCAATCAAAACGCCGTCAGCACCACGCCTCCCGCGCAGATCAGCAGGGCGCCGATGACCGCCTTGGACGTGACCCGTTCCTGGTCCTTGAGCAGCAGGTGGGTGAAGGCCACCGAGAACAGCGGCGTGGTGGCGATCAAGGGGTCCACCAGCACCACGTCGCCGCGGCTCAGCGCGAGCATGTAGGAGGTGATGCCGCAACTGGTCACCATGCCCGAAAGGCCGAACCACATCACCGCTCCGCGGTTGAGGTTTACGTCGCGGTAGCCCCGCGCCGCTGTCAGGTAGACCAACAGGCCGCCGACGCTCCCCATGATCGTCAGGCAGACGGCCAGCGGCACCGAAGTGATCATCGAGTAGCCGAACTTGCGGATGGGGCTGGCGATGCCGCCCAGGATCGACGCGGCGATGGCGAACAGCAGGTCGCGCTTGCGAAAGGCCGTAAGGGCTCTGGCGTCGCGCATCCCCAGAATCGTCGCGCCCAGGATGATCAGCACGGTGCCGCCGGCCAGCGGCAGCGTCCACTGCTCCCCCAGCCACGCCACCGCCACCACGCCCGCGAACAGCGGCGAAGTATTCCTGAGCGGCGAGGCTCGGGCCACGCCGACCCTGGAGATGGCGGCGTAGAACAGGAACTGGGTCGTGAGCGGCGCCACCGCCCCGGCCAGCATGAACCAGCCTACCGCGGGCACCGACGCCTGCGTCCACTCGGCCCAGGGACCCATGACCGCCAGCAGCACCGTGCCCATGGTGATGATGTTGAAGGTGATGGCGGTGGTGGTGGAGCCCGTGCGCATGCCGTAGCGCACCAGGATATGGGCGGAGCCGAAGAAGAACGCGGCTGCCAAGGCGGTCAGGGTTGCCATGAAAAGGGGGACGGCCGGAAAATGCCTCAGTTCACAAGGGAAAGGGCTGCCTGGCCGGTCGGAGCCTGAAGCCGACCGTCCGGAGCAAACGGGTCGTCGACCTGCTTCGGGAGGCGCAACTTTCGGCGAATTTCCGCCACGGTTGGAGATGCCACATAGTAGCGGCCCCGTCTTTCGCCTTTCGCCACGATAAGGTTGGTGTCCACTAGAATCTTCAGGTGTGTCATTGCCTAACGTCAGTTGTCAATTGTATGTGATGCACAAGACACGGACTTCCCGGATCAGGAAGGGATGATCCACGACCCGGACTTGTACGGACCCCGCGGCCTGCGGCCTTCCGGGGTCCGGCGCAGTCCACCCGCAAGGAGAAACATCGCATGACCTACGACGACCGCAGCGTGAAACCCATGAGCTCGAGCCTGTTGCGCGCACAGATCGGCACCAAGCTCCTGGCCGGCCTGTACGACACCGTGCCTACCATGATGACCAGCGCCATCCGGCTCTTCGTGGACCTGCCCGGCGCGGGCGGCTCCGCCGGTCCTCCCTTCGCCTTCAACATCGCCATCAGCCCGGCCTGGTGCAGCGGCATCCAGGGCGCCCGCCTGGTGGGCCGGCGGAAGATCGACATCGCCTGGCTCAACCCCTCGTGCATCGCCTCCATGGCATATCACGGGCGCGGCGCGTTCCGGAAAGCGCTGCCGCTACGGGCGCTGGCGGTGTTTCCCTCCAACGACCGCATGGTGGTGGCGGTGGCGAAGAAGCACGGCATCCGCTCCATGGACGAGCTCAAGCGCCGGAAGCCCGCCCTCACGGTATCGGTGGCCACCAACGACTGCGTGAACTTCGCCATCAACGCGGCGCTGCGCGCCCACGGCATGAGCCTCAAGACCTTCGAGGAGTGGGGCGGCGTGGTGGAGCCGGTGGTCCGGCCCAGCAACCCGAGGCGCCTGGACGGCATCCGCACCGGCGACGTCGACGCGGTCATCGACGAGGGGCTGCCTTCCTGGGCGGGCGCTGCGGTGGAGCAGGAGATGGCGTTCCTGCACTTCTCGCCCAAGGCCATGGCGTCGCTCGACCGCTACGGCTTCAGCCGCGCGCCGCTGGACGGCCTGCTGTTCGACGGCAAGCTGCCCGAGCCGGTGACCGCCGTGGACTTCAGCGGCTGGCCCATCGTCACCCACGCGGACCTGCCGGACGAGCTGGCATACCAAGTGGTGGGCGTCCTCGAGCAGATGCGGGAAAACATCGAATACGACACGCCCGGAATCCCGCCCATGACGCAGTTCTGCACGGACACCCCGGACGGACCGCTGGATTTGCCGCTGCATCCCGGGGCCGAGCGGTATTACAGGGAGAAGGGGTACCTCTGAGAACCGGCGTCAAGCCGCATGTGGGTGTTCGCTCGAGTATTACCCCGCGTGCTCCGCTGTCGACCGGAGATAGTCGATCACCTGGTCCGCGACCTCGTCGACACTTCGCTCGCCGGTCTTCAACACGATTTCGGGATTGTCGGGCGGCTCGTAGGCGCTGTCGACACCGGTGAAGTTCTTGATCTGTCCGGCACGTGCCTTGCGGTAGAGCCCCTTGGGGTCGCGCTGCTCACAGACCTCGATGGGGCAGTCGACGAAGATCTCGATGAACTCGCCCTCGTCCATCATCTCGCGGGCCATGTTGCGCTCGTCGCGGAAGGGCGAGATCACGGAGACCAGAACCATCAGCCCCGCGTCGACGAACAGCCTGGCGACCTCGGCGATGCGCCGCACGTTCTCCACCCGGTCCGCGGCGGTGAAGCCCAGGTCCTTGGTCAATCCGTGCCGCAGGTTGTCGCCGTCGAGGGTGTAGCTGTGCCGCCCCATGGCGTGCAGACGCCGTTCCACCGCGTTGGCGGTGGCGGACTTGCCCGCCCCCGGCAATCCGGTGAGCCACAGGACGCAGGCCTTCTGGTTCTTCTGCGCCGCCCGCGTGGGCTTGTCGAGGGCGAGCTGGTGGAGCGTCAGGTTGGAGCCCCGCCACAGCCCGAATTCGATCATGCCCGCGCCCACCGTCTCGTGGGTGTAGCGGTCGATGAGGATGAAGCCGCCGGTCTCCCGCAACTCCCGGTAGGGGTCGAAGGCGATCCGGCGGTCGAGGCCGATGTTGCAGTAGGCGATGTCGTTGAGCCCGAGGGTCTTGGCGGCGGTGTGCTCCAGCGTGCCGACGTTGAGCTTGTGCTTGATGGCCGTTATCTGGGCCCCCGCCAACCGTGTCCCGATCTTCAGAAGGTACGAACGCTCAGGCAACAGCGGGTTCTCGTGCATCCACACGATGTGACAGGCGAACTGGTCGCTAACGCCGGGCGGATCGGCGGCGGAGGCGATGATGTCGCCGCGGCTCACGTCGACCTCGTCCGCCAGCGTGAGTGTCACGGCCTGGCCGGCGCGCGCGCCGTCGAGGTCGCCGTCCGGGCCGACGATGCGTTCTACGGTCGAAGTCTTTTGGGAGGGGCACAGCATCACGGGGTCGCCGCAGCGTATGAGCCCGGACGCGACGGTGCCGGCGAACCCGCGGAAATCGGCGCTGGGGCGGTTCACCCACTGCACGGGCATGCGGAAGGGTGCGCTCTCGCGGCCGGCGGCCACCTCGGCGGATTCCAGGGCCTGCAGCAGCGGCGGCCCGCCATACCAGTCCATGGTCGTTGACGGCCGGGTGACGTTGTCGCCGGTAAGAGCCGATACCGGAATGCAGGTGACGTCGGTCACCTCCAGCCGGCGCGCGAAGTCACGGTAGGCGGCCGCGATGCCGTCGAAGACTTCCCTGGACCAGTCGACGAGGTCCATCTTGTTGACGGCCGCGACCACGCGGCGCACACCCAGAAGGGCCAGAATGGTGGTGTGACGGGAAGTCTGGGGCAGCACGCCCTTGCGGGCGTCGATGAGCACCACCGCGAGATCGGCGGTGGATGCGCCGGTGGCCATGTTGCGGGTGTACTGCTCGTGTCCCGGGGTGTCGGCGACGATGAAAGAACGCTTGTCGGTGGAGAACATGCGATAGGCGACGTCGATGGTGATGCCCTGCTCGCGTTCGGCCTGGAGGCCGTCTACCAGGAGCGCCAGGTCGAGGTTGTCGCCCTGGGTGCCGTGCCGCTTGCTGTCGCGCTCCACCTTTGCGAGCTGGTCCTGGAACACCAACCGCGATTCGTAGAGCAGGCGGCCGATGAGCGTGGACTTGCCGTCATCCACGCTGCCGCAGGTGATGAAGCGCAGGATGTCCCTGTCTTCGCGGGCGTTCACGTCGGCGCGGAACTCCCGGCCGTCCGCCGCTGGATTGGCGGACATCGGAAGTAGCCCTCCTGCACGAGGAGGATTGCAGCCGATTGGACGGTGCCGAGCCATTCGGGCCGCGCCCGCATGTCGAAGGCCGCTACGCCGAGCAGATGACGTTGATCACCGCTTGGCGCTGCTCCACCTCCACCGCCTTGAGGCCGCGCTCCAGGGCGGGCATGAGGTCGGCGGCGTCCTCCACCCGCTCGCCGTAGCCGTCGGCCACCTCCACCGCCTTCTCGTACTTGTCCACGGCGTTGAGCAGGGTGATGGGCTGGTGGTCGCTCTGGGCCGCGTAGCCCTCGGGGTTGAGGCCGACGGTGGCCCGGCGCACGGCCTGCCACCGCTGGTTGTTGAAGATGACCGTGAGGTGCGGCAGCTTCTGCTCCGCCGCGACGTAGTGGCTGGCGATGGGGTTGCCGAACATGTAGGAGCCGTCGCCGTGGGTGCCGATGACGAGCCGGTCCGGGGCCGCGAGCTTGGCGCCCAGCGCGACGCCGAGGCCGTGCCCCAGGCCCGAGGCCGCGCCGGCGTTGAGCAGCGTGCCCGGTTGGCTGATGTCGATGTGGGTCGACGCGAGGGCCGATTCCTTCACGACGATGGTGTCGTCGCCCTTGATCTGGTTGATGCAGTGGGTGATCCAGATGGGGTGAACGGGCTTGTTGTCCTTGACCTGGTCGAGGCGCTTGGCCCAGCCGTCGCGCTGCTGTTGCCACATCTCCGCCAAGGCGCTCCGGCGCTTGTCGATGCGGTCCTTGACCCGGCCCTCGTGCGCCGACATGGCCTCGTTCAGCACGGCCAGGCCGGCGTCGGTGGCGCACGCCAGGGCGATGTCGCAGGGGTGGCCGCGCAGCGGCACGTAGCTGTGCAGCGGGTCCGCCCCCATGTGGATGACCTTGGCGTCGTCGCGCACCTTGTCCGTGGCCGGCAGCCACGGCACCGCCACGTCCACCACCAGGATCACGTCCGCCTGACCCAGCAGCGGGTTCAGGTCGTAGCCCAGGTTCATGGGGTGGTCGGTGGGCAGCGACATGTAGCGGTTGCGGTACTGCACCACCGGGATGGCGTAGCGCTCGGCCAGGGCGCCCAGGGGCTCCCACACCTTGGGGTTCCGGCCCGCCCAGTTGGTGATGATCAGCGGGTTCTCGGCGTCCGCCAGCAGCGCCGCCGCCTCGTCCGTGGCCGCCGCGTTGGGATAGGGCGGCGCCGCCGCGTGCTGGCGTCCGGGCGACTCGTAGGTGAACTCGTTCAGTTGTTCCGCCAGCACCTCCCGCGGCAGGCTCAGGTACACCGGACCCGTGGGCTCACTCTTGGCCACGGCCAGTGCGCGGTCGACGATGGTCTCGGTCTGCTTGCCGTTACGCAGCTCGTAGTCCCACTTGGCCGCCTCCCGCACCATGGATGCCTGGTCGAACATCTCCTGGGTCCAGTGGATGTCCAGGCTCCGGTGCCCGTCGAGGCCCTCCTCGTTGGTCGGCGTCCGGCCCGCGGTAAACAGCACGGGGATGTTGCCGCGGGCGGCGTTCAGGAGCCCGTTCATGCCGTTGGCGGTGCCCACGTTGACGTGCACCATCACCGCCTGCGGCTTCCCCGTCACCAGGTAATAGCCGATGGCCATGTGCAGCGCCGTGTTCTCGTGCGGACACGTGACCGGCTCGGGAATCCGCGTCTCCAGCGACTGCGCCTTGGCCATGGCCTCCACGATGGGCGCGAAGTCCGTGCCCGCGTTGGCAAAGAAATAATCCACGCCCCGGTCCGCCAGCAGCGCCAGATAGGCATCCGCCACGGTCACATTCAACAGAGTTGTCTTGGCCATCTCGTTCCTTCCTTGCATGTGAGGGCGGACTTCGCCTCCGAGCCGCCAAACAGCCGGGTCCGCCGCTATTGGTATATGATTGAGGAAGTACGGGCAAGGCGATGGACGAAGGCGGTGGCGTCAGTCCCACCACGTCCTTTTGTCAGGTCTATTTTGTCAGGTCTACTTTCCGGTCGCGGAGTGCTATACACGATCCACCGTTTGCAGGTCTTGGAGAAGGCGGGGGGAACCGGTGGCGAAGGGATCGAAGCGCGTGCTTCCGAAGGTGTTCGTGGCGACGTCCGCGATCCACGGGGACGGGCTCTTTGCGGGCGAACGGATCCGGAAGAGCCGGCGCATCATCGAGTACAAGGGCGAGAAGATCCCCGCCGGAGAGGGCGCGACCCGGTCCAGGGGCGGCGAGGAACTCACCTACATCTTCAATCTCAGCGACAAGTATGACGTGGACGGTTCGCTCAACGGCAACGAAGCGCGCTTCGCCAACCATTCCTGCGACGGCAATGCCTATGCCGACATCATCAACAACCGCATCTGGTTCATCGCGGAACGGGACATCGGGGAAGGCGAGGAGATCACATTCGACTACCGGCTGCAGGGCGATGAGGTGTATCCGTGCGTATGCGGCACTGAGGAATGCCGCGGCTACATGAACGACGCCGACGACGAGGTGGTGCAAGAGACGCTGGGTGATGCCCGTTAGGGGCCTGCAATCAGGAATACGCTTGCGGTAGGTACCATGCCCCGTTCGTCCTGAGCCCTTCGACAAGCCTGTCCTGAGCTTGCCGAAGGACTCAGGACGAGCGTCGCGGAGCGAAGTCGAAGGATACATGGTCATGGCCGATCCATTTTCCGAGAGCGACCTGAGGCAGCTCCGCGCTCACGGCATTTCGCCCGAACAGGCCGCCGACTACATGGCGGTCTTTGCCGCGGGCGTGCCGTACGCGGTGCTGGACCGTCCCTGCATGCCGGGGGACGGCATCACGGTCCTGGACGAGCCGGAGTTGGAACGGCTGTCGCGGCGCGGCGAAGAGGCCGCGCGGGCCGGACGCTGTCTGAAGTTTGTTCCAGCGTCGGGGGCGGCGAGCCGCATGTTTCAGGCGCTGCTGGAGGCCCGGGACCGGGCCGAGGATGCGGTGGCAACCGTCGATGACCTTCGCGATGTGCCGGAATACCCGGCGCTACGGGAGTTCATGGTCGGGCTCGAACGCTTCGCGTTCTACCCTGAGTTGAACGCTGCCCTGGAACGGCAGGGCAAGCGGCTTCAGCCACTGTGCCGGGCCGGACGCTTCCGCGAAATCCTCGACTGTCTCCTCGACCCCGACGCAATGGGCTACGCCGCGCTGCCCAAGGGTCTTGTGCCGTTTCATCGTTACGCGGACGACTGCCGCACTCCCGTTGCCGAGCACTTGCTGGAGGCGTGCAGGTACGTCCGGGACCGGACCGGGATGGTGCGCGTTCACTTCACGGTCTCCCCCGAGCACGCGCGCGCGGTGGAGGAGCATGTGGCGGCCATGTGCCGCCGCTACGAGGACCGGGATACCTCCATCGACGTGACCCTTTCGGTCCAGCGGCCCGACACCGACACGCTGGCCGCCACCCTCGACAACCAGCCGTTCCGCGAGCCGGACGGAAGCCTGTCGCTCCGGCCCGGCGGCCACGGCGCGCTCCTGGCGAACCTCAACGACCTGGCGGCGGACCTGGTGTTCATCCAGAACATCGACAACGTCGCCGTCTTTGCCGGGACCGCGGTGCGCTACCGCAAGGCGCTGGCGGGGATGCTGGTGGAAGTGCAGGCCCGCGTGTTCCATTACCTCGACGCGCTCCACGGCGACCCTGCGGCGTCGCTGGTGGACGAGGCGGCGCGGTTCGCCCGCGACGCGCTGTGCGTGGCGCTGCCGGACAGCCTCCAGGGCGCGCCATCGGCTGAACGCGCCGGTTTCCTGCGCTCGGCGCTGGATCGACCGCTCCGGGTGTGCGGCATGGTGCCGTCCGCCGGCGAGCCCGGCGGCAGCCCGTTCTGGGTCCGGGGCGCCGACGGCGCGTGCTCGCTCCAGATCGTCGAGTCGTCCCAGGTGGACATGGAGGAGCCGCGCCAACGGGATATCTTCGCCGCGTCCACCCACTTCAACCCGGTGGACCTGGTCTGCGGTGTGCGCCGCCCCTCGGGAGCGTGCTACGACCTCATGCGCTTCAGCGACCCCCGGAGGCCGTTCATCTCCGTCAAGTCCAGCGGCGGACGGCCGCTCAAGGCGCTGGAACACCCCGGTCTCTGGAACGGCGGCATGGCGCACTGGAACACGGTGTTCGTCGAGATTCCCGCCGCGACCTTCGCGCCGGTGAAGACCGTGCTCGATCTGCTGCGCCCCCGGCACCAGCCCGTGCGGACATTGACACGTTGAAATAGAGGCTGGGCGAGTCTATATTCAAATGTTTCGGAAAACTTGAATTAGGCCATTCTAGTCCGGCCCAAAGCCGGCCCAAACATTTCAGGCCACCGGATCCGCGCGGAACGGCACGGCAAGGAAGTCTGCATGGCACTATTCGGCACGCGGTTCTGGCGGCGCAACGCCGGCGGAGAGAAGAGGAGCGACATGTCCAGCGCGACACACGAATCCGTTCTCGCGGCCCTGAGGACCGTCCAGGATCCGGAGCTGCACAAGGACATCGTCACCCTCGGCATGGTGAAGGACCTCGCGGTGGATAGCGGCAAGGTGTCGCTGACGGTGGAGCTGACCACGCCGGCATGCCCCCTCAAGGACCAGATCCAGGGCGACGTGGAGCGGGCGCTGGCGCCCCTGGGAGTGTCGGAGGTGGCCCTGGAGTTCGGCGCCCAGGTGCGCGGCAGCAAATCCGGCGCCGGCACCACCGACCTCTTGCCGAGCGTCAAGAACATCGTCCTGGTGGCGTCGGGCAAGGGCGGCGTGGGCAAGTCCACGGTGGCGGCGAACCTGGCGGTGGCGCTCAAGATGCATGGCGCCGCCGTGGGGCTCCTGGACGCGGACATCTACGGGCCGTCGGTGCCGATCCTCATGGGCGTCAACGAGGAGCCGGGCAAGGTAGAGGTGGACGGCGGTTTCAAGCTGGCGCCGCCGGTGGCCCACGGCGTTCCGGTGATGTCCATCGGCTTCTTCCTGGAGCGGGACCAGGCGGTGATCTGGCGCGGCCCCATGCTCGGCAAGGCGCTGCAGCAGCTCATGTCCGACGTGCAGTGGGGCGATCTCGACTACCTGGTGGTGGACATGCCGCCGGGCACCGGCGACGTGCAGATCACCTTCTCGCAGCAACTCAAGTGCAGCGGCGCCGTGCTCGTGGCGACGCCCCAGGACGTGGCACTGGCCGACGTGGTGCGCGCCAAGTCCATGTTCGACAAGGTCCAGATCCCCATCGTCGGGATGGTGGAGAACATGAGCTACTTCGTGTGCGACGGCTGCGGCAAGCAGCACGAAATATTCTCGCGCGGCGGCGCGAGGCGGGCCGCCGACAAGTTCGGCGTGCCGTTCCTGGGCGAGGTGCCCATGGTGCCGGCGATCCGCGAGTGGGGCGACAAGGGCACGCCGATCCTGGCGCAGGAGCCCGACTCGCCCACCAGTCAGGCGTTCCTGGACGTGGCCGCGCGCTTGGCCGGACAGCTCTCCATCGCGTCGGAGGCTGCGGACAAAGCGCCCGAATTGAAGATCGTAACGACTTGAACGGACACTTGAACCGTCATTTCTGCGAAACAGACCGTGTCAAAACTCCACTTGGACAAGAATCGGCACCAACGCCCCGAATCGTCATTTCCGCGGAACAGGCAGTGTCCGAACGGAGGCTTGCCACGGCGTGAAAAGTGGGAATGACATCACGAACCCAGGCAGGACATCGGTGGCGTTCCCCGTCGAAATAAACCACGTCAAGGCCCAAGGCATCGTGCGGATTACCTGGGACGACGGGCACGTGGGGGAATATCCCAAGATGTACATCCGGGGGTACTGTCCCTGCGCCCTGTGCCAGGGGCACGACTCCGCCGTCGAGAAGCGTTTCGTAGAAGTGCCGGACGCGGGCCTGGTGGCCATCGAGCCGGTGGGCAACTACGCCGTCAGTTTCCGTTGGAGCGACGGCCACGCCACCGGCATCTACACATTCGATTACCTGCGCTCGCTGTGCCCATGTGGGGAGTGTGAGAAGAGTTAGTGCCCTGTCCAACAGCGTCTCTGGTGATACAGGACGCCGCGGGAGGAAACCATGGTTACCAAGGAACAGGTGTATGAAGCCCTGCAGGACTGCTACGACCCCGAGATCCCGGTGAACATCGTCGACCTCGGCCTCGTCTATGACGTCGAGGTGGCGGACGACACCGTCGAGGTCAAGATGACCCTGACCGCGCCGGGATGCGGCATGGGCGGCATGATCGCGGCCAACGCCGAGTCCCTCATCAGGGAGATCCCCGGGGTCAAGGACGCCAGCGTCGACCTCGTGTGGGATCCGCCCTGGGACCCCAGCCGCATCAGCGAGGAAGCCAGGCAAAAGCTCGGCATCGGATAACCCGGACGCCACCAGCCATCCCGCATCCCGATTCCCATCCACCATGGATCAGGGCTGGATACACGTTCGCGGCGCCAGGCAGAACAACCTCAAGGACCTCGACCTCCAGATTCCCCTCAACGCGCTGACGGTGGTGACGGGCGTCAGCGGGTCGGGCAAGTCCACCGTCGCGTTCGACATCCTCTACGCGGAGGGCCAGCGCCGCTACGTCGAGAGCTTCTCGGCGTACGCGCGCCAGTTCCTCGACCGCATGGAGAAGCCCGACGTCGACGCCATCGAGAACATCCCGCCCACCATCGCCATCGACCAGACCCGGCCGGTAAAGACCTCGCGCTCCACGGTCGGCACCATGACCGAGCTGTACGACCACCTGAAGCTCCTGTTCGCCAAGATCGGCATCCTCCACTGCTCGGGCTGCAACAAGGTCATCACCAAGGACAGCGCCCCGTCCATCGCGCGCCAGCTCCAGGCCCGCGGCGAGGGAGTGCGCTGGGTGCTGACCTTCCCGGTGGCCGTGCCGCCGACGCTGCCTTGGGAGGAGGTCAAGGGAGGGATGCTCCAGGCCGGGTTTCACCGGCTCCTGCGGGACCGGGAACTGGTGGACCTCGAATCCCTCGACGCCGCCCCCGGCGAGGTCGTCGACGTGGTGGGCGACCGTTTCGTGTACCGCCCGTCCACGCGCAAGCGGGTCACCGACTCGCTGGAGCAGGCCTTCCAGTTCGGCAAGGGCCGGCTCGACCTCCACGACATGGACAGCGGCTGGCGCCGGGAAGGCTTCAGCAACCGCCTGCACTGTTCCGCCTGCGACCTGTCCTACGCCGAGCCGCAGCCCAACCTGTTCTCCTTCAACAGCCCGCTGGGGGCGTGCGAGACCTGTCACGGCTTCGGCCGCTCCATCGACCTCGACCTCGACCTGGTGATCCCGGACCCCTCCAAGTCCATCGCCGACGGCGCCATCAAGCCCTGGACCACCCGCGCCGCGCGCTGGGAGCTGCGGGAGCTCAAGAAGTTCTGCGAGCGCCGGGGCATCTCGCTGGAACGCCCCTTCGCCGAGCTGGACGAGGAGGACCGCCGGCTCATCATCGACGGCGAGGGAAGCTGGCACGACGGCAAGTACTACGGCATCCGCGGCTGGTTCGAGTGGCTGGAGCGAAAGAGCTACAAGATGCACGTGCGCGTCTTCCTGGCGCGCTACCGCTGCTACGTGACCTGCGGCGTCTGCCACGGCACGCGCCTCAAGCCCGAGGGACTGAACTTTCTGATCGCCGGGCGCAACATCGCCGACGTGAACCGCATGAGCGTGGCCGAGGCCCACGCCTACTTCCAGGCGCTGGAGCTTGACGCCACCCGGGACCAGGTGGCCGCGCTGGTGCTGCACGAGATCCGCCGCCGTCTCGACTATCTCATGGGCGTGGGCCTGGAGTACCTCACCCTGGACCGGCAGTCCCGCACCCTGTCCGGCGGCGAGCTGGAGCGGGTGGACCTCACCACCGCCATCGGCTCGTCCTTGGTGAACACCTTGTACGTGCTGGACGAACCCTCCATCGGCCTGCACCCGCGCGACAGCCACCGCCTGGTGGAGATCCTCCACCGCCTGCGCGCCAACCACAACACCGTGGTGGTGGTGGAGCACGACCCGGAGATCATCAAGGAGAGCGACTACGTCATCGACCTGGGACCGCAGGCGGGCGAGCGCGGCGGCGAGATGGTGTTCGCCGGCTCCTACGGCGAGCTGTTGGCCAGCGAGACATCCCTGACCGCCGACTACCTGACCCAGCGCCGGTCCATCCCGCTGCCGGTGCGCTACCGCCCCCTGATCCCGGGGCGCACCCTGGACATCCTCGGCGCCCGCGCCAACAACCTCAAGAACATCGACGTGAGCATCCCGCTGGGACGGCTGGTGTGCGTCACCGGCGTGTCCGGCTCGGGCAAGTCGAGCCTGGTGGACGAGGTCATCGCCCACAACATCCGCCGCCTCAAGGCCTCCCCGCTGGCCACGCTGACGGACTGCGACGAGATCCGCGGCATCGACCGTATCCCCGAGGTGATCCTGGTGGACCAGTCGCCGCTGGGCACCACGCCCCGGTCCAATCCGGTGACCTACATGAAGGCGTTCGATCCCATCCGGCGCCTGTTCGCCGGCGTGGACCTGTCGCGCTTCCGCGGCTACACGCCGTCCACCTTCTCGTTCAACGTGGAGGGCGGACGCTGCGAATCGTGCCGCGGCGAGGGCTTCGAGAAGATCGAGATGCAGTTCCTCTCGGACGTTTACGCCACCTGCTCGGAGTGCGGCGGCGCGCGCTACCGCCAGGAGGTGCTGGAGGTCACCTACCGGGGCAAGAACATCCGCGACGTGCTCGGCCTCACCATCGCCGAGGCCATGAAGTTCTTCGGCGACCAGCCGGAGATCGCGCGCGGGCTGCGGCCGCTGGTCCGGGTGGGCCTCGACTACCTGCGCCTGGGACAGCCGGTCACCACCCTGTCGGGTGGCGAGTCTCAGCGCCTCAAGCTGGCTTCGCACATCGTCCGGGCCACCAAGACCGGCACGCTGTTCATCTTCGACGAGCCCACCACCGGCCTGCACTTCCACGACATACGCCGGCTGCTCTCCGCCCTGCAGGAGCTCATCGATCAAGGCCACTCGGTGATGGTCATCGAGCACAACCCCGAGGTCATCAAGTGCGCCGACCACATCATCGACCTGGGTCCCGAGGGTGGCGACGGCGGCGGCGAGATCGTGGCCACGGGCACGCCTCCGGAAGTGGCGGCGGTGGAGAACTCCCATACCGGCCGCTACCTGAAGGACCATCTGCGCCCGTCGGCGTCCCGCTTCAGCCCGACGCTGGCGAAGACGCAACCGAGACCCCGCGCGGCGGCGCGGTCCGCAGCACCTGAGCCGAACGGGAAGGCCGACGACGGGAGCTGGGACGGAAACGCGTTCAACGGGAAGGCGTCCGGCGGGAGGGGGGCCACCAGTCAGGCCGGTACCGGCAAGGCGCCCGGCGGGCGAGGCGCCACCCGGCAGGTTGTCACCGGGCACGCGGTTGACGGGCAAGCCGAGACGCCGGGCTCTAACGGGACGGCGCTCAACGGCGCCGGGGCGATCCAGATCATCGGTGCCCGGGAGCACAACCTCAAGGGCATCGACGTGGATATCCCGCGGGACCGGCTGGTGGTGGTGACCGGGCTCAGCGGCTCGGGCAAGTCGTCTCTTGCCTTCGACATCATCTACGCCGACGGCCAGCGCCGCTACATCGACAGCCTCTCCGCCTACGCGCGCCAGTTCATGAAGATCATGGCGCGGCCCAACGTCGACGTGCTGGCGGGCATCCCGCCCACCGTGGCCATCGAGCAGCGCCTGAGCCAGGGCGGGCGCAACTCCACCGTAGCCACGGTCACGGAGCTCTACCACTACCTGCGCCTGCTCTACTCCAAGGTGGGCAAGCAGCACTGCCCGCAGTGCGGCGGCGCCATCACCTCGCTCACCCGCAGCCGCATCCTCGACCGCGTGGGGCGAAAGTACCGCGGCAAGGACATCACCGTGCTGAGCCCGGTGGTGCGCGGGCGCAAGGGCTACCACAAGGACGTGATGATGGCGGCGCGGCGTCTTGGCTATGGCCGCGCGCGTATCGACGGGACCGTGACCGCCCTCAGCGCATCGCTCCTCCAAAAGGGCCTCGGGCGCTTCCACGAGCACGACATCGACATCGTCGTGGGCACCGCCAAGGCCGGACGCCTGAGCATGGAGACGGTGCTGGGCCAGGGGCTGCGCCTCGGCAACGGAGTCATCCACGTGCTCTCCGAGGGCGCCGAGGAGGTCTACAACGAGCGCCTGTTCTGCCGCGCCTGCGGCGTCGGCTACGAGCCCCTGGACCCGCGGCTGTTCTCGTTCAACAGCCGGCAGGGGGCGTGTCCGGACTGCCGCGGTGTGGGCTCCTCCGAGGAGTTGGACGCGGACTTGGTGATCCCGGACCCCGAGTTGAGTCTCACGGAGGTGGTGGAGCGGCTGTGTGCCGAGGCACCCGAGGGGCGCGCCGGCCTCAAGCGGCGCCTCAACCAGTGCCAGGGTGAGCTGGAGCGGAAGCTCGGCATCCCCGGCGACGTGCCCGTCCGGAACCTGTCGGCGAAGCAGCGGGAGGTGTTGCTCAACGGGCGCTCACGCCCGTCTGTGCCGGGTCTGCTCACCGTGCTGGCCGGCCTCCAGGTGAAGAGCGACGGCCCGCTGGGCGGCTACCTGGCATCGTTCGTGAGCGAGCGCACATGCCCATCGTGTCAGGGCGCCCGCCTCAACGCCCGGGCGCGCAGCGTGCGCGTCGCCGGCAAGGCCATTTGGCAGGTCACCGCCCTGTCGGTGAAGGAGGCGCTGGGCCGCTTCGCCTCCCTGGAGGAGCGGCTCGTCAGGAACGGCCCCGACGCGGAACGGCTGGTGCTGGAGAAGACCCAGAAGGAGATCCACCACAAGCTGCGTTTCCTGGACGAGGTGGGTCTGGGCTACCTGACGCTGGACCGGCGAGCCAACACCCTGTCGGGCGGCGAGGCCCAGCGGGTGCGTCTGGCGGCGCAACTGGGCTCCAACCTGCGCGGCGTCTGCTACATTCTGGACGAGCCCACCATCGGCCTGCACACCCGCGACAACAACCGGCTCCTGGCCACCCTGCGGCGGCTGGTGGAGGCGGGCAACACCGTGCTGGTGGTGGAGCACGACGAGACCACCATCCGGGCGGCGGACGTGCTGGTGGACCTGGGACCGGGCGCGGGCGTGCGCGGCGGCCGGGTGGTGGCCATGGGCACGCCGGATGAAGTGTGTGCCAATCCTTCCTCGGTCACCGGGGCGTTCCTGGGCGCCACCCGCCGCCGCCTGTGGCCCGAACGGCCTCTCAGGGGCGGCGACTGGCTGGTGGTGACCGGCGCCCGCGAGAATAACCTGAAAAACCTCAAGGTGCGCCTTCCCCTGGGCAAGTGGACCTGCGTCACTGGCGTATCCGGCTCGGGCAAGAGCACGCTCGTGAAGGAGGTGCTGTTCAAAGGCGTCAAGACGCGCCTGGGTCACAACACCGGCCGCCCGGGCCAACACGAAGGAATCGCGGGCTGGGAGGTCATCGAGCGCGCCGTGGAGGTGGACCAGACCCCTATCGGCAAGACCCCGCGCTCGGTGCCCGCGTCCTACGTCGGCTTCCTGGACGAGATCCGCCGGATCTACGCGCTCCATCCAGAGGCGCGCATGCGCGGCTACAGCCCCAGCCGGTTCTCCTTCAACGTGAGCGGCGGGCGCTGCGACGAGTGCGCCGGCCAGGGACGGATCCGCAAGGAGATGAGCTTCCTGCCTGACGTGTTCGTGAACTGCGACGGCTGCGGCGGCCAGCGCTTCAACGAGGAGACCCTGTCGGTGCGGTTCAACGGCAAGAACATCGCCGAGGTGCTGCAGATGACCGTGGAGGAAGCCGTGGAGTTCTTCCGCCCCTTCCCCAAGGCCTACCGCCCGCTCAAGCTGCTGGACGACATCGGCATGGGCTACATCGCCCTGGGGCAGGCCAGCAACACCCTGTCCGGCGGCGAGGCCCAGCGCATCAAGCTCGCCTACGAGCTCGGCAAGGAGTCTCGCGGCAAGACCCTCTACATCCTCGACGAACCCACCACCGGCCTCCACTTCGCCGACGTCGAGAAGCTCATCGACATCCTCCACCGCCTCGTCGACGCCGGCAACACTGTCATCACTATCGAGCACAACCTGGAGATCATCAAGGACGCCGACTACCTCGTCGACCTCGGCCCCGAAGGCGGCGACAAGGGCGGCCGCGTGGTCGCCAGCGGCCCGCCCTCGAAGGTAGCCCGGGACGGGAAGCGGTCCTACACGGCCAGGGCGTTGCAGGAGTATCTCGAAGCCAACGGGAACGGCGTAGGTCGGATTAGCGAAGCGTAACCCGACACGCTGACTAAAGTTCCTCTGCCGACATCCGATTAGTCTCTATGGGAGACAGAAAGTTAGTTGAGTGTTCAAGAATGTTGATGGCCGTTGTGCGTTGGGGTAGACTTGGCGTTGCGAAAGGGATGGAACCATGAGCAACGAGATGATCGCGATCTTGGGCGTAGGGGTGGCGCTCGGATTGTTCAACTGGCGGGTAAGCTGGTCGGACAAGGCCGATGCACAGAAGCACTTCGCACGTATTGACAGGGACTTGGACGAAGTCAAGAGTCGTTTGAACTGGCTGGTGGACCGTGTGACCGACCTTACCGGCCGCGTGGGGCGGATAGAGGACATTCTCACGCGTCACGGAGAGCCTGCCCCCCGCACCGAAACCGGAGAATCGCGTATTTAGCGCATACAATTTCTTCCTGTGACCAGCGGAGCGTCCTCCGCTACACCGTCCCGCGCGCGGCCATCTCCTTCACAGCGTTGGCGATATTGGGCACCGACCGAGTTTTACCTGTGCTTGAATCCTTCATATTCTCTCCAACTGGAACTTGGCTGCTGACCCCAAGCCAATAGAAGTGAGGCTACAGATGCCGTCCCACATCCATGCTCCGATGCAAAATTCGGATGATCTCCACAACGTCCGATCGTACGCGGAAAAACACCACGTGCGATCCAACCGTAACTTTCCGGTATCCCTCGCGAATGTCATCGGCCGATCGGCTGACCAACTCACCCTTACTCAACGCCTCACACGCTGCCTGGATATTCCGCGTGTAGCGTTCAGCCTGCGCCACTCCCCAATGCGCGACTGTGTAGTCCCAGATGCTTTCGAGGTCGGTCTGGGCCGCCGGGAATAGCACATAGCCCGACATGCCATTCAAGTCGTTTTCTTGCGGGCGATGAATGCATCGAAGTCGAACGGCGTGGCGGGTCCGGATTGCTCGCCTTCAATGAGAGCTTCCCTGAGGGCCTCCACCTTGACTTCGTGCTCTTCCAGCAGTCGTAGCCCGGCACGCACCACATCGCTGGCCGAGTTGTAACGACCCGACTCGACCCGCTCGTTGATGAATCCCATAAAGTGGTCCCCGAGAGAAACTGATGTGTTGCGTGGCATGAACGCACACCTCCTTAACCACGAGATTGTACCACGAATTGGTAATTATTGAAACCCTTCGAGTGCTCCATCGTGCGCGGCTTTGCGAAGCGCGCCCGTTTGTGCCGGTGCCGATCGAAGATCCCACCCCACAGTTGGTTACGAGGTGTTGCATTTGCCCGCCAAAACGGAAAGAAAGGGGGCAGACTTCACTGGCAGATCTCAGGAGGAAACACATGATCATCGAGATGAGAACCTATACGCTCAAGCCCGGCAAGACGCCGGACTTCGAGAAGGCTTTCGAGGAAGGGCTGGAGCACCGCGCCAAGATCTCCCCGCTGGGGGCATTCTTTCATTCGGAGGTGGGGCCGCTGAACCAGGTCATCCACATCTGGCCCTATGACAGCTTCGAGGAGAAGGACCGCATCGGCGCCGAGGCCCGGGCCACCGGCCACTGGCCACCCAAGGTACGCGAGTTCATGGTGACCCAGGAGAGCAAGGTTTTCCAGGCGGCGCCCTTCTCTCCGCCGCTGGAGCCCCGCGAGTTGGGCAACATCTACGAGATTCGCACCTACACGGTCCATCCGGGTTCCATCCCGGCGCTGATCGAGCGCTGGCAGGAGTGCATCGAGGACCGGGTCAAGATCTCGCCCCTGGCAGCCGCCTGGTACACCACCTACGGCGCGCTCAACCAGTGGGTGCACATCTGGGCATACAAGGACATGGGCGAGCGGAGCCGGCTCCGCGCCGAGGCCATGCAGCTTCCCAACTGGCCGCCCGCCACCCGCGAGATGCTGCTTCACCAGGAGAATTCGATCGTCGTGCCGGCGTCCTTCTCGCCGCTGCACTAGTTGAGACCCGCTGCTACTCAGGCGTCCGGATCGCCTCACGTGCCGCTCGGCCGGTTGTTTGGTGCACGATCCCAAACTGCCGGCGCCGGGCGGCGCGTGAGCGACGAGACCTACACGGAGCCTACACAGAGACGTTGTTCCCGCGATCGACAGGGATCACCGCGCCGCTCTCCCCACTATCAACGCTATGGTTGGTCGTTGTTGACCAACCCGACCGTGTCCCCGGGTTCACTGGCCATGAGTAGCAGCGTGGAAGCGTAGGCGCAGCCACGGAGTCTCGACGATGACCACTACGACAACGACGTTTGGATTGTTTGGCTGTATCAGCCTCTTCGCCCTCACAGCGACCTGGGCGTTGGCGCAGCATGATCACACGACGTCCCCTTATGCGCATACCCAAAGCGCCGAGTATGCAACCCTCACACCTGACGAAGTGCGCGAGTTGCGGAACGGCGAAGGCATGGGCCTCGCTCGACCGGCCGAGCTGAACAGTTTCCCCGGGCCGAGGCACCTTCTCGATCTCAAGGCCGACCTCGATCTCACCCGTGAACAGATCGCACGCATCGAGGCGATTCACGCGGAAATGAAGACCGGGGCCATCGCCAAGGGTGAGGCCATACTCCAGGCGGAGTTGCACCTTGCGAACCTGTTTGCCACGGGACGGCCTACCGCCGCGGAAACGACCCGTATGACCGAGCATCTCGGAATCATGCGCGGACAACTCCAGGCCATCCACCTGCTTGCACACATCAAGAGCACCCGCGAGCTCACCGCCGAACAGATCGAGCGTTACGATCGGCTCCGAGGCTACCGGCACTGAAGCTGAACCGGCAACCGGGGGAGGGGTCATGGCAGAGAGCGACATCGAGATCGCACGGGAATCGGTGCTCAAGCCGATCGCGGAGATCGGCGACCGCCTGGGGGTTCCACGGGACGCGCTGCTGCCCTACGGACACACCAAGGCGAAGATCGACCTCTCCTACGTCGGTTCCCTCTCCGACCGCGACGATGGCAAACTAGTGCTCGTCACCGCGGTCACGCCGACGCCGGCCGGCGAGGGCAAGACCACCACGTCGGTGGGTCTGGCCGATGGGCTGAACCGTATCGGCAAGGAGACGGTGGTCTGTCTCCGCGAGCCGAGCCTTGGGCCGTGCTTCGGCATGAAAGGCGGGGCCGCGGGTGGAGGATACGCGCAGGTGGTGCCCATGGAGGACATCAACCTGCACTTTACCGGCGACTTCCACGCCATCGGCGCGGCCAACAACCTGCTGGCCGCACTCCTCGACAACCACATTCACCAAGGCAATGCGCTGGGGCTGGACGCCCGCCGCATCTCCTGGCGGCGCGTGGTGGACATGAACGACCGCGCGCTGCGCGAGATCGTCTGTTCCCTGGGCGGGCTCGGCAACGGGTTCCCGCGCAGCGACGGCTTCGACATCACGGTCGCTTCCGAGGTGATGGCGATCTTCTGTCTGGCCGCGGACCTGGCCGACCTGCAGCGCCGCCTGGGCAACGTCGTGGTGGGGCAGACCGTCGCCCGGGAGCCGGTCACGGCCCGCGACCTGAAGGCGGACGGGGCCATGACCGTGCTGCTCAAGGACGCTCTCGCCCCCAACCTGGTCCAGACCCTGGAAAACAATCCCGCCATCATCCACGGCGGGCCGTTCGCCAACATCGCCCACGGGTGCAATTCGGTCATCGCCACCCGCGCCGGCCTCAAGCTCGCCGACTACGTGGTGACCGAAGCGGGTTTCGGCGCGGACCTGGGCGCCGAGAAGTTCTTCGACATCAAGTGCCGCAAGGCCGGCCTCGCACCCGACGCCGCGGTGGTGGTGGCCACGGCGCGGGCGTTGAAGATGCACGGCGGCGTGGCGCTTGCCGATCTCGGAAAAGAGAACGTGGCTGCGGTCCAGGCGGGCGGCGCCAACCTGGCGCGCCATCTCGCCAACGTGCGGCAGTTCGGGGTGCCGGCGGTGGTGGCGGTGAACCGGTTCCCCACCGACACGGACGCCGAGCTCCAGGCGGTCGTGGGCGTGGCGACTGCGCAGGACGCCGACGCCGTGGTGTGCACCCACTGGGCCGACGGCGGCGCCGGCACCGAAGCGCTGGCGCACCGTGTGGTGGAGGTCGTGGAGGCCGGAGAGGCAGCCTTCCGCCCCCTGTATCCCGACGACATGCCGCTGTGGGACAAGGTCGAGACGGTGGCGAAGCGCATCTACCACGCCAAGGGGGTCACCGCGACGCAGGTGGTGCGCAATCGCTTCAAGGCGCTGCAGGCCGGCGGCTACGGCCACTATCCGGTGTGCATGGCCAAGACCCAGTACAGTTTCTCCACCGACCCTGCCCTCAAGGGCGCCCCGGAGGGCCACGAGGTGCAGGTGCGCGAGTTGCGCCTGTCCACGGGCGCCGAGTTCGTGGTGGCCATTTGCGGCGACATGATGACCATGCCGGGCCTGCCCAGGACGCCCGCCGCCGAGAGCATCCACATCAACGCCCAGGGGCAGGTAGAGGGTCTTTTCTGAGGGTGCGCCGCATCTATCAGTCGTTGCGATTCGCGCCGAACGCGCCCGCGAGGCCGTCTCGATGGAACAGACCGCCGACTTCCTCGTGGTCGGGGCCGTAGAACTGGCCGAAGATGCTGTTCCCTCGTGAAGGACGGAATCCGTCCATGCCGAAGTATCCCTGGCCGTGGTTGTGCAGGACGTTGCCCACGCCGAAGTTCCCGTTCTCCAATGTCAGATTCTCCCAGGTCAGGTTTCCGATTCGCGCCCCCGTGTCTTCACGTGTGATGCTTGCGAATGCGACGTCAACCAGTGCGTCCCCGGACCCACCGGGATGGGAAACCGTTACTGTGGCGTCTCCCCTGACGAAGGCGCCATCATCCTCGGAAGATGACGTGACGACGCCGGCCATGGCCCCCGACCACGTGCCGCTCACCGAAACGGCTGGGTTCGTGGGTTGCGTGTTTCCCATGTACCAGGTTCTGTAGCTGAAATCGGCGTACCGGACGTTGTGCAGCGCCTCGACGAGGAAGAAGCCGTGGCGCATCCAGCCGCCCAGTGTCCGGTGGTTGGTGAAGTGGTTTCCCCTGCCTGAACTGTGCGATTTTGTTGCCAGCGACACGTCGTGACGTCGTTCGAGGAAATCGAAACCCGAGAAATCGAGCGGTCCATCAACAGTGGACCGATGGTCGACGTGAATCGCGTCATGCACGGGACAACCTAATGCCTCACAAGTCGCGACGGCGCCGCCGAAGCTGGACAGTTCGGGAAGCCCGGCCTCTTGCGACAGTCTGTTCAGCGTGTCCTCGACTTCGGCCGCGGTCGGTGTCCCCAGACCGGTGGAGGGCCCGCCACCGCCGCCGCTACCACCGCTGACACCAACGCCGCCAACACCAACGCCGCCACCGCCGCCGGCGCAGCCGCACAGCGCCGCCAGAAAAACGACCGCTATTGCGATCGGCATGAGACGGCTTGCTCCGCCAGGCATCTTCGCCGGGTCCATCGTCAACCCTCCTCCCCCTCCATCAGACAGCTCTGGATGAACCTGTCGATGTCGCCGTCGAGGACGGCGTCGGCGTTGCCGACTTCCAGGTTGGTGCGGTGGTCCTTGACCATGCGGTAGGGGTGCAGGACGTAGGAGCGGATCTGGCTGCCCCAGGCGATGTCCTTCTTGGCCTTGGCGTAGCTGTCCATCACCTCGCGCTGCTTTTCCACCTCGAGCTCGTAGAGCCGGGAGCGCAGGATGCGCATGGCCATGGCCTTGTTCTTGTGCTGCGAGCGCTCGTTCTGGCAGGCGACGACGACGTTGGTGGGGAGGTGGGTGATGCGCACCGCGGAGTCGGTCTTGTTGACGTGCTGGCCGCCGGCGCCGCTGGCACGGTAGGTGTCGATGCGCAGGTCGGCCTCGTTGATGTCCACGTCGATGGTGTCGTCGATCTCGGGGTAGACGAAGACCGAGGCGAACGAGGTATGGCGCCGGGAGTTGGCGTCGAAGGGGGAGATGCGCACCAGCCGGTGAATGCCGGCCTCGCACTTCATGTAGCCGTAGGCGTAGTCGCCGGCGATGGTGAAGGTGACGCGCTTGAGGCCAGCCTCTTCGCCCGGCTGGTACTCCATGATCTCGGCCTTGTAGCCGCGCCGGTCGCCCCAGCGGAGATACATGCGCAGCAGCATCTCGGCCCAGTCCTGGGACTCGGTGCCGCCGGCGCCGGGATGAAGGGTGACGATGGCGTCGCGCCGGTCGTCGGTGCCGCCCAGGAGCCGGCGCAGCTCCATCTCGGCCAGGCTGTCGGTAACTTCGCGCAGGCGCGTTTCGGTCTCTTCCAGGGCCTCGGCGTCGTTCTCTTCCTCGGCCAGCTCCAGGAAGAGGCGCGCCTCCTCGATGCCGGACTGGCACTTGCCGTAGTCGTCCACGGCTTCGCGCAGCAGGGACTGTTCCTTGAGGACCTCCTGGGCCTTGTCGGCGTCGTTCCAGAAGTCGGGCTTTGCGGTGAGGGTTACCAACTCGTCGATGCGCTTCTGCTTGGCCTCGACGTCAAAGGCGCCTCCGCAGCAGGCTTAGCTTGTCTTCGAGCTGGGTCAGTTGTTCGCGTGCTTCGTCAAACATGGTGGGCTCCTGCAACCGTTGGTTGCGCATAGTCCGTTGGACGGTGATGGTACTCAATATAGCGGATGTGGCGTGAACGACAAAAACGCAGTTCCTCGACTCCCGCTTGCCGGGCTGTGAGAACTCGTGAGACGGAGACGCCACGAATACGTCATTCCCGCTTCCCGGGTTGTGTCGAACTCACGAGGCAGAGACCCCTCGAATCGTCATTCCCGCGGAAGCGGGAATCCAGGCGGGGCAAGGCGGGGAATGCGCCGTTTCAACCCCTCTCCACCCCTGGATTCCCGCTTCCGCGGGAATGACGTAACCGGTACGTTGTTGCCTCGGGAGTCTTGGCACAGCCTGTTCCGCGGGAACGACGGTAGAGGGGTGTGCCGGCCTTCAACTCCCGGCGCAGGCGGCGCTCCAGGGCGCGCATCTCGCGTTCGTCGTCGGGGGAGCGTTCGTGGTCGTAGCCCAGGTTGTGCAGGATGCCGTGGATGAGCAGCACTTCCAGCTCGTCTTCGAGGGAGCGGCGGCGCTGCCGCGCCTGGCGGGCGGCCTTCTCTACCGAGATGATGACATCGCCGATGAGCCGGGGGCCGGAGGGCAACCGCTCGTCCACGGGGAAGGAGAGCACGTCGGTGGGCTCGTCGCGCGAGCGGTAGCGCCCGTTGAGGTCGCGGATCTCGCCGTCGCCCACCAGTGCCACGCTCAGTTCGCAGTCGTCCTGGTCCAGCAGCCGCAGGATGCGGCGCGCCTTGGCCTTGAAGCCGCGTATCGGGACGCGCCTCGCCGGCCCCCGGCGCACGATGTCGACGGTAACGGTGCCCTCAGGCATGGCGTTCCACGGTGGCACGCTCCCGTGGGTGGCCGGCCGTTCGGTCGACGGCCGCGAGGGCGCCGGCAAGTTTGTCGCCGGTAGCCTTACGCGTCACCGGCGTCGCGCTCGTACGCGGTGATGATGTCCTGCACCAGGCGGTGCCGGGCCACGTCCTTCTCGGTGAAGGTGATGAAGCGGATTCCCTCCACTCCGCGCAGGATGCGCCAGGCCTCCTTGAGGCCTGAGAGGCGGCCGGCGGGCAGGTCGATCTGGGTGACGTCGCCGGTGATGACTGCCTTGGAGCCGTAGCCCAGCCGGGTGAGGAACATCTTCATCTGCTCGGGGGTGGTGTTCTGCCCCTCGTCGAGGATGACGAAGGAGTCGTTGAGGGTGCGGCCGCGCATGAACGCCAGGGGCGCAACCTCGATGCTGCCCCGCTCCAGCAGGCGCCGCGCCTTGTCGAAGTCCACCATGTCGTGCATGGCGTCGTACAGCGGCCGCAGATAGGGGTTCACCTTCTCCGCGAGGTCGCCGGGCAGGAAGCCGAGCCTTTCCCCGGCCTCCACCGCCGGACGCGTGAGGATGATGCGCGCGTAGTTGTTCTTCATCAGCTCGGACACGGCCATGGCCATGGCCAGGTAGGTCTTGCCGGTTCCGGCCGGGCCGATGCCGAAGACGATGTCGTGGCGCCGGATGGCGTCAATGTAGGCTTTTTGCGCGACGCTCTTGGGGGTGATGGTGCGCTTGTGCGACGAGATGTAGATGGTGTCGAGAAAGATCTCCTGAAGCTTGGCCCTGGCGTTGCTGCTGAGGATGCGGATGGCGTAGTCCACGTCGCTGCCGTACACGGGGTAGCCTTGCTCCAGCAGCCCGTAGAGCTGGCGCATGACCTCCTGCGCCAGCTCCGCGTCGGGCGGGTCGCCGGCGATCTCCATCTCGGTGCCGCGCACCCGGAACTTTACGCCCAGCGCTCGCTGCACGATCTTCAGGTGCTCGTCCTGGTTGCCCAGAAGCTCCCGGAAGAGCCGCGGGTCGTTGAACGCCAGGTGCGGCACTGTCAGCATGCTCTCGACAGTGGCTTGACTCACTAAGTGCCTCCCATGAACGGCACAAGGATCTCCCGGCGCCGGGAGCGGTTGTCGAAGTCTGGTCGTGTGAAGGTGACGACGTTCATCCAGAAAGCCGATCAAGAAATACCGGACACGATTTCCCGGGCCAGACGCAGCGCCTCATCGGTTTTCTGCGGCTGCTTCCCGCCCGCTTGGGCGAAGTCCGCGCGGCCGCCGCCCCCTCCGCCCACGGTGGGCGCCACCTGCTTGATGATGTTCCCGGCGTGGTAGCGTCCGTCGAGTTGGCTTCCGGCGCCGGCAGCCAGCATCACGTTCTTCTCGCCGGGGCATGCCAGGAATACGAAGGCGTCCGGCATTTGCTGCCGGATCTGGTCCACGGTCTCCCGGAGCTGTTTGGCGTCCATCCCGTCGACCTTCTCGATGATGAAGCTCGCGCCCGCGGCGTTCTTCCGGGCCTTGGCGAGCAGATCGGGGACCCGGTTCTGGCCGAGCTGCCCCTTCAACTCGGCTACCTGCCGTTCCAGTTCCTTCTGCCGCTCCAGCAAGCGCCGCACCTTCTCCACGGCGTCCTCGTTGGTGCTGCGCAGCAGTCCGGTGACCTCGGCCAGGACCGCGTCGTAGGCGCGCATGATGTCGAAGGCCGTGGCGCCGGTGACGGCCTCGATGCGCCGCACGCCAGCGGACACGCCGCCCTCGGAGCTCAGCCGGAAGAGTCCGATGTCGCCGGCTTGGTGGATGTGGGTGCCGCCGCACAGCTCGGTGGAGAAGTCGCCGATGCGCACCACACGCACGCGGTCGCCGTACTTGTCGCCGAAGAAGGCCATGGCGCCGGCGCGGATGGCGTCGTCGTAGTCCATCTCCTCGGTGGAGACGCCGCCGTTCTCCCGCACGCGCTCGTTCACTTCGCGTTCGATGCGCTCGAGTATTTCCGGGTCCACGGGACCGTCATGGGTGAAGTCGAAGCGCAGCCGGTCGGGCGCCACCAGCGAGCCCGCCTGGCGCACGTTCGCGCCGAGATGCTCGCGCAGCACCGCGTGCAGGATGTGGGTGGCGGAGTGGTTGAGCATGGCGCGCTCGCGCCGCGCGCCGTCCACCGCCAGTTCCACCTCGTCGCCGGCCGCCACCCGGCCGCTGACGACCTTGCCCCGATGCACCGACACCCCAGGCGTCGGGTGCCACGTGTCCAGCACTTCGACGGTGTCGCCCCGAGCCGTGCGGATGACGCCCCGGTCCCCCACCTGCCCGCCGGACTCCGCGTAGAACGGGGTCTCGGCAACGATGATCCCCACCTCGTCGCCCTCGTGCGCCTCCTCCGTCGGCGCGTCGCCGCGAAAGAGGCCGGTCACACGCGACTCGTGTTCCAGGCGATCGTAGCCAAGGAACCGGCTGGAGGGGAGCCCGTCGGTGACGTTCAGGCTGTCGCCGTGGGCGGCGGTGTCCCGGGCGGCCCGCCCCCGCGTCCGCTGCTCCTCCATCAGCCGCTCGAAACCTTCGTGGTCGACGGTAATGCCTTCGCCCCGCAGGATGTCCTCGGTGAGGTCGACGGGGAATCCGTAGGTGTCGTACAAGCGGAAGGCCACCTCCCCGGACAGCGATTTCCCGCCGGACTTGCGCAGTTCGGCCAGCGAGTCCTCCAACAGCACCAGTCCCTTGTCCAGGGTCTCCGCGAAGCGCCCTTCCTCGGCCCTGATAGTCCCCGCGATGCGTTCCGCTTCGGTGCGCAACTCGGGGTACGCTTGACCGAGGACCCCGGCCACGGGTTCCACCAGACGGAACAGGAACGGTTCCTCGAAGCCCAGCAGGCGCCCGTGGCGCGCCGCCCGCCGGAGCAGCCGGCGAAGCACATAGCCGCGGCCGTCGTTGCTCGGCAGCACGCCGTCGGCGATGAGGGAGCTGACCGCGCGGGCGTGGTCGGCGATGACGCGGAAGGAGATGTCCCCCTCGGCGCTGTCGCCGTACGCCTTGCCCGCCAGTTCCTCGGTGGCGCTGATGATGTCGCGGAACAGGTCCACGTCGTAGTTGGAGAAGACGCCCTGGAGCACCGCCGTGATGCGCTCGAGCCCCATGCCCGTGTCCACGTGCTTGGCCGGCAGTTCGTGCAGCTCGCCGGCGGCGTCCCGGTTGTACTGGATGAACACCAGGTTCCACAGCTCGATGTAGCGCGCGCAGCCGGCGTTCACGGCGCACACGTGTCCGGCCTCGTCCATAAGGTCGCAGGCCTCGGGGCCCCGGTCCAGGTGGATCTCGCTGCACGGCCCGCACGGTCCGGTATCGCCCATCTCCCAGAAGTTGTCCTTCTCGTCGAAACGCTGCACGCGCTCCGGCGGCAGGCCGCTGATGCGGTGCCACAGGGCTTCCGCCTCGTCGTCGTCGCGGAACACCGTGGCGTAGAGCCTGTCCTTGGGCAGCCCCCATTCGCGGGTCAGCAGGTCCCAGGCCCAGTCGATGGCCTCCTCCTTGTAGTAGTCGCCGAAGGACCAGTTGCCGAGCATTTCGAAGAAGGTGTGGTGGTAGGTGTCCCGGCCCACCGCCTCCAGGTCGTTGTGCTTGCCGCTGATGCGCAGGCACTTCTGGGCGCTGGCGGCGCGCTTGAACGCGGGCCGCTCCACCCCCAGGAAGATGTTCTTGAACTGGACCATCCCCGCGTTGGTGAAGAGCAGGGTGGGGTCCTGTTGCGGCACCAGAGACGAGCTCTGAACCACCGTGTGGGTCTTGTCCTTGAAGAAGTCGAGGAAGCTGTCGCGAATCGCTTTGCCGGACGTCATGACGCCTTTTGATAGCATTCCCGCGCGCGCGAAGGCAATGTCAAACGCCGCGTGGCGGGGGTTCCGGGCATGCCCACCCCATGGTCATTCGGCGCCGTTGGCGGCCTCCTGCGCGGGGCGCTTGAGCCCTGCCTTGGCGCGTATCAGCTCGGCCAACTGGTCGGCGATGTCCGTGTGCTCGCGCAGGAACTGCTTGACGTTCTCCCGCCCCTGGCCGATGCGGTCGCCCTCGAACGAGTACCAGGCGCCGCTCTTGGCGAGGATGCCCATGTCGGCGCCGATGTCCACCAGCTCCCCTTCCCGGGAGATGCCGGTGCCGTAGAGGATGTCGAACTCCGCCTCGCGGAAAGGCGGCGCCATCTTGTTCTTCACCACCTTCACGCGCGTGCGTCCGCCGATGACCGAATCCGCGTCCTTGAGCGCGCCGGTGCGGCGAATCTCCATGCGCAGCGAGGAGTAGAACTTGAGCGCGTTGCCGCCGGTGGTGGTCTCGGGGTTGCCGAACATGACGCCGATCTTCATGCGGATCTGGTTGATGAAGATCACCACGGAGTGGGAGCGGGAGATGGTGCCGGTGAGCTTGCGCAGCGCCTGGGACATGAGCCGGGCCTGGAGGCCCATGTGCGAATCGCCCATCTCGCCCTCGATCTCGGCCCGCGGCACCAGCGCCGCCACCGAGTCGATGACGAGCACGTCGATGGCGCCGCTGCGCACCAGCGTCTCGGCGATCTCCAGGGCCTGCTCGCCGTGGTCGGGCTGCGAGATCAGCAACTCGTCGGTCTTGACGCCGAGCTTCTGCGCATAACCCAGGTCAAGGGCGTGCTCGGCGTCCACGAACGCGACCATGCCACCCTGCCGCTGCGCCTCGGCGAGGACGTGCAGCGCCAGGGTGGTCTTGCCGGAAGACTCGGGGCCGTAGATCTCCACCACCCGGCCGCGCGGCACGCCGCCGACGCCGAGGGCGATGTCGAGGCCGATGGAGCCGGTGGAGATGGTCGGGATGTCGCGCGGCTGTGCGCCCTCCCCCAGCTTCATGATCGCCCCTTTGCCGAACTGCCTCTCGATTTGACTCACCGCCAGCTCGATGGCCTTTTCCTTGTTTGCGTCCATGGTTCTCCTCGATCGGTTTGTGAAACTTGGTCTAGCCGGTCCGACTGTTTTCCCTGGCCGAACGGTTTCCGCCGGGCTTCAGCGGGAAGACCTCCAGCGGAGAGTAGATGGCGCCGCCCGGCCGGAGCGTGCTGCGGAAGAGCGTCACCTCGTCAACCCGGAACCGTCCGAATTCATGGTCGCGCCAGCGCGCCAGCACCGGGCGCAAACGCGGATCCCGCGGCGCGCGGGGCCGCCAGCGTCCTACGGTCACGTGCGGCCGGAACGGGGTCGCCGACGGCTCGACGCCGAAAGGCGCCAACGCCCGGTCCACGCCGCGGGCCAACGCCGTCAGTGCCGGTGCGTCCAGCCCGATCCACAGGACGCGCGGGCGGGCGGCATCCGGGAAGACGCCCAGACCGCGCGCCGTGGCCACGAAACTCTCGGTGTCGGACAGGGCTTCCCGCACGGCCGAGCCGATGGCGGCAACACGCGCTTCTTCAATGTTGCCCAGGAACTTCAGCGTCAGGTGCAGGTTTTCTTCCGGCACCCAGCGAACCGAACCGCCCTCGAAACCGGGTCGCACGGTGGTCCAGACCCGGACTACCGCCGCCCCCACGGGGACGCCAACGAACGCGCGCAAGGTCCCTACACTATCTTTTTCGGCGGGCGGAGAGGTTTCTTTAGCCGCCGTGCTCATGAAGGTCGCGGTGAGGGCGCCGTCGCGTTCTTGTGTCCGTTTTCGAGACGCTCGAAGAAGAGATGCCTGGTACCCTTGAAGATTTCAAGCAACAGGGGGTCGAGTTGGCGTTCCACGGGGATGTTGGCGCGCAACGGGTCCACGTACCGGTTGTCCTGCCACATCTCGTAATGCAGGTGCGGACCGGTGCACAGCCCGGAACAACCCACGTATCCGATGGTCTGCCCTTTCTGCACGGACACGCCGCGCCGGATGCCGGGTCCGTAACGCCTCAAGTGCGCGTAACGCGTCTTCATCGCGCCGCCGTGACTGATCTCCACAAGCCGTCCGTAGCCCCCTTTCCAGCCCCTGTAGGTGATGCGGCCGTCGGCCGCGGCCCGGATCGGGGTGCCGGTTCGCGCGGCGAAGTCTACGCCGTAATGCGGCCGCCGCACCTTGAGCACGGGATGGAAGCGGCTCGCCGAGAAACGCGAGCTGATGCGCCTGAACTCGACCGGATAGCGTAGAAAGGACCGCGACACCGAGCGCCCGTTGGCATCGTAGTAATGTCCCTTGCCATCCGCGTCCTCGAAGTAGGCGGCTGTATGCGTGCGCCCCGCGTTGACGACTTCCGCGGCCAGTATCTTGATTCGATCGGCTTCGGGGTGGCCGGCGCGGTACTTTCTGCGGTAGAGCACGCGGTAGCTGTCGCCCGGCTGAATATCTCTCTGGAAGTTGACGTCCCACCCGAGGATGTCCACCATGCGGGAGATGACGGTCAGGTCCGCGCCCGCCTTCTGGGCCTGTTGGTAGAGCGACCCGTTGCGGATCACCCCGCTGATGGCCCGCACTTCCTGCTGGTAGGGGACTTCGTCCTTGTAGAACCGGATACCGTCGTCGTTGCGGTACCAAGTCAGGCGCAGGTCGGCGCGAAGCGCGATCTGGAGGGCCTGGAGGTGTCCCGTCCCGTTTCCGTTGGATGTGTGATTCCCGCTTCCATTGGACCCATGCGCGCCGTTGCCGGGCGTTTTGAAGTAGAAGTTGATGTCGCTGCCGGTCCGCAGCCGGCGCACGGCCCGGTGCCGGCTGAGGCTCGTGAGCCACAGGCCGCGTTCCCGCTCGTCGTCTTCATAGCGCCGCAGCACGCCCCACAGGTGTTCGCCCTTTTTCAGTTTGTGCGTCACCTGCTCCGTGTTTTTCAGCGAAGGTGGAGGCAGGCTGCCGTTGGATTTGTCGTCGGATGGCGGGACGTACTCCAGCAAGCCGTTCCGCTGCTTGATCCGGGCCAGTGCATATTCCGACAGGAAGGCGTCTTCGCGTGGAGGAGGGTCCGCTCCGTTGGCGACGGAAGGCACCCCTGTCGGGCTCCCTCGCCCGGGCTCTGGTACCCGTCCCCTGCCGAACCGGACCACTTTTCCGACCCGTTCCCAACTCAGGGTGCGCCCCTTCTTCACCTCCAGCTCGATGGCTTTCAGTCCGGCGCCGCGGCGTCTCGCGGAAGCCGCTTCGAAATACAGGTGCAGCCGCTGACCCGGCTTGAGACGGGTGACGGGATACTGCCGGTCGACGGACTCGAACCACTCTTCGGCTTCCTTGCCGGAAATCCCGAGACGCCTGAAAATCCGCCCAAGGGTCTGGCCCCTGCGGACGGTGTGGCTCACCTTGTCCAAGGGCTCGAACGACCGGATGGGCGGGGACGGTTCGGACGCGGACGCGGGTGATTCGGAGGCGGCCGGTTGGGTTGCGGCCGTCCGTTTGGGCACCGTGGCGGGCTTGGTTTTCACGGCGGGCTTTGGCGCCGCCACGAGGTCGTCCGGCACGATCCGGTGATTCCTGCCGCGGTAGACGATTCGCCCGTCTGCCCATTGCCACGTCAGCAGGTCGCCTTTTCGCGATTCGATCTGCAAGGCCCGCAAGGCTCGTCCGCCGCCGTCGCCGGAAGCCGCCGCGACGAAGTAGAGAACGATCTTGCGGCCCGGATACAACCTTTTCAGCGGGTACTGCTTGCCGATGGCCTTGATCCAAGGCTGCTGCGCGGTCGGGGAAACTCCATGGCGCCGCAGCACGTGGCCGAGGGTCTGGCCCTTGCGCAGCACATGGGGCACCGGCTTCACGGCATGCTCGCCGGCCGTGGATGCAGTGGCCGGTGACGCAGCCCGGGCCGGCTCGGCTTCCGGCTTGGGCGAGGTTTGTGCCGTGGCGTGTTCGGCGGGCTTTTCGTCCGGCGAAGGCGGCTCGGGCGCGGCCACCATCGGGCGCGGGTCCTTTTCCCTCTGGTAGACGAGTTCGCCGCCCTTGTACTCCCAGGACACGAGTCCCAGACCGGGTCGCTCAATGCGCAGGGCGGTCAACCTTCCGAGATCCGACGAACCCCAGGAGGAAGTGAAGTAGAAGTGGATCGTGTCCCCTTCCTTCAGAACGTTGTTCACGCCCAGTTCCTTCGCCACCGCGAAATGCCAGCGATAGCGCGCCTCCTCGGGTACGCCGAGGTCCGTCAACAGTCTGGGCAGAGTGTCGCCGCCGCCGGCGAGCTTGGTGATGCGTTGTTCGCGGAGGGTGGTTGCGTCCGGAGCCGTTTTCTGGGCGAGTTCAAACGTGTTGCCGGCCTGTGCCGCGAACCCCACGGCCAGTGTGACGGCGGCAATGGCCAGGGCGTGCCGGCGCCACCGCCCGATGCGGGGTCTACCCGGGGACCGAAGAGGCGTAGCGGAGGTGGGAACAGGATCGATCACGTGAGAGTCGCTGTTCTTATAATAACCCTGCCAGAAAACCGAAACAATAGGTCCAATCGCGGTGGAGCGTCAAGCGCATGAGCGGGTTATCGCACACTAGTCCAGCCCACGATTCGCCCTCCGGTAACCCAGGGCGTCCTGGGCGATGATCAGCTTGTGGATGTTCGAGGAACCCTCCACGATCTGGTACGACCTGGCGTCGCGCAGGTAGCGTTCCACCGGGAACTCCGTCGAGTATCCGTACGCGCCCAGGATCTTGAACGCGCCGTCGGCGGCGTGCGCGGCGGCCTCGGCCGCGGCGTATTTCGCCATGGACACTTCCACGTTGTTGGGCTGCCCGCGGTCAGCCAAGTGGGCCGCCCGGTACACCAGCAGGCGCGCCGCCTCTTCCTCCACGATCATCTGCGCGAGGCTGTCCTGGATCATCTGGAAACGGCCGATGGGCTGGCCGAACTGCTGACGCTGGTTGGCATAGGCGACCGCCGCCTCGCGCGCCGCGCGCGCTACGCCGAGGGCTCCGGCGGCGCAACTCAGGCGCGTCTGGTTGAGCTGCCACATGCACATGGCGAAGCCCTGGCCCTCGGCGCCGATGCGCTGATCGGCCGGTACCCGCACGTCGTCGAACTCCAGAGTTCCCGTGGGCGAGGCCAGCGCCCCCATCTTGTCCAGGGTGGCGCGCCGGACCCCGGCGCCGTCCAGCTCCACCATGAAGGCGGAAAGGCCGCGGTGCCGCGCGTCCCGATCCGTCGCGGCGTAGACCAGCCCCCAGTCGGCGACAGGTGCGTTGGAGATCCAGGTCTTGGTGCCGCTGAGCACATAGCCGTCATCCGTGCGCTTGGCCCGGGTGGACATGGAGGCGACGTCCGAGCCGGAATCGGGCTCGGTGATAGCGAAACAGCCCACCCGCGATCCGTCCACCAAGCCCGGGACCCAGCGGTGCTTCTGTTCCTCGGTGCCGAACCGGGCCAGCGTCACCGCGGGGGCGAGCTGGGTGTTGATGTGCACCCGCACCGAGCTGTGCACCCGCGCGATCTCCTCGGTGAGAAGCACCATGGCCAGATAGCCCAAGCCCGAGCCCCCGCAACTCTCCGGAACCACGCAGCCGAAGAACCCCAACTGCCCCATCTTCTCGAAGATGTCCCGGCGAAAGCGGTGGTCACGATCGTCCGCGGCCGCGGTGGGGGCGATCTCCTTTTCCGCGAATTCGCGCCCCAGTTCCCTGACCGCAAGCAATTCCTCCGAGAGGTCGAAATCCATGGTTCCTCCAGAGGGGCGACCCCTCGAACCCGACTATTATGCCCTCCCGAGCACTTCCCGCGCAATGATCAGCCGCTGGATCTCGGACGTCCCTTCGTAGATGCGCAGCGCCCGGATGTCGCGGTACAGCCGTTCCATGATGCTGCCCTCCACCAGGCCGCGTCCGCCGTGGATCTGCAGGGATTCGTCCACGATGCGCTGGGCCGCCTCCGTGGCGAACAGCTTGGCCATGGAGGATATACGCGCCAGGTCGGCGGCGCCTTCATCATGGGCACGGGCCGCCTGGTAGACCAGCAGACGCGCCGCCTCCAGCTCGGTGGCCATGTCCGCGATCTTGAACCGGATGGCCTGGAAGCGCGCCAGGGGACGGCCGAACTGGCGCCGTTCACGGGCGTGGCGCAGGGCCTCGGTCAGCGCTCGGGTGGCCATGCCGCAGGCGGCGGCGCCGACGCTGCAGCGAAGCGCCTCCAGGGTCGTCAGGGCGATTTCCAGGCCCTTGCCGGGCTCACCAAGGAGCTGGCTCTCGGGAATGCGGCAGCGGGCGAAGGACACGGTGCCGATGGGATGCGGCGAGATCAGGGCGACGCGCTCCGTCACCGCCACTCCCGGCGTATCGGCCTCCACCACGAACGCGCTGAGGCCCTTCCCTCCGCGTGCCGCGTGGGTCCTGCCGAAGACGATGTAGAGTTGAGCCAGGCCGGCGTTGGAGATGAGACTCTTGACGCCGTCGAGTACGTAGAACCCGCCGCGGCGGCGGGCCCGCAGTCTGGCCGAGCCCGGGTCCGAGCCCGCATCCGGCTCGGTGAGCGCAAAGGCGCCGACATCCGTGCCCGCCGCCAGCCGCGGCAGATACGCCTGCCGCTGGGCCGGCGTCCCGGCCGCCGCCAATGGGTAGGCGGCCAGGGCCTGTACGGCGAACAGGGTATCCGCCAGTGGGGACACGGCCGCCAACGCCTCGCGGATGACGCACAGGTCGCGCGCCTGGACGCTCCGGCGCGCGCCGCCGGACCCGCGCGGCGTCACGTAGCGGAAGACTCCACGGCGGGCGAGCGTCCGGAAAACCGCCAGCGCCGCCTCGTCGCCGGCGGCCGCATCGATGCCGCCCAGTTCGTCCTGCGCCCACGCGGCCATTGTGCGGTGCAGTCGAAGCTGCGGCGCGGGCAGCGACACTAGTCCTCGTCTCCCTGGTTGAACCGCGGTGTCTCCCGCGCCATGAATGCGCGGAACCCCTCGTGGAAGTCGGCCGTCTGCATGCAATGGGCCTGGGTCATGGCCTCCATCTCCAGGGCCGCGTCAAGGCTCATCCCCGCTTCCAGGTCCAGCAACTTCTTGGTCACCCCGATGGCGTAACGCGGCCCCTCCTGCAACCTTCGGGCCAGGCGCCGAGCCTCCGGGATCAGGTCGTCATGCGGCACCACCCTGTTGGCCAGGCCGATGCGGTACGCCTCCGCGGCATCCACGCGGTCGCCCAGGGACAGCAGCTCCATGGCGCGCCCCAGGCCCACGATGCGCGGCAGCAGGTGGATGGCGCCCATGTCCGACCCGGACAGGCCCACCTTGACGAACAGGAACGACAGGCTGGCCCGGTCCGAAAGGAGCCGGAAGTCGCTCGCCAGGACGAGGGCCGCGCCGGCACCGGCGGCCACGCCGTTGACCGCGGCGATGATGGGCTTTTCCAGGCGGCGCATGTTGCGCACCACGTCACAGGTCAGCCGTGTGAAACGGTAGAGCCCGGCGCCGTCAAGCTTGAGCAGTTCGCCGATGATGTCGTCGACGCTGCCGCCGGAGCAGAAGCCCTTGCCGGCGCCGGTCAGGACCAGCACGTGCACGCGCGGGTCGTCCGCCAGCGAGCCGGTGAGCGCGGCCAACTCTTCGTACGTATGGAAAGTAAGGGCGTTGAGTTGAGCCGGATTGTTGAGACGGACAGTGGCCACGCCGTCGTCGAGAGCATAGTCGAAACTGTCGTATGTCATGCTACCGTCCTGTCCCGGCCCGCGTTAGCCCATGAAGGCGCCGCCGTCGACGTTGATACCCTGTCCGGTGACCGCGTCGCCGGCCGGGCTCGCCAGCAGCACCGCCAGGTCCGCCACCTCTTCCGGGGCGATCAACCGCCCTTGCGGCGATGTCCCGGCGAACCGTTCCAGCACCGCCGGCGCGCTCCCGCCGATGCGCGCGGCCATGCGCCGGGCGTTGTCGCGCGTGAGGTCCGTGTCCGCGTAGCCCGGGCAGATGGCGTTCACGGTCACGCCCTTCCGCGCCGTTTCCAGGGCCATGACCCGCGTCAGCCCCAGCACCGCGTGCTTGGACGCGGTGTATGCGGCGGTGTGGGGATACGCGGTCTTGGCGGTGGTCGACGCGATGTTGATGATGCGCCCCCACCCGGCCTCGATCATGGGCTCCAGGAAGCGCTTGCAGCAGTAGTAGGTGCCCATGAAATTCACCCGCAGCACCTCTTCCAGGAGCGAGTCCTCCATTTCCAGGAAGCTCGCCGCCGGAGCGATGCCGGCGCTGTTGACGAGGATCTGCACGACTCCCGCCCGCCGCGCGCTCTTCCCGAGGGCGTCGACGTCCGTCGGGGAACCGACGTCACACGCCACCGGAATGGCGTCGCGTTCGTGCGCGCGCACCTCGGCTGCCACCCGCTCCAGGGGCCCCGGGCGTCGCCCCGCCAGCACCAGCCGGCACCCCTCTCGTGCCAGTGCCAAGGCCACGCCCCGGCCGATGCCGCTTCCCGCGCCGGTGACCAGCGCGATCTTGTCAACCAGTGAGTCCAATGAACCAGGCACGAATCTATCAGACATCGCGTACACGACACCAACGTCGAGACCTCCCCTCGGGAGCCCGGGCCCATCGCACACCGGCGGCAGGCGCGGGGCCGTCTCCGTGGTACGCGATTTGCGTAATTTCCGGTTTGCTTTTTCTCCTGGCACCGGGGAATATCCGTTTCCCGGCGAAATGGGCGATAGACGGTCCGGTGGGACGGTGCCGTCCTCTTGTCGAAGGGGCGGAGGCTGATATAAGAGATGGCGTTGGCTCGATTGGAAATGAAGCATCGGCGCGGAGGGACGCGCCGCAAGGAGGTCGCTATGGGACGCCGCAAGGACTCCATCACGGCACTGGCGATTGGGGCGTTCGTTCTCATGTCGACGGCGCACGCCGCCCTGGGTCAAGAATCGCCGCCGCCGGCGCTCACGTTGCAAGAGGCGGAAAGCGTCGCCCGCAAGAACCATCCGGCAATCCGCGCGGCCAACCAACGGGTCCGGGTGCAGGAGGCCGTGCTGAAGCGCGCCGAGGCCGCGTACTACCCCACGGCGGGCGTGCGCGGCTCCTACGAGAACAGGCCCACGGTGGAAGGCCCCAACGCGGAAGATAACCTCTTCAGCACCACCGGCCAGGTGAACTGGCTCGTGAGCGACTTCGGCCGGCGGGAGGGCACGGTCCGGCGGGAACAGGAAACGCTGGAAGCCCGCCGGTTCTCCGAGCGCACCTCGGTGGAGGACATCGTCTTGAACGTGCGCAGGGCCTTCTTCGACTACCTGCGGGCCGAGGCGCTGGTGCGGGTGGAGCAGGACACGGTCAAGGACCGCGAGACCCTGGTGCGCCAGGCCCGGGGCTTCTTCGACGTGGGCACGCGTCCCAAGATCGATGTGGCGCGTGCCGAGGCGAGCCTTTTCGCGGCCCAGGCCGGACTCATCGGAGCCCAGAACGGCGTCAGGATCGCGTGGGCGCGCCTCAAGAGCGCGATGGGCGTCACACGGTTCGCGGAGCGGCAGGTGGCGTCCGAAGTCAACGTCCAGGCGCCGACCCTGTCACTGGACGAGGCGGTGAAGACGGCGCTGGAATCGCGCGGGGAGATCATGGAGGTCCAGTCGCGCCTGAAGGCCCAGCAGGAGGCCATCGACGTGGTCAAGCTGGGACGCATGCCGCGCGTGCGCGTGGACGGGCAATACGGCCGCCGCTGGCACAATGACGAGAACGTCGTCAACTCTTCGTTGACCCTGGAGTTTCCCCTGTTCGCCGGGTTGACCCTCAAGCCCGAGATCGAGCGCGCGGTCAGCGATTACGCGGTGGTCAGGGCGCAACTGGAGGAGTTGCGGCAGCGCATCGCCCTGGAAGTGGAGGAGAGCTTTCTGAACCTGGTGGAGGCGGGCGAACGGATCAAGGCCAACGAGGCGCAGACCCGGTCGGCCAAGGAAAACCTCGACCTGGCCAACGGCCGTTACCAGGTGGGCGTCGGCTCCATCATCGAGATCACTGAAGCCCAGGTCATCAACACCCGCGCCCAGACGGACTACATCCGTTCCATCTATGACCACAAGGTGGCCGAGGCCCGCCTGGCGC
>JAJDXX010000122.1 GCA_022823055.1 Candidatus Binatia bacterium | reverse complement strand
GAAAAAGACCCGCAGATTATGCTGCGAATTAACCAGACACCACACTAGTGTAGCGGCGATTGGAGAACAGCGTGGCTCGAGAGGAAAAGACGGCAGTCGTCGACGCGTTTCAGGAGAAGTTCAGGAGTGCCACCATGGCGGTGGTGACCGACTATCGTGGCTTGTCGGTGGGCAAGATGATGCAGCTCCGGAGCGACGTCCGGGAGGTGGCCGGAGAGTACAAGGTCGCCAAGAACAACCTGGTGCGGCTGGCTATCCGGGACACGGCGTACCAGGCACTCGAAGACTTCCTGACCGGCCCCAACGGCTGGGTGTTCGCCTACGACGACCCGGTCGGTCTGTCGAAGGCGCTGGTCAAGTTTGCCGAGGAGAACGAGGCGCTGACCATCAAGGGCGCGGTCCTCGACGGGACCCTGCTCGAGCCGGCGCAAGTCAAGGGTTTGGCCGCGCTGCCGAGCCTGCCGGAGCTGCAAGCGCAGTTGCTGTCGTTGATGCAGGCTCCGGCGAGCCGGCTGTTGCGCACGATCCAGGAGCCGGGAAGCCAATTGGTCCGTCTCCTTGACGCTCTCAAGGAGAGACAGGGCTAGCGGCGCGACGGCGGCAATGGGGTTTCCAGAAAACCGCAGACAAAGACAGTAGAAGGGGGAGCGCACCAATGGAAGTGAATCGGGAGCAAGTCAAGGACTTCATCAAGAACATGTCTTTGATGGAGGCCGCGAGTCTGGTCAAGGAGTTGGAGGAGGAGCTCGGGGTGAGCGCGGCGGCTCCGGTGGCCATGGCCGCGGCGCCGGCGGCGGCCGCTGAAGTCGAGGAGAAGACCGAGTTCGATGCGGTGCTGACCAGTTCCGGCGAGAAGAAGATCCAGGTCATCAAGGTGGTCCGGGAGATCACGGGCCTGGGCCTGAAGGAGGCCAAGGACCTCGTGGACGGGGCGCCCAAGAACGTCAAGGAAGGCGTGTCGAAGGACGAGGCCGAAGAGATCAAGACGAAGATCGAGGAGGTCGGAGGCAGCGTCGAGGTCAAGTAGCAACGTATTCTTCGGGAACGGCCCGGCGACACGTTGTCGGGCGCCGTTTGTCAGGGTCGAGCGAAAGGGGAGCCCATGCCGGTCCAGGTGGCCAACAATGTGAGATTGCGCCGGGATTTCGGGCGGATCAAGAAGATCATCGATCTTCCTTACCTCATCGAGATCCAGAAGAACTCCTACGACCTTTTCCTGCAGCGGGACGTTCCGGAAGACCAGCGCCAGGACATCGGTCTGCAGGCGGTCTTCAAGTCCGTCTTCCCCATCAAGGACTTCAACGACACCGCTTCCCTGGAGTACGTCAACTACTCGCTGGGGGAGCCCAAGTACGACGTGGACGAGTGCCACGAGCGCGGCATGAACTTCGCCGCGCCCCTCAAGGTCACGGTGCAGCTCGTGCTCTGGGACGTCGATGCCCAGACCGGCGCGCGCAGCATCCGCAACGTCAAGGAGCAGGAAGTCTACTTCGGCGAGGTGCCGTTGATGACGCGCAACGGCACGTTCATGATCAACGGCACCGAGCGTGTCATCGTGAGCCAGCTCCACCGCTCTCCCGGAGTCTTCTTCGAGCACGACAAGGGCAAGACCCACGCCAGCGGCAAGTTCCTCTACTCCGCCCGGGTCATCCCCTACCGGGGCTCCTGGCTCGACTTCGAGTTCGACCCGCGGGACATCCTCTTCGTGCGCATCGACCGCCGCCGGAAGTTCCACGTCACGGTTCTGCTGCGCGCCCTGGGAATGCAGCCCGAAGAGCTGCTCAACTACTTCTACAAGACCGATACGGTGGTGTGTGACGCCGAGCGTCCGATGCTCGACGTCAAGCCGCGCCAGCTCGCGGGGCTCAGGGCCACACGCGACGTCAGGGATCCCGAGTCCAACAACCTGATCGTGCGCGAGGGCCGCCGCTTCACGCGCGCGGTTTTGCGCCAGTTGGACAACGCCGGCATCCGCCAGATCCCCATCGCCTGGGAAGATGTCCTGGGACGGGTGGCGGCTCACGACGTCGTCGACCCCGAGACCAACCACGTCATCGTCGAGTGCAACGAAGCCGTCACCGAGGAGAAGCTGGACCAGCTCCGCGACAGCGGCGTGAAGCGGCTGGAGTTGTTCTTTCTCGATGACGCGGATACGGGGCCGTACCTGCGCAATACGCTCCTGCAGGACAAGATGCAGTCCTGCGACGACGCGTTGCTGGAGATCTATCGGCGCCTGCGGCCCGGCGATCCCCCGACCATGGAGACCGCCACGACCTTCTTCAACAACCTGTTCTTCAGCCCGGAACGCTACGACTTGTCGAGGGTCGGGAGGCTGAAGCTCAATCACCGGCTCAAGCTGGACGTGCCTCTGGAGCACGGAGCGCTCCGCAAGGAAGACATCCTTGAGGTCGTCCGCTACCTGATCACCCTGAGGAACGGCAACGGCTCGGTGGACGACATCGACCACCTGGGGAACCGCCGCGTGAGGCCGGTGGGCGAGCTGGTGGAGAACCATTTCCGCGTCGGGCTGGTGCGGATGGAGCGGGCCATCAAGGAGAAGATGAGCCTCCAGGACATCGACACGCTCATGCCGCAGGAGCTGATCAACCACAAGCCGGTGTCCGCGGCGTTGAAGGAGTTCTTCGGCTCCAGCCAGTTGTCGCAGTTCCTGGACCAGACCAACCCACTGTCCGAGATTACCCACAAGCGGCGGCTGTCGGCGCTCGGTCCCGGCGGGTTGACCCGGGAGCGGGCGGGTTTCGAGGTACGCGACGTCCATCCCACGCACTACGGCCGGGTGTGCCCCATCGAGACGCCGGAAGGACCCAACATCGGCCTCATCGCCTCCCTGTCCACCTATGCGCGGGTGAACGAGTTCGGCTTCATCGAGACGCCCTACCGGGAGGTGCGGGACGGCAAGGTCACCGACCGCATCCACTACCTGTCCGCCCTGGAGGAAGAGGACCACGTCATCGCCCAGGCCAATGCGGCCCTCGACGACGAGGGCGGGTTCACCCAGGACCTGGTGTCCGCGCGCAAGGCGGGCGAGTTCGTGATGGCCCGTCCGGAAGACGTCAACTTCATGGACGTGTCGCCCAACCAGCTTGTGAGCGTAGCGGCCTCGCTGATCCCGTTCCTCGAGCACGATGACGCCAACCGGGCTCTGATGGGCTCCAACATGCAGCGCCAGGCCGTGCCCCTGCTTCGTACGGAGGCGCCGCTGGTGGGTACGGGAATGGAGCGTGTCGTCGCCCGGGACTCCGGCGCCACGGTGGTGTCCGAGCGCGGCGGCGTCGTCGAGAGCGTCGACTCCACGCGCATCGTCATCAAGGCGGACACCCCCTCCGGCGCCTATGCCGACACGGGGGTGGACATCTACGGCCTGGTCAAGTACCAGCGCTCCAACCAGAACACCTGCATCAACCAGCGCCCCATCGTCCGTGTCGGCGATCACGTCGGCGAAGGCGACGTGGTCGCGGACGGGCCTTCCACCGAGATCGGAGAGCTCGCCCTGGGACGGAACCTGCTCGTGGCGCTGATGCCTTGGGGCGGCTACAACTTCGAAGACTCCATTCTGATCAGCGAGCGCGTGGTCAAGGAGGACATCTACACTTCGGTGCACATCGAGGAGTTCGAGTGCGTCTCACGGGACACGAAGCTGGGGCCGGAGGAGATCACCCGGGACATCCCCAACGCGGGTGACGAGGCCCTCAAGGACCTGGACGAGAGCGGGGTGATCCGCATCGGCGCGGAGGTCAAGCCCGGCGACGTGCTCGTGGGCAAGATCACCCCCAAGGGGGAGACCCAGCTCTCGCCGGAGGAAAAGCTGCTGCGCGCGATCTTCGGCGAGAAGGCGGGAGAGGTGCGGGACTCGTCGCTCAAGGTTCCTCCCGGCGTCGAGGGCACGGTCATCAACGTGCGCATCTTCTCGCGCAAGGGCATGCCCAAGGACGAACGTACCCTGCTCATCGAGAACGAGGAGGTGGCGCGTCTCGGCAAGGACCAGCACGACCAGATCCGCATTGTCCAGGAGAACGCGGTCAAGCGCCTGAAGGAGTTGCTGGTGGGCCGCCGTGCCGGCGCGCGCCTGACCGATGAAAACCGGAAGGTGCTGATCGCCAAGGGGGATGAGTTGACGGAGGAATTGCTGCAGAGCATTCCCCTCTCCTTCCTGGCGGACCTCAAGCTCGAGGACCCGGAGCTGGAGAGCGAGGCGGGCCGCATCATCGCGAGCACATCGGCTCAGGTGGACGCCCTCAAGATGCGCTTCGAGGACAAGATCAGCCGCATCACCAGCGGAGACGATCTGCCTCCGGGCATGATCAAGATGGTCAAGGTCCTCGTCGCCATCAAGCGCAAGCTGCAGGTGGGCGACAAGATGGCCGGACGCCACGGCAACAAGGGCGTGATCTCGTGCATCCTGGCCGAAGAGGACATGCCGTATCTGGAGGACGGGACCCCGGTGGACATGGTGCTGAACCCCCTGGGGGTTCCCTCCCGCATGAACGTCGGGCAGATCCTGGAAGCCCATCTAGGCTGGGCCGCACGCAGCCTCGGGCGCCAGATCGACGTGCTGCTCGACGCGAAGTCGTCCGATCTCGCGGTCCGGCTGAAGGATTGTCTTGGCGAGGACGAGTCGGACAAGGTCGCCCTCGATTCCCTTCCCGGAACCGACGTACGCCGTCTGGCGGACAAGTACCGCCAAGGCGTTCATCTGGCCTCGCCCGTGTTCGACGGCGCGCGCGAGGGCGAGATCTTCAACCTCCTGAAGAAGGCGGACCTGCCGGTGACGGGCCAGGTCACGCTGTACGACGGGCGCAACGGCGAGCCTTTCGACGAAAAGGTGACCGTGGGCGTCATGTACATGATGAAGCTGCACCACCTGGTGGACGACAAGATCCACGCGCGGTCCACCGGCCCGTACTCGCTGGTGACCCAGCAGCCGTT
>JAJDXX010000143.1 GCA_022823055.1 Candidatus Binatia bacterium | reverse complement strand
ATGAGGCCGCTGAGCGCCTTGGGCATGGTTTCGTCCTTGCTGGGGTTGGGACGAAGCCGGCACGCGGCCGGCCTCGGTCGTGGAACTGACTCGGACGGCGCCTTAGCTGCCGAGGGCGTCCTGTATGGCGCGGGCGGTATTGAGCCGGGCCAGGTGGGCGCGGAACTCGCCGGAGGCGTGGATGTCGTCGAGGGCGTCAACGCCGTCGGCCACCCCGGCCGCCGCGGCGGTGATGTTATCGGCGCTCAGCGCCGTGCCCCTGAGCTGGTCCTCCACCGCGGTGGCGCGGAAGGGCGTGCCGGCGAGGCCGGTGATGCCGATGCCGATGTCGGTGCAGGTGTCGCCGTCGGTCCGCAGGCACACGGCGATGCCGACGATGGCGAAGCCAGAGGCCTTCTGCTTGACCTTGCGATAGGTCGCGCGGGTGCCGGCGGCGGCCACGGGGACGCTCACCCCGGTGAGGATCTCGTTGGCCTCGATGGCGCTGGTCAGGGGGCCGAGGAAGAAGTCCGCGGCGGCCACCGAGCGAGAACCGCCGCTGCTCGTCAGCGTCACCTCGGCGCCCGCGGCCAGCAGCGCCGCCGGCCAGTCCGCGGCCGGGTCCGCGTGGACCACGCTGCCGCCGATGGTGCCGCGGTTGCGCACCTGCGGGTCGCCGATGCTGCCGGCCACCTTGGCCAGCAGCGCGCAGTTCTCGTTGACCTCGCTCGACGTCTCCACCTGGTGATGGGTCACCAGCGCGCCGATGCGGAGCGTGCCGCCGTCCACCTGGATCCGACGCAGGGAGTCCAGCCGCTTGAGGTCAATGACGACCCCGGGCTGAGCCAGCCTGAGCTTCATCATCGGCAGCAGGCTGTGCCCCCCGGCCATCACCTTGGCGTTGTCGCCGGCCTCCGCCAGGCTGGCGGCTGCGGCCTCGAGGCTGTCCGGAACGATGTAATCGAAGGCTGCTGGTATCATGATCGACTCTCGCTATCTTCTCGTTTCGGAGTGGGTCGTTTCGTCGTCGGTCACTTGTTGCCGCCCTGGCACAGGCGCCAGATCTTCTCGGGCTTGAGCGGCATGTCGATGTGGGTGACGCCGAACGGGGCCAGCGCATCCACCACCGCGTTGACGATGGAGGGCGTGGAGCCGATGGTGCCGGCTTCGCCCACTCCCTTGACCCCCATGGGATTCACCGGCGACGGGGTCTCGGTGCGGGCGAACTCCAGCGGCGGCAGGTCTTCCGCCCGGGCCACGGCGTAGTCCATGAGGCTGCCGGTGACGAGCTGGCCGTCCTCGTCGTAGACCACCTCTTCCAGGAGCGCCTGTCCCAGGCCCTGGGCGATGCCGCCCTGCACCTGACCGTCCACGATCATCGGGTTGATGACCTTGCCGCAGTCGTCCACCGCCACGTACTTCTTGATCTCGATCTCGCCGCTGTGGGTGTCCACTTCCACCACGCAGATGTGCGTGCCGAAGGGGAACGTGAAGTTCGACGGTTCGAACACGGACGTGGCCTGGAGCCCCGGCTCCATGCCCGCGGGCAGCTTGGTGGCCACGTGCGCCTGGAGCGCAACTTCCTGGATGGTGATGCCCTTGTCGGGCACGCCCTTGACCGTGAACTTGCCGTCCTCGAACTCCAGGTCGTCGGTGCTGCATTCCAGCACGTTGGCGGCGATGGCCTCGGCCTTCTCCCGAACCTTCTGCGTCGCCATGTACACCGCGGTGCCGCCCACGGAAATGCCGCGGCTCCCGAAGGTGCCGATGCCGTTGGGCACCACGGCCGTGTCCCCGTGCAGCACCGCCACGTCCTCGATGGGAACGCCGAGATCGTCGGAAACGATCTGCGCGAAGGTGGTCTCCTCGCCCTGGCCGTGGGGCGAGACGCCCGTCAGCACGGTGGCCTTGCCGGTGAAGTCCATGCGCACGGTGCCGCTTTCCCAACCGCCCGCCGGCAGCGCCGCGGAGGGGCCCATGGCGCAGATCTCGACGTAGGTGGAGAAGCCGATGCCCATGTAGCGGCCTTCCTCCCTGAGCCGCTTCTGCTCCGCGCGAAGGTCTTGGTAGCCCACCATCTCCAGCGCCTTGTCCAGCGCCGCCTGGTAGTTCCCGCTGTCATAGGCGAGCCCGGTGGCCACCGAGAGCGGGAAGTCGGAAGGCTGGGCAAAGTTCTTGCGGCGCAACTCCACCGGGTCCATGTCCAGCTCCCGCGCGATCAGGTCCATGGTGCGCTCGATCACCAGGGTGGCTTCCGGCCTGCCGGCGCCGCGGTAGGCGTCGGTGGCGACCTTGTTGGTGAAGCCGCCGGTGGAGGTGAACTTCAGGGTCGGTATCTTGTAGGAACCGCTGATCATCAGCCCGGTGAGCGGCGGCATTCCCGGCGTGAGGAGCTGGTGATAGGCGCCGGTATCCAGCAGGCTGTCGTAGGTGACGCCCAGGATGGTGCCGTCCTTCTTCACCGCCGCCTCCACGGTGCCCACCTGTCCGCGTCCGTGGATGGTCGCCTGCATGTTCTCGCGCCGCCCTTCGATCCACTTCACCGTGGCCTTGAGCTTCATCGCCAGGTGGGCCAGCAGAGCCTCCTCGCGGTAGACGTTCAGCTTGCATCCGAAGCCGCCGCCCACCTCCGGGGCGATGACCCGGATGCGGTGTTCCGGGAACCCGAGGACTAGCGCCAGCATGGCCCGGAGCAGATGCGGGATCTGGGTCGAGCTCCAGACGGTCAACTCGTCCTCGCCCGGGAAGTAGCGCGCCACCACCCCGCGGGTCTCCACCGGGATCGGCGCCAGCCGCTGGTGGATGAACTTCTGCCTGACGATGACGTCCGCCTCGGCGCGGGCCTTGTCCATGTCCCCGGTGCCGCACTCGAAGGTGAAGGCCTGGTTGCTGTCCCACTGGGAGTGGACCAGAGGCGAACCCGGCTCCAGGGCCTTCTCCAGGTCCGACACCGCCGGCAGCGGCTCGTAGTCCACCTCGATGAGGTCGAGGGCGTCCCGGGCCGTGTACGAGTCGCCGGCCACCGCCACGGCCACCGGCTCCCCGACGTAGCGTACCTCGCCCTGGGCCAGCACCGGGTGCGGCGGCGTGCGCAGCGTCGGATTGGCCGCCGCGCAGGGCACCGAGCCCACGCTGTCGCCGATGTCCGCCCCGGTGACGACGGTGACCACACCGGGAAGCGCCTGGGCCGCATCCGTGTTGATGCCGTTGATGTGGGCGTGGGCGTGGGGGCTCCGCAGGATGGCCGCGTGCATCACGTCGGCCATGCGGAGATCGTCCACGTAGTGCGACAGCCCCTGCACCAGGCGGGGGTCCTCGCGCCGCTTTACCTTGGTTCCTACGAGCTTGCTTACCGGCATGGCTTATGTCCCAGCTTTCATTTGTTCGGCGGCCTGCTGCACCGCGTCGACGATATGCTTGTACCCGGTGCACCGGCAGATGTTGCCTTCGAGGCCGCGGCGGATCTCCTCCTCCGAGGGACTCGGGTTCTCCTGCAGGAGCTGGCGCGTGGCCATGATCATGCCCGGCGTGCAGAAGCCGCACTGGAGCCCGTGGCAGTCCCAGAAGGCTTCCTGTATCGGATGAAGCCCGTCCTCGGTGGCGAGAGATTCGATGGTCTCCACCTCGCACCCGTCCGCCTGCACCGCCAGCAGGGTACAGGATTTCGCCGCGGCGCCGTCCACCATCACCGTGCAGGCGCCGCACAGGCTCGTCTCGCAACCGATGTGGGTCCCCGTGAGACCCAGCACGTCCCGCAGGTAGTGCACCAGCAACAGGCGCGGCTGGACTTCGTCCGTCCGGCTGACGCCGTTGACTCGAACCTGAATCGTGGTTGTGTTGCTCATGGTCCTCCGTCCTCAGTGGACCGCAAATATACTATTCCGCCAAACGACGGGTCAACAAGAAATCAGGCGGTTTCCACGGTTTCTGACCGCACGCGGTTGCCGCGCCGGGCGCGTCGCGGTGAGAACCGGCCATACGGCTTACGGAGGAGCGAGACCCGGGGACCAACCGCAGTCTTGTTTGGTGGCCGGCACCGTCCTTGACGATTCGCCGACGCATGTGACAGATTCCTCGCGTTCGCGGCGGGGTCGCGCCCGGGGAATCCGGCCGCGCTCCGTGCAGCGCGCACCGTTCACCCCGCCAAAGCGGCATTGCCGTGAAATGTTTCGGCCGAACACGAACCAACGAACCGGGAGGAGAAACATGAAGGTATTCATCACCGGAGCCGGCATGCTCGGATGTCACACCGCCAGGGAGCTGGTGCGGGCGCGGCACTCGGTCCACATCTACGACCTGAACCCGGACCCGGCCTACGTCGCCGCCATCGCCGGCAAGCAGCGGGTGACCACGGTGCGCGGCGACCTCCTGGACCTGCCCAACCTGATGCGGGCGCTGGCGCAGGCCAAGCCGGACGTGGTCGTGCACACCGCCGGGCTCATCGGCGGCCAGGTGGAGAACCCACCCTACCGCGGCTTCCACACCAACACCGTGGGGTCGGTGAACGTCTTCGAGGCCTGCCAGCTCGCCGGCGTCAAGCGGCTGGTGCACGTCAGCACGTTCGGGGTCTACGACTGGGCCAACATCCGCAAGGGGCCGGTCACGGAGGCCTCCCCGCGCTGGGGCAACCGCTTCTACCCCTCCACCAAGGTCGCCAACGAGGTCATGCTGGACGCCTACGAGAACTACTACGGCATGGAGTGCGTGCGCATCCGCCCCAGCGGGGTGTACGGCCCCGGCCACTACCGCGGTGGCTCCGGCGGCGGCATCGCCATGAACGATCTGGTGCGCGCGTGCGTCGGCGAGGGGCCTGTGGTGCTCGAAAAGCGGCACGTGGGACCCAACGACTTCATCTACGCCACGGACGTGGGCCGTGGCATCGCACTGGCCTGCTCCGCCAAGGACGCGCCCGGCAAGGCATTCAACATCGCCGTGGGAACGAACTACGGCCCGAAGGACTTCGTCAAGGCACTGCGCAAGCTCTTGCCGGGCCGTGAGATCACGCTGGCCGAAGGCGCGGATCAAGGGAAGGGGCGCCCGCGCGTGAACCTGTCCGCGGCCAGGAGCATCCTCGGCTACGAGCCGGAATACACGCTGGAGAAGGGGCTCGCGGACTACATGGAGGTGGTGCGACGCCACGGCTTCTGGCACTGACGCGGTGGCGGGATGAGTTTCCCGCTCCCCGGCCGTGTCAAAAAAGCGGGGCCATACAGACCATACGAAACGTCATTCCCGCGGAAGCGGGAATCCAGGGGTGGGGATGGGCCAACCTTGCCTACGCCGGCGTTCCCGAGCGGACGGCGAAGTCCCGCAGGATGCCGTCGACGTCGATGCCGAGCTCGCGTCCCTCGCGGATGACGCCTTCCTTCTGGCTGCTCCAGCTCTGCACGAACATGTTCTCCAGAAACTCGCGGTTGGCGGGGTCTTCGGCGAAGCGCGCGAGCTTCTCCATGACCATGTCCTCGTGCCCTTCCTCGTCGTCCACGATGTCCTTGGCGAGCTGCCGCACCTCCGGGTCCGGGGTAGTGTCGCGCATATGTTCCATGAACACCACCGCGGACTTCTCGGCGATGTTGCAGAGGCGGAACGCACGTATGTCGCCGGTGAGGAACTGGCCGAAGTAGCCGTCGTACGCGGCGACGGGAACGTCGTCCGCGGCGCCCCGGCTGTCGAGGTAGTCCTTGATCAGCGCGTGGTGCTTGTACTCGTCCGCCGCCTGTTCCGCCACGTGGGCGCGCTCGTGGGGTTCCAGCTCCTCGTACTGCAAGAGCGCCTTGGTGAACGCCACCGCGTGGGCCAGCTCCTTCTTGGCCTGTCGCTGCATGAGTGCGACGAACTCCGGCGACCGTGGATCCAACTCGGCCAGCGCCTTGCGGATGGCGATGACCGGTCCCTCCAACTCATCGTGGTAACGGCTCCACAGCGATTCGACGAATTCCCTTCCGGTCATGACGTGATTCCTCCGTGTCGGCGTTGATTCAAACTAGCTGCCCGGCCGGCACGGTGTCAATTGGGGATGTCCTCGAACCTGCTCCTGCCCCTCCCCACCCTACCCCTGGATTCCGCGCTTTCCAGGCTGTGTCGAAACTCCGCTCGAAAAGGAAATGACACCCACGACCCGAATCGTCATTCCCGCGGAAGCGGGAATCCAGGGGGTGGGAGGGGTCAAACCGCCGTATTCCCCGCCCCACCACCCATGGATTCCCGCTTCCGCGGGAATGACGTTCTGTTGCGTAGTCGCGTGATGAGTTTGACACCGCGTGTTCCGCGGGAATGATGGGAAGGGGCGTCGTTGTCATGTCGTATCCGAGCGGGGTTTCGGCACGGCCGGTTTCGAAGGCATGACGGCGAGGGGCGGGAGGGACGGCATAGGCGCCGACCCGGCTCTTTGCCGTGCGTGGACGTACTGCTACAAGAAAACCACGAGCCACGCGGTTGCCGCCCGGCAATCGGCAGGCGGCAGGCGGCACGACTCGGAAAGGAGACTCGACATGGCGAAGGATGCGCGCAAGGCTTTCGAAGACGTCTCGCTGGGTGCCGGTAACAAGGCCTACGAGATCATCGCCGACCTCGACCCGGAGTACGCGCGGCACCTGACGGGGCTGTTCGTGGACGGGACCTTCGGGCGCGAGGGCGCTCTCGACCGGAAGACCAAGGAACTGATCATGGTGGGCATCACCTGCGCCCTGAACCGGCCCCGTGGGGTGCGCCTCCACAGCGAGCGGGCGCTCAAGCTCGGCGCCACGCCGCGGCAGGTGCTGGAGGCGGTGGAGGTGGCGGCCATACCGGGTGGCATGCCGGGACTTTGGCTCGGCGCCGAGACTCTGGACGAGATCCTTCGTGAACAGGGCCTGGAGTTCAAATGAGTGAAGCCCTCGGCCCGCTCCACGGGGTCCGGGTGCTGGACCTGACGCGGGTGCTGGCGGGTCCCTACTGCACCATGTTCCTGGGCGACCTGGGAGCGGAGGTGGTCAAGATCGAGCAGCCCGGCGTGGGTGACGACACGCGAAGCTGGGGGCCACCGTTCCAGGGAGGCGAGAGCGCCTATTTCCTGTGCGTCAACCGCAACAAGCGCAGCGTGACCCTGGATCTCCGGACCCCGGACGGAATCGCGCTGCTGCGCCGGCTGGCGCTGCGGGCGGACGTGCTGATGGAGAATTTCCGGCCGGGCACGCTCGCCGGCTGGGGCCTGTCCGAAACGGAGATCCGGCGGGAGAACCCGCGGCTGATCTACGCCTCGCTTTCGGCCTTCGGCGCCAGCGGCCCTCTGAAGGACCTGCCCGGCTACGACCTCGCCATGCAGGCATGGGGCGGCCTCATGAGCGTCACCGGACCCGCCGGGGGCGAGCCCTCGAAGGTGGGGGTTGCCATCATCGACGTCGTCGCCGGTCTCATGCTGGGCCAGTCCATCGCCGCGGCGCTCTACGCGCGCGAGAAGACCGGTGAGGGGCAAAGGATCGAGACCTCCCTCATGGAGGCGGAGGTGGCGAGCCTCATCAACGCCGGCAGCAACTACCTCGTCACCGGCGAGGTGCCCGGACGCTGGGGCAACGCCCACCCCAACATCGTGCCCTACCAGAGCTTCCCCACGGCGGACGGCCACCTAGTGGTAGCCATGGCCAACGAGGCTATCTGGGCGCGCTTTTGCCGGGCGGCGGGGCGGCCGGAGCTGGCGGAAGACCCCCGTTTCGACACCAACGCGCACCGCGTGGAGAACCGGGAAACGCTCATCGAACTCCTGAACGAGTTGTTCCGCGGGCGCCCGCGCGGGGAATGGATCGACCTCCTGAACGACGCGGGCGTGCCGTGCTCTCCGGTCCAGGACATCGGGGAAGTGTTCGAGTCCCCGCAAGTGCGGGCCACGGGTATGCTGCGGGAAATCGACCACCCGACCGCCGGCAAGGTGCGCATGGCCGGACTGCCGGTGAAGTTCTCGGGCACGCCGGCATCCATCCGGCTGGCGCCACCGCTGCTGGGGGAGCACAACGAGCAGGTGCTGAGGGAGTGGTTGGAGTTGGACGAAGCGGAGGTCGAGGAGGTCCGGAGCCGGGGAACCCTCGGTTCGTGACGGGAAACGGACAAACAAGGACAACCGCATGCGACAGGGAATGACCTTCGAAGAATACCGTCCGGGCGAAGTTTTCCGGACCGCCCGGCGCACCGTGACGGAGACCGACGTGGTCCAATTCGTGAACCTGGTCGGGCTCATGGAACCTCTTTTCATCGACGCCGAGTACATGCGCGACGAGACAGAGTACGGCGGGCGCATTGCCCCCGGCAGCCTGACCTTCGGAATGGCCGAGGGGCTGACCACCCAGACCGGCATGCTGCACGGGACCGGTCTGGCCTTCGTCGGCCTCGAAGGCATGCGACTGTTCCAGCCGGTGAAGGTGGGCGACACGATATCGGTCGAGATCGAGGTGCTCGACGGCCGCAGGACCAAGTCGCGCAACGCGGGCATCGTCCGTTGCCGGCACGTGGTCGCCAACCAGCGCGGCGAGACGGTGATGGACTATACGGTGAAACGACTGATCCGCGGACAGGCGGCTTAGACGCGACGGCACGCGGACCGGACCTTCGCGGCGCGGCGGCTATTGCCCTTGCGCGTCGCCGGCCGGCTCATCGGGAAAGAGCGCCTTGCGCAGTTGCACGAGGAACTTGGGGTCGAGCTCGAACAGCCCCTTGACGGTCTTCTCGATGGCCGCGCCGTCCAGCGGGCGGACCTCCAACCCCAGCCTGTTGGCCTCCGCAACGAAAGCCGGGTCGGCCACGGTGTCGGCGAACGCCTTGCGCAGCTTGGCCACTTGCTCGTCCGGCGTTCCGGGAGGGAGCGTATACGCCCGCGCCAGCTTGGCCGGGTCGTGGACGCCGTAAATGAGCAGCATGCGGGCGTTCTGGGTCTTGGCCAGATCCACCGCGTTGGGGACGGACGGCAGCTCAGGGTGCGGCGCCGCCATGGCCTGGAGCACCACCCGAGCTTCCCCCGCGGCAAGCATCTTCTCCCACGTCGTCTTGACCGACTGCCAGTGCCAGCAGCCGCCCGCCACTTCCTGCCTGCCGGCGGCCAGCCGGAGACTCTCAAGGCCCCTGTAACCCGGTATGAGCTTGACCGGCAGGCCCAGGGCGGCGGCGACTACGCGGGACATGTTCGTCGCGGCCTCGTCACGCCCGATGCCGCCCAGCTTGACCGGTCTCTTGCCGCCCGCCCAAACGGCCAAGTCCGCGATGCCGCTCGCCTTGGTGAGGACGCATACCGGATGCAGGGGCGCAACCGCGCCCACCCAGCCGAAGCGCCGCGTGTCGACCTTCACGTCCGTTCGACCGAAGATCTGTTTGTGGATGAGGTCACCCGCCCAGTGGCCCACCGTCCGGCCGTCGGGCTTGGCCTCGCGGTAGAGGTACTCCGCCGCCACGCTGCCGCCACCGCCGGCCAGATTGCGCACCGCCACTTTGGGGCGTTCCGGCAGATGTCGTCCGATGTGGCGCGCCAGCAGGCGGGTGTAGCTGTCGAAGACGCCGCCGGCACCGGCACCCACCACGAAGGTGAGGGTACGCTCATCGGCGCCGGCCGCCGCGGTGGAAAACGGTGGGAGCGCCAGCAACAGGACGGCTGCGAGGATACCTCTGAAGAGAATCGCCACCACGGCTCCGGGGTCGTCGCGTTCCCTAGTGTCCTGCGTCACAAATAGCTTGCGGCGCGGCGCGAGCGGGTCGTGCGGGCGCTACGCCCCGTTGAGCCGCGGCATGACCTCCTGGTGGAACAGGTTCAGGGAGTCGATCACCTTGTCGTGGGCGAGGTTGCCGATGTGGAACATGCCCATGAAGTGGTCGGCGCCGATCTGGCTCATCTGCTGGTTGACCTGTTTCGCCACCGTATCGGGGCTGCCGGCGATGACGAAACCGGTGTCGATGAGCTGCTCCCAGGTCATGGGATGGAAATTGACCCGCTGCTCGTTGCCCGGGCGGAAGTAGCTGGCGGACCGGGCGCTGACCATGGCGGCCTTGACCCGCTGCTGGTCGACGGCCACGTCGGTCTTGGCCTCGTTGAAGCCGCGGTTCCACAATGTGAAGAAGTAGCGCAACGGCGGCTCCGCCACCGCCCGCGCCTGCTCGTCGGTTTCGGCCACGTGGATGTGGCGGCAGAGGATGAAGCTCTCCGGGCCGCTCTCCCAGCCATCGTCCCGCGCCACCTTGCGGTAGTAGTTGAAGGTGTCCTCGATCTGGTCCGTGGTCTGGTACACCTGCGCGATGGGAATCTTGCGCGCGCAGCACCACTCGATGGACTCGGCGCTGCGCGCCGCCACCCAAATGGGCGGATGCGGCTGCTGCACCGGACGCGGCCAGATGGCGCAGTTCTCGAACCGGAAGAAGTCGCCCTCATAGCTCCACACCGGCTCGGTCCACGCTCTCATGATGACGTCGAACGCCTCGCCGAAGCGGCCCCGGGACTCCTGGGGCTTAACGTTGTACCACAGGTACTCCGAGGGGATGCCGCGCACGAAGCCCGCGATCAGGCGGCCCTCGGAGAGGCAGTCGATCATGGCGTACTCTTCCGCCACGCGCACCGGGTGCTGGCGCAACGGCAGAATGTTCCCGAGCACGCCGATCTTCATGCGACTGGTCTTCTGGCTCAGCGCCGCGGCGATGAGGTTGGGCGAGGGCATGGTGCCATAGGCGCTGTAGTGGTGCTCGTTGAAGACCACCCCCTCGAAGCCCAACTCCTCGCAGTAGGCCATCTCTTCCAGGTGCTCCCGGTAGTTGCGCGAGCCCACCGGTGGATCGAAGTAGGAGCTCGGCACGGGCGTTCCGGGAATGTCCTCGGGGACTTCCGGATAGGCCAACAGGTCGAAGTTGTAGACTTTCATGAGAGTCGATCTCCTTTACGGGCGGCCCTGGAGCCAAGTGTTGGTGCACCCGGGCCGGAAAAACAAACTAGTCCCATCTCACGGTCACTGTCAATCACGGCCCCGCGACGGTGACTTCGCAGGCAACGCCCCGAATCGTCATTCCCGCGAACAGGCCGTGCCAAGACTCCAACACCTCAACTCGTCATTCCCGCGGAAGCGGGAATCCAGGGGTGGCGAGGCGGGCGAACGCCGCTGTAGTGCCCCACCACCGCCCCTGGATTCCCGCTTCCGCGGGAATGACTAGTCGGGGGTTTGGCGCCAATTCTTGTCCGGGCGACGTTTGGAC
>JAJDXX010000198.1:0-10000 GCA_022823055.1 Candidatus Binatia bacterium | reverse complement strand
CCACCCCCTTGAACGAATTGCTGATCCGTTCCAGCTCTTCCAGCCTCCTGATGTAGGTCTCCAGCATCTCGCGGCGCGCGCCGGGACGCGCGCCCGAAAGGGCGTCCGCCGCATCCACGAGCGGAGCCAGTATGGTCTCGGCCCGGACTTCCTCGTGGTGCGCGGCAATGGCGTTCACGATCTTGGGCGACTCGCCGTACTTGCGTGCCAGCTCGCCGCCTATGATGGCGTGGGAGCCTTCCACCTCATGGTCGACGGCCTTGCCGATATCGTGCAGCAGCGCCGCGCGGCGGGCCTGTTTCTCGTTGAGGCCGAGCTCGGCGGCCATGGCGCCGCAGATGAAGGCCATTTCAATGGAGTGCAACAAGACGTTCTGGGCATAACTGTAGCGGAACTTGAGCCGCCCCAGCAGCTTGACCAACTCGGGGTGAACGCCGTGGACGCCGACGTCGAACACCGCCTTCTGTCCGGCTTCCTTGATGACCTCGTCGACTTCTCTTTCGGAGCGGCGCACGACTTCCTCGATTCGCCCCGGATGAATGCGCCCGTCGGAGATGAGGGTTTCCAACGAAAGGCGGGCGATTTCCCGGCGAATCGGATTGTGTCCCGAGATGATCACGGACTCCGGCGTGTCGTCCACGATGAGGTCGATACCGGTGGCCGCCTCCAGCGCCCGGATGTTGCGCCCCTCGCGACCGATGATCCGGCCCTTCATCTCGTCATTGGGCAGGGAAACCACGGACACGGTGCGTTCCGCCACGAAGTCCCCGGCCAGACGCGCGATGGCCAGAGCGATCATCTTCTTGGCTTCGCGGTCCGCCTCCGCCCTGGCCTGCTCTTCCATGAGCCGTATGCGCCTGGCGGAGTCGTGCCTCGCCTCCTCCACCATCTCCTCCATCAGGCTCTTCTTCGCCTCTTCGCGGCTGATGCCCGCGACGATCTCAAGCTGCCGGCTGGCCTCGTCCAGCAGTCGCTGGGACTCCGCCTCTTTCTCGTCCAGCGCCTGCTCCCGTCTTTCGATCAAGCCCTCCCGGTTCGTCAAACCGGTTTCACGCTTCTCGAGGCTCTCCAGCCGCTTGTCCACGACCTCCTCTCTGGACTGCAATCTCCGCTCGCCCAGTTGCAGGTCCTTGCGCGCATCCCGAACCTCGTCCTCGAACTCGGAACGCGCCTTGAGTATCCTTTCCTTGGCCTCGACGTCCGCCTCTTTGAGGGCGGTCTCGGCCTGCCGACGCGCCTCCGCCAGAATTCGCGCGGCGTCGTTCCGGTCGCGCGACTCCCGGCGTTCACGCAGCTTCCAACGAACCAAAAGGACGGCCGCGACGGCGAGGCACCCTACGGCAACGCCCACAATCAGGGAAAACCATGTTTCCAAGACAAGTTACCTCCCGGAAACCCGGGAACGTCGGGAAGATCTATACGTCGGGCTCGGCTCGGCGATGCTCCGACCCATCACAGGCTATGACTCTGCTCTCCGTCACGATGGTGTGGACCGGCAGATCTCCCCGCTCCACAGGCACTTCCTCAAGCAGTTGAAATTCGTAGGCCAAGGCAATTCTTGGCACGCACACATCCAGCCCCTCCAACCAGCGGTCGTACCAACCGCCGCCACGACCGATGCGGTTTCCGCGTATGTCGAAAGCCACTCCCGGGACGAACACCGCGAGCGCGTCCCCGCCGGATCCGGGCAACCGCTCATCTCCCTCCGGCTCAAGTATCCCGTACCTGCCCGGAACGAGGTCCCCCCTGGCCCGAACCCGGTATGCGCCGGCAACATCGCCGGTCACCTTGGGGTAGTACAGCCGCTTGCGGGCTTTCAGCGCGTCCCGAAAGATCTCCGATGTCTCGACTTCATTGCCCAGCGGGCTGTAGAGGGCGACCGCCCGAGCGGCCAGGTAAGCGGGCAAGGCCAGCGCGCGCCGCTGGATCCCTTGTCCCCAGGCGCGGGCCAGCATGGGCGACAAAGCATCCCTTTTCGCCAGCACCGCGCCCCTGAGCGCCCGCTTCATGTTCCTTTCCTGGGAACTCACGTCAAGTCCCGAGTCGAGTCCGAAGCAAGGCGCCGTCGCGCCTGCTTCGTTCGACGCTCCGCGCGGGCGTCAACGGAAGGAGGGTCTTTCAGCTATCTTCGGACAACGCCGTCGTCAACCTCTCCAGCAACCGGTCCATCCGCGTCGAAGCCGCGTCGCAATCCTCCTTGAGCCGGTGGTATTCGTCAGCGATGTTGAGAGCCACGAGCATGGCGACGCTGTACTTGTTCTTTGACGCCATCGACTCGCTCACCTCGCGCATCTTGCCGTCGACATACTCCGCCACCCTGCGAATGTACTCTTCTTCGTCGTCACTCCGGAGAGTGACTTTCTGCCCCATGATCTGGACGTCGACTGCCCTTGGCATGAAGCCCCCGTCTTCAGGAGAGGTCGAGGTGCTCGAACCGGCCGATAATCTTCGTCAAGCGATCCTTCAGCGCGGCGCGTTCACGCTCGTACCGTCGGATCTGTTCGTTCAGCGCCTTGAACTCCGTGTCCCGCTCCTGGAGGCACACTTCCGCCTGAGCCTTGGCCTGCTTCATCCGTCGATGCTGCTCGACCAGGCGATCCACCCACCGTTCCAACTGTTCAAGTTTATCGAGGTCCATGAAACAGCTACCGAACAAATCTTCAATCGATAGATTAGGATTTGCCGGAAGCCAATGTCAAGCAACACGCCAACCTTTTCCGGCCGGCGCCATGAACCTTTTCCGCGCCGGTTGCCTCACGACGCGAAGAACGCCCGCGCGAACGCGTCGGGGTCGAATTCCTGCAGATCGTCCACCCCTTCGCCCACGCCGACATACTCCATCGGAATGGCCAGCTCCTGCTGAATGCTCAGCACCACGCCGCCCTTGGCCGTGCCGTCGAGCTTGGTGAGCGCGATCCCGCTGACGGCCACCGCATCCTGAAATATCCTCGCCTGCACGACCGCGTTTTGCCCCGTGCTCGCATCCACCACCAGCAACGTCTCGTGCGGCGCCCCCTCCTGCACACGGCCGAGGACGCGGCGCATCTTCTTCAACTCCTCCACGAGGTTCACCTTGTTGTGCAGGCGGCCCGCGGTGTCGATTAGGAGGACGTCCGCCGCGCGTTTCTGAGCAGCCTGCGCGGCGTCGAACACCACCCCGGAAGGGTCCTGTCCCGGGCCATGCTTGATGACCTCCGCCCCGACCCGCTCTCCCCATATCTCGAGCTGCTCGATGGCTCCGGCGCGGAACGTGTCGGCCTCGGCCAGCAGCACCTTCTTCCCGTCGCGACGGAGCCGGTACGCGAGCTTCCCGACGGTGGTCGTCTTGCCCACACCGTTCACGCCCACCATCATGACCACCCAGGGCTTGACCGCGTAGCGCCCGGAGCCGATCCCCGGACGTTCCTTCAAAAGGGTCGTGATTTCCTGTTGCAACAGCTCGGCGCCGGCGCCGGCGCGCGCGCTCGACGGCCCTCGCACCGAGTCGAGCAACCTCTGGGTCGCGCGCACGCCGAAGTCGGCTCCGAGCAGCACCTCCTCCAGAGCCTCCCAGTCCTCCTCCGACGGGTTCGTCCCCGTCAGTACCCGCTCCAGGCGCCCGGCCAGCACCTCCCGCGTCCGCGACAGACCCTGGCTCAGACGCGAAAACAACCCTTCCTTCCACGCCATGACACGAACCTCGGAGAGATACTAGGCGAAACAGGCCTCTGGACCAGCCTCTAGACCATTTCGACGGAAACGATCGTGGACACCCCGGGATCTTCCATGGTGATGCCGTAGAGCACGTCCGCCGAGAGCATGGTCTGCTTGTTGTGGGTGATGATCATGAACTGCGACAGGTGCGTCATCTCTTTCACCATGTCGATGAAGCGCTCGAGGTTGACGTCGTCAAGCGGGGCGTCGACCTCGTCGAGGAAGCAGAAAGGGCTGGGCTTGGTCAGGAAGATGGCGAAGAGCAGGCTGACCGCGGTCAAAGCCTTTTCACCGCCCGAGAGCAGGCCCACGGACTGAAGCTTCTTGCCGGGCGGCTGCGCGACGATGTCGACCCCGGTCTCGAGGTAGTCGTTCCCGTCGGTCAGCAGCAGCGAGGCCTTGCCACCCTGGAACAGCTTCGGAAAGATCACCTGGAACTGCCGGTTGATCTCCTCGAAGCTCTCCTTGAACCGCAGCCGGCAGATGCGGTTGAGCTTCGTGATGGTCTGCTGCAGGTCGGCCATGGAGCGTTCGAGGTCTTCCCGCTGCGCGGTCAGGAACCGGCTTCGTTCCGTCAGTTCCTCGAACTCGCCGATGGCCCCGAGGTTGACCTCGCCCATGCGCTGAAGTCGCGCGCGCAGCTCCGCGACCTCTTCGGACAGGTCGCCGGCGCTCTCGACCGCATCGTCCGGCTTCACGGGAAGGTCCGGGAGCTCCACGCCGTACTTCTCCCGGATGTCGTCACACAGATAGCGCAACTCCATGGATGTCTCGCGCTCGCGCAGTTGCAATTGGTTCCCTTCCTGCTGCAACGCATCCACGTCCGGACGAATCCGGTGAGCCGCCTCCTGCGCCTCGCGCGCGCGGCCGGCAAGTTCCCGCTGATCCTGCTGTCTCGCGGCCACCTCGGTCTCGAGACCGTCCACCTCCGCCCGCAACACCTCCACCCGCGATGCCGCCCGTTCGCGCGCCTCCTTCATCTCCCCGGCCTTCCGGTTCATTTCGGCGATGCGCGCTTCACGCTCGCCGAGTTGCACCGCGAGTTCGTCGCGCAGGCTGACCCGGTTGGCGAGGTTGGACCTGGCGTTCTCCGCCCTCTCCCTCGCCTCGGCCGCGCTCACGCGGCACCCGGTCAGGCGATCTTCAGCCGCGCGCAGTTCCTCGACGGTCTCCCGCAGGGCCTCCTGGTTCTCATGCAACCGCGCCTGCGAAACCTCGTCTTCCCGGGCGCTCTCGACGATGGCCGTTTCGCATGCGGCGATGGACTCGTTCAGCGTGTGCACTTCGCCCGCCACGTGGCGCAGTTCCTGAACGATGGTCGCCAGATCCTGCTCGGACCGGGCCACCGCCTGGTCCGTGCGCAGCAATTCCTGCTCCCGCTGCACCTTCTTGACCGCCAATCCCTGGAGCTCATGCCCGAGCCGCCGGCGTTCCGCGTCCATGGTTTCGAGGGCCGTGCGCCCCGCGGCCACACCCTCGCATTGCCGCCGCACCCCTTCCTCCCCGGAAACGACCTCTTCGTGCAACTCCTTGATCCTGCGGCGACGGGAGATCGGCCCCCCCTGCAGACTCTCGACGCTACCGCCGGTGACCACCCCCATGGGATCGATGACCTCGCCGTCCAGGGTGACCAACGAGTGGCTGAAACCGTTGGCGCGCCACAACCCCAGTCCCGATTCGAGGTCCCTCACGACGGACACATCGCCCAGCAGGTAGTCGGCCACGTCCCGGTACCCGTCCTTCACCCGGACCAGGCCCAGCAACGGCGCAATGACGTCGGGACCCGCCGGGGCCGGAGCGGCGGCGCAGTTGCGGCGCTCGAACCGGCGCGGGATGAAGCCGCCCCGCCCCGCCGATTCGCGCTTGAGGTACTCGATGGCCTCCACTCCCTCCCGGTGACCCTGCACCACCACGTATTGAAGCCGCTCTCCCAGCACCGCCGTCAAGGCCTTCTCCACCTCCTCCGGAGCTTCGATGAAGTCCGCCACCACGCCGCACACCCCATCGGATTCGCCGTTGTTCTCATGCTTGACCATGACGGCGCGCACGCCTTCCTGATAGCCCTCGAAGTTCTTCTGCAGGGTTTCCAGGGAACTCAGCGCGGAGCGCGCCTCCTGCAGCTCCTCCTTCAACCGGCCGAGGACGGCCTCATCCGCGGCCAGTTCGCACCGGCTTCGCTCCATCTCCGCGTCCGCGTGCCGTAGCGCATCCTCCATGGCGGCGGCGCGGGTCACGCAGCCGCCGAGATCCCGGGCTTCGCACGCGCGCTGCCGGCGCAGCGCTTCCAGCGCCTGCTCCATGGACTGCCGCTCGCCGTCCTTCTCCGCCGACTCCGTTCCCAGCCGTTCCAGCCGCTCCTGATGGCTCTGGCGCGAGTTGACCAGGCGCGAGTGCTCGAACATCCGATCCGACCGCTCCTCCCGTTCACGCTCGACCGCCTCCTGGAGATCGCCGATCCGCGCACGCAAACTCTCCGTTTCCGACTCCGTGCGCTCCACGCGTTCCGCTTCCCCCCGCCAAACCCGCGAGAAACCCTCGACCGCCTTGCCGAGGTCCTCGATCTCGCTCGCAACCGCCTCGAGCCGCGCACTTGTCCGGACGGCCTCCTCGCGCGCGCTCCCGGCGAACCCGCGCGACTCTTCTTCGGCGCGTTCGAAGAACTCGATCCGCTGTTCCTCCGCCTGGAGGCCGGACCTGGCCTGGTAGAGTCGCTCCTGCAGCGAACCGACAGCCTCCTCCACTTCCCGCAACGCGGCGCGGAGCCGCTCGCTTTCGGCCTCTTGCGCCTGCATCGCCGCCACCAGCGACGTGACGCGCTCCTCGACGGCGCGAATCGCCGCGCCGCGCTCGCCAAGCTCCCGTTCCAGGCGCCGTTTGCGGACGCCCGCCCAGCACAACTCCCGTTCCTTCAACTCCTCCTTGAGGTTCCGGTACCGTTCGGCCTTCCTCGCCTGCAACTCGATCTTGCGAAGCTGGCCTTCCACCTCGCGCACGATGTCGTTGACGCGCAGCAGGTTCTGGCGCGTGCGCTCCATCCTCCGCTCGGCCGCCTGCTTGCGGCTCTTGAAGCGGCTCGTGCCGGCGGCTTCCTCGATGACCCGGCGCCGGTCCTCGGGCTTGGCGTTGACCAGCTCCTCCACCCGCCCCTGTCCGATGATCGAATAGGACTTGTTGCCGATACCGGTCCCCAGAAACAGGTCCACGATGTCGCGCAGACGGCAGGGCACCCGGTTGATGAAGTATTCCGATTCACCCGAGCGGAACAGGCGCCGCGTGACGGCGATCTCGGCGAAGGCGGCGTAATCGGAGGGAGCGCTGTGATCGGCGTTGTCCAGCAGGACGGTGACCTCCGCCATGCCGATGGCCGCCAGCCGCTCGCTGCCGCCGAAGATGACGTCCTCCATGGACTGGCCGCGGAGATGGCGGGCGCTCTGCTCGCCCATGGCCCACCGAAGCGCGTCGACAATGTTGGATTTGCCGCACCCGTTGGGCCCCACGATGGCGGTGATGTCGGCGGTGAAGTTCAGGACGGTCTTTTCGGCGAAAGACTTGAATCCCGAAATTTCCAGAGCCTTCAGACGCATGCGATGAATCCCGCGCCACCGGCAAGCGGCGGGCAATCCGCCGGCAAACGCGCCAGCGCGGTACCTCCACCGTATTTTATTCCACACGCCGGGGGCGGGTGTCAAGGAAGTTTCACAATATGAAGTGATATCCGCGGTGGGTCACCACAACATGTGGGTTCAGGATGCGGCATCCTCCGGCACGGCGGCGCCCCGCGCCGAGGCCTCCACGGCGGGCAGGAAGGGCAGCCACTCGCGATGGCGCACGCCGCCGCCGTCTTCCTGAACGAAAGGGGTCCACGTGGGCTTGTAGGGTTTCTGCAGCAGTTGCATCCGCGCTTCCTGGGGCGTCCGGCCTCCCTTCCTCCGGTTGCACGCGACGCAGGAGCAAACCACGTTGTCCCACCTGGAGGTGCCGCCGCGCGAACGGGGGATCACGTGGTCCAGATTGAGCTGGTGGCGCGGAAGCCGCTTCCCGCAGTACTGGCAGGTGGACTTGTCGCGCGCGTAGATGTTGACGCGGCTGAAGCGCACCTGCCGCCGGGGCACGCGGTCGTAGCGCACCAGCAGGATGACCCGCGGAATCCGGATGGCGCGATCCACCATGCCCACGGAATCCTCGTCCAAGGGAACCCTCAGCGCACTCCAGCGTTCGAAATCGAAGGTCTGGTACTGTTCGTTGACGACCTTGGCGATGCCGAGATACAGCAGCGAGAAGGCCCGGCGCACGGAAGTCACGTGTATCGGCAGGTACGAACGATTCAACATCAGCACCCTTGTGTGCATCACGGAACGGCCCGAGGCTACGACCCCCGTGTTCGTTTCCTGTCCTTTCAGCGTGTCCACAAAGTTCCCGTGTTGAGTCTACCGGAATCTAGCGTCCGGAACCTGCCGTGTCAAACACGCGCCTCGCGGCGCACACCGTGGCAGCTTGCCATTCCCCCGCGACTCGCCTATCCTGGACTTGGTGTGCCGCGTCACACTGGCATTCGACAGCCGTCCTATCCACGAAATCACGTGGCACATGAGACGCATTCTCATCAACACCACCCCCGAGGAAACCCGCATCGCCGTGATGGAGGACAACGCCCTGGCGGAGTTCCTCATCGAACGCAACCAGGAAAGGGGCTGTGTAGGCAACATCTACAAGGGCCGCGTAGGGCGCGTCCTGCCCGGGATGCAGGCCGCGTTCGTGGATATCGGCCTGGAGAAGGCCGCGTTCCTTCATGCGTCCGACGTCGGCCCCCCGTCGGGCGGCTTCCCCGCGACCGTGTCGGAGAACGGTGACGAGGTGCTGCTCGAGACCCGGCCCGACCCGAGCCCGCAACGAATCGAGCAGCAACTGAGCCCGGACCAGGAAATCCTGGTTCAGGTGGCCAAGGACCCCCTGGGAATGAAAGGGGCCCGCGTCACCGCCCACATCTCCCTGCCCGGACGCTTCCTGGTCTTCATGCCCGGCACCCGCCACGTGGCGGTTTCCCGCAAGATCGAGGACGACAAGGAACGGAAACGGCTGAAGGAGATCGTCCAGGACCTGGCGCGGGAAGACGACGGATTCATCATCCGCACCGCCTGCGAGGGGCGCAACAAGAAGGACATCCAGAGCGACGTCCGGTTCCTCACGAAGCTCTGGGACAGGATCCGCAAACAACTGGACTCCGCCGCGACGCCGGAACTGATCCACCCGGACCTGGACCTCGTCCCGCGTACCATCCGCGACTTCTTCAACGCCAACACCGAGGAGGTGGTGGTCGACCAACCCAAGGAGTACCGGCGCGTGGTCGAGTTCGTGCAGCAGTTCATGCCGCGCCTGAAGAGCCGTGTGACGCTGTACGAGAGCCCCGAGCCGCTGCTCGACCGCTATGAGATCGAACGCAAGATCCGCAAGGCGCTGGAACCCAAGATCTGGCTGAATTCGGGAGGATACATCAATATCGAGCAAACCGAGGCGCTCACCGCGGTGGACGTGAACACCGGCCGCTACGTGGGCAAGAAGGACCTCGAAGCCACGGTGCTCAAGATCAATCTGGAGGCGACGCGCGAGGTCGTGCATCAACTGCGCCTGCGCAACGTGGGCGGCATCATTATCATCGACTTCATCGACATGGCCCAGGCCGCCAACCGGAAGAAGGTCTACGAAGCTCTGAGAGAAGCGGTGAAGCAGGACAAGGCGAGGACGCGCGTGCTGCCCGTCTCCAGGCTGGGGCTCGTGGAGATGACCCGGCAGCGTACCCGGGAGAACCTCGGCAACCTGCTGCTGGTCCCGTGTCCCCAGTGCGCCGGGCGCGGCCGGGTCCGGTCCCAGCCCACCATCGCCTACGAGCTGCTGCGCGACATCAAGCGCGAGAGCGCCCAGCTCGCCAACGGCGGGCGCATTACCGTGCACGTGCACCCCGGCATCGCCAACTTCCTCTACGACCAGGCCAACGAGGGCCTGGAAGCGCTCGAGCGCGAGATCCATCGCCAGGTTGTCATCAAGGCCAACTCGGAGCTGCATCCGGAAGCGTACCGGATCGAGGGCGGCCAGGGCGCTTCCGCGCGCGGCGGCAACGGCAGCGCGTCCGACGGAGACGCTTGATGGCCCCGGAACTGGTTGAAAGTCCGAGCCACTTGCAAAACCTCAGCGAGGCGAGTGAGCGATTGGGGAGGGGGACCTTGTCGGGCTGTGGGCGGTAGTATGTCGGTGGGGATTTGGATGTTTCGCGGCATGTGGAACGGGCAGGACAGAAAAAGGCAGACAGATT
>JAJDXX010000031.1 GCA_022823055.1 Candidatus Binatia bacterium | reverse complement strand
CGCATCGAGGACGACGTCCTGGTTACGGACGCGGGCCACGAGGTGCTGTCCGCCGCGATCCCCAAGGAGGTGGACGCCATCGAGGCGATCCGGCGCGAGGCGCTGGCGAGCCCCGGCCCCCCGCCGCACTGAGCCGGCAAGGGCTTGTACGGACGGCGCCTCCGGGCGGGCGTCCCGACACCACCCGGAATGCGCTTGCAACGCGCCGGGCTCAGTCGCAGCCCAGGCAGCGGACTGTCTCGAAGAGGACCTTTTCGTCGGTGGCGGTGCGCGCATGGTCCAGCACGATGCGCAACGCCTTGGACTCATCGGCGATCTGGTATTTCTGGCTCATGGCCTCCAGCCATTCCCGTTGCACGCGCTCGATTTCCACGTTGGTGTTGATCTTGTCCTTCATCGGGTGCTCCTTTCACAAGCCACGCTCCGCCCAGTTCTCGAGTTCTTCCACCAGGGTCATGTCATCCTCGCGGCGCCACTGGCGGCACAGCCATGCCAGCGCGGGCCTGAGCGCCGGCAGGGGGTCCGCCGCCGGGGTCAAGGCGGCCGCCTCGCGCCGCAGCCAATCCAGCAGCTTGTCGAGGCCGGCGAACTGGCCGCCCTTCATCGCGTCGTGCAGGCGCGGCACGGTCTCCCGGCCGAAACGTTGCCTGCCTTCCAGGTCGATGATGTCGGGCAGCAGCAGCGCCGCTTCGTCGAGCGAGACGTCGATGCGCGAGAGCAGCTCGTTGTAGACGGTGCGGACGATCGCGTCCGCCCTCGTCCTTACCCGGCGCAGCAGGTCGGTGCCGCCGCCGTCCGGTGTTTCTCCGTCCGGCAGCAACTGGCAATAGAGCTTGAGCTTGGGTTCGGTGCCGGACGGGCGCACGGTGATCACGAAACGGTCGGTGTGAGCCTGGAGGACGTTCCGCGGGAGCCGGTCGGTGTCGCTGGCGATGGGGCCGAAGCGCTCCGGGTCCCAGTAGTCGACGAAGCGTTGGACCGGGCGCCCGCCAAGCTCCCGGGGCGGCGACTCCCGCAGCGCCGCCATGATGCGGTCCTTCTTGCGCGTCCCTTCCGCGCCGGCCAGGGCGATGCTGCGATTGACGTTGTCGTAGCCGCCCAGCTCCCGCAGCATGGCCACGTAGTAGTCGAGCATGGTGCCGCCTTCGTCCAGCAGACGCTGGTACAGGCCCGCCAGCACCATGCACGCCGGGGTGGCGTCCTTGTCGCGGATGCCCGGGGCCATGACCACGCCGTGGCTCTCCTCGGCGGCGAGGACGAGGTCCCGCGGCGAGCAGGCGATGTCCTTGTAGCGGCCCGTGTGCTCCAGGGTCTTGAGCACGTCGGCGACGTACTTGAAACCCACCAGCAGGTCGTCGATGAGCCACGAATCCCCGGCCTCGGCCACGACCCTTCCGAGCAGCTTGGTGGTCACCAGGGTTTCCATCACGAGCCCCCGGCGGCGCGGCCCCTGGGGGTCGAGCATGAGATGGTGGCACAGGATGGCGGCGATCTGGTTGCCGTCGAAGTGGTACCAGGAGCCGTCCTCCAGGCGTGCCTCCATGCCGATGCGGTCGGCGTCGGGATCGCTGGACAGGACGATGCCGGCGCCTTGGCGGTCGGCGAACGCCCGCGCCGGGACGGTGGCGTGGGGCACCTCCGGGTTGGGCGCCTTGAAGGGGATGGCGGCGAAGCTCCCGTCCGGGCCCTGGTCGGGCGGCATGAGCACCGGGAAGCCCAGCCGCTCCAGCACCGGCTTCACCGTGTGGACACCGCAGCCGCACAGGGGCGTGTAGACCACCGGCGCGTCCGCCCGGGGAGGGTAGAGGTCCCCGTACAAGTCTACGTAGGTGTCGACGTAGGCGGTGCGGAGATCCGGCGGCAGCGGACGGACCATCCCAGACCGAAGGCCCTCGCCGAAGGGAACGGTGCGTACCTCCGTGGCCGCCTCCATGGTGTCCACCAGCCGCTGGTCCTCGGGCGCGACGGGCTGGCTGCCGTAGGCGTCGTACACCTTGATGCCGTTGTCGTCCGGCGGGTTGTGTGACGCCGACACGTTGACGCCGCCCGCGGCTCCCAGTTGGATGATGAAGAATGAAAGCTCCGGCGTGCTGGTGACGGCCTGGTCGTCTTCCGGCTCCGACAGCCAGGCGATGATGCCGTTGGCGGCGTAGATCTCGCACGCAAGTCGGGCCAGGGAACGGGAGGATACTCCCAGCAGAGGATGTTGCGGCCCCAGGAACGCGTACACCCCGGCATTGTCGGTGAACACGCGCACGTCGTTGGCCACCACCACGCTCAGAGGGGTGTCGAGGGAGCGGTCCGTTACGCCGAAGTTGCCGGAAAGGCTTCCGCGCAGGTAGTTGCAATGCCCTTGGACGGTCATGGCGACCGTCGACGGGTTCATCCGGTTGGCGCCGTAGCCCATGGGTCCGCGCCGTCCGCCGGTGCCGAACGGCAGCACCTGGCGGAAGCCGTCGAACACGAGCCCCAGGTGCTCGGGCTCGAGGTGGCGGGCGAGGATCTCGGGCGCGGCATAGGGAATCTCACCGCCCACCCAGCGCCGCAGACGCCCGGCCGCCGTGTGCCCGGCATCGCCGTAGCGCTCTTCCAGCAGCGTGGCCATCCGTTCCAATCGGGCAGGGTCGGTCATGGCGTGCAGTCCGTGTCGGGAATGGCGTCTTTCGACTTCGCTTCGCTACGCTCAGGACGAACGGTTGGCTGAGTCGTCCTGGTCGGCGGGCAAAAAAAGGGCGGCCGTGAAGGCCGCCCTTTCAGGTCGTTGCGGGTTACCGTCCCGTGCGCGCCAGCGAGTGCACCCAGCCGTGCATCCGGGACTTCGCGTTGGCGATGTCCTTGTCGCTGAAGAAGTTCTTGAGGTCCACCTTCTCCACCGCGTACACGGGGCGCAGGAAGTCGCTCTCGTAGCCGAAGGGCACGGTGGCGTCGATGCCCATGCCGCCCTCGAACACGGTGTTGGAGGCGGTCCACTGCCGGTCGCCGGCGGTCATGCGCTCGGCCGGCATGAAGGTCTGGCCGCGTCCGCCGGGGATCGGGTTGAGGATGTCCGTCTTCGGGTTCACTCGGGTGGTGAGGCACCACATGATGTCGTCCATGTCGTAGATATCGGTGTCCTCGCTGGCCGCGACCACCAAGCGGGAGCCCTGGGAGGTGGACAGGATGGCGGACATGAAGTTCCGCTGCCAGCCTTCCTCGATGCGGTTGCGCTTTTTCACCTGGATGATGGCGCCGCCCCAGTCGGTCATGCAGTAGGGGATGTTGACGTCCTGGATGATGCCGGGCTGCATGCGCTCGCACAGGAGGTACATGCAGGCCTCGCGCACCGTCGTGTCGATGTTGTGGTCGTCCAGGGTGTGCACGCCCAGCGGGAAGATGATGGGCTTGCCCTCGCGCTTGCGCGTGGTCACCGCGGTGACGTGGAAGGTGGGCGCCTTGTACGCCTTGCCCATGTACCCGGCCCACTCGGGATGGAAGTGGAAGCGGCCCTGGATGTCGGCCTTCTCGGACTCCTCGGTCTCGTAGCGCCGGTCGCGCGGGTTGACGTACCCCTCCAGCACCACCTCGCAGTCGGCCAGCGCCAGCGCGTCCACGGTCTTGGCCTTCACCACCCGCACCGGCGAGCCCTGCACCGCGCCGGCCACGCCCAACTCGTCGCAGCCCTGGGGCAGCACCACGTAGTCGAAGCCGGCCCCCGCCAGCAGCGTGCAGGAAGGCGGCACGCCGAAGCACATGGTGATGGGAACGGGCTTGTCTTCCTTGTAGTACTTGGACACCACCTGCCACATGTGCGATCCGGGCGAGATCTGGAAGGTGGCGACGTTGCCCCAGCGGAAGTTCATGCGGTTGTAGCCGAGGTCGGTGCCGCCGTCGAAGTGCTCGCCGGAGATGAGCCGGTTGCCCGAGCCCACGGTGAGCTCCGGCTCGTACTCGGTGTGGCGTACGGGCAGCATGTACTCGTTGACGTCCTTGGGGTCCTTGATGATCTCCTCGTGGACCGGCGCCTCCTCCGAGCTCACCTCCACCGGCGGGATCTGGTTCTTGATGGCGTCGGCGAGCTTGCGCGTGCGGTCGGTGTGGCTCTCCCAGCCGAACATCTTGTTGATGACGCCCATGTCGCCGAACAGGTTGGTCACCGCCCGATGGTACGGCTTGCCCTTGACGTTGTTGAACAGGATCGGGCAGCCGCCGTCGAGGTTTTTCTGGATCGCGATGATCTCCAGGTCGGGATCGACCTCCTTGTCCGTCTCGATGAGGTCGCCCTCGGACTTGAGCCACTCCAGCGCATTGCGCAGATCGTGGATCTGCTCGGCCGCGGCCCCCAGTTTCTTCGCTGCTTTCGCCATTTCCCACTCCTCTTGTGTGATGTACGGTGGAACGGATCCGCTCTCCTCCGCGGCTCGCCCTTGTGGTGGCGCCACCGGTGGGTCATGTGGACTCGCCGGCGACGGGGAATTTCTTCCTCAACTCTGCAAAGGAATTCGTCGGACGGGGCGTTGCGCTCCAGAGCGGAGTCTCATCAAATTAGCCAAAGGGACAGACCGTGTCAACCTTTGGTTCCCGCTTTTCCGGCCGTCACCCGAGCTCCGGCCGAAACCGCCTTTTCCAGATCAGGCTGCCGTGGATGCAAACGTAGACCAGCGCGGCGCAAAAGAGCGCCAGGAGCCACGCGTAACGGTACGAGCCCGTGACGTCGTAGGCGAAGCCGCCGAACCATGTCCCGGTGGCGAAACCGAGGCCGAAGGTGATTTCCAGCATGCCGACGATGGTGGCGATGTTCCGGCCCCAGAAGATATCGGCGATGGTGGCGGAGTAGATGGGATGGCTGGCGCTGTGTCCCAGGCCGTAGAGAAATACGAAGGCCGCGAACCACCATCGGGGCGCCGCCGGCCCCAGCAGCATGAACAGGCCGATGCCGCTCAGCATCATGAGGGTGGAGACGCCGAAGGCGCGTTCGCGGCCGAGTCGGTCCGAGACGAACCCCCAGATGGCCGTGCCGGGTATCCGCGCCATGCCCACCAGGCTCAGGACCGAGGCCGCGCCGAGCTTGCCCATGCCGGTATGCACCAAGTGGGCGACGGCGTGGGTGTACATCAGTGAAGTACCGGTGCCGACGCCCAGGTGCCCCAGGAAAATGGCCCAGAATGGAAAAGAGGACAGGACGTCCCGGAACGTCCACTCGCGGTGGGGAAAGGCTCGCATGGGGACGGTCTCGGCGGCGGGGCCGCGCGCCTCGGGTTCTTCCACTCGGTCGCCGTCCGGGAGCTGCCCGATATCCTCGGGCCGGCGCCGCTGAAACAGCGCGTTGAGAGGCACCAGCGAGCCCAGCACGGCCGCTCCGAACAGCAGCATGGCCGTGCGCCAGCCGTAGCCGGAGATGAGGAGCTGGACCAAAGGGACGACGACGATGCCGAGTCCCAGCCCCATGGCGGCGAAGCCGATGGCGGTGGCCCGACGCCTGCGGAACCAGTGGGAGATCACCGCGGTGGTGCCGACGAAATCGATGCAGCCGAGGCCGAAACCCGCCAGCAGGCCGTACCCGAGATAGAACTGCCACAGGGAGGAGCTGCCGCTTGACAGCACCAGCCCGACGCCCACGAGCCCGCACCCCAGCGGCATGAGGACGCGCGGCCCGAGACGGTCGTAGAACCATCCCGCCACCGGCGCCATGGCGCTGTAGGTGATGCCGTTCACGGAGGCGATGGTGGCGGTGGTGGCGCGCGGCCAACGGAACGTCTCCAGCAGGGCGACGTTGAACACGCTGAACGCGGCCATGAACGTGCCCACGAGCATTACGTTCAGGAAGCACAGGGCGACGATGACGTAGCCGTAGAAGAACGGGCGGCGCATGGATCCGATCAATCTGCGTCGCGTCTCCGAGCGGTCCGCTTCAGCGGGTCTCGGAGTGAACCCGCCGCTGCCACATCATGCTGGCCCGGATACTGACATACGTCATGGCGAAGGCCGCCATCCCCACGATCCAGGCAGTCTGGTAGGAACCGGCGACGTCGTAGGCATATCCTCCGAACCAGGGTCCGAACGCCACCCCGATGCCGAAGGTGATTTCCAGCCACCCGAGGATCTTGCCGACGTCCTTGCCGCTGAAGATGTCCGTGATGGTGGAGCCGAAAGTGGGGTTGCCGCCGCTGTGGCCGACCCCGTAGAGGACGGCGAAGGCCACGAACCACCACGCCGGCGCCTCGGTGCTGAGGGCCATGAGCACACCGAGGCCGGCCAGGGTGACGAGGGTGGCGACACCGTACGCCCGGTCCCGGCCCAGGCGGTCCGAGGCCAGCCCCCAGACGGCCGTGCCGGGAATGCGCGCCAACCCCACAATGCTGAACGCGGACGCCGCCGCCAGGTCGTCCAACCCCACGTGCACCAAGTGGGCCACCGCGTGGGTGTACATGAGCGACAGGCCGATGCCCAGGGCCAGGTGACCCACCGCGATGGCCCAGAACGGGAAGGAAGCGAAGGCCTCCCGGAGGGTCCAGTCATGCCGCGGAGCGGGCCCCTCCCGGCGGCCCTCACCGGGTCTCGGGGCGTCATCCGCGGCGCCCGTCAGCTCGCCGTCCGGAAGCTGTCCGATGTCTTCCGGCCGGCCTCTCTGGAAAACGGCGTTCAGCGGCACCAGCGTAGCGAGAACGGTCGCGCCCAGCAGCACCATGGCCGCGCGCCACCCGTAACGCTCGATGAGGACCTGCACTCCGGGCACGATCAGGATGCCCACGCCCAGCCCCATGGTGGCGAAGCCCATGGCCGTGGCCCGGCGTCGCCGGAACCATTGGGACAATAGCGCGGTGTTGCTCACGAAGCCGATGCAACCCACGCCCAGTCCCACGAACAGACCGTAGGAGATGCACAACTGCCACCATGCCGTGCTGGCGCCGGAGAGCAGGAGCCCCACCCCGATGGAAGCGCACCCCAGGGGCATGAGAATGCGCGGCCCGAGGCGGTCGTAGGCCCAGCCCACGAGCGGGGAGGCGAAGCTGTAGACGAGGCCGTTGACCGAGGCGATGCTCGCGGTGGCAGCGCGCGACCACTGGAAGGTGTCCAGAAAAGCGATGTTGAAGACGCTGAACGACGCGAGGATGCCGCGCATCAGCACCATGTTGAAGAAGCAGATGGCGACGATGACGTAGCCGTAGAAGAAGGGGCGGCGCGCCATGAGTAGGGCTCACAGGCGCGGCAGGACTTCCTCGGCGAAGTGCTGCATCTGCTCCAGCCGGTCGGGCCAGCGCGGCACCATGAACTGCAGCGCCAGGTGCTCCACGCCGGCATCGCGGTAGCGCGCGATGGCTTCCACGAGCTGGGCCGGGGTGCCGGCGAGACGGTCCGGTTCCTGCGCCACGGCTGCGCGCGTGACCTCGACGGGGAGGCAGCAGTTGAGCCGCAGGCTTTCCGGCGCGCGGCCGGCCGCCTCCGCGTGGCGCCGGGCGTTGTCGAAGCGCGCGGCCAGCTCGTTCGGTCGGATGCGCACGAAGTACGGGAACCACGCGTCGCCGTGGCGGCCGGCGCGCCGCTGGGCGTGTTCGCCTTCCCCGCCGACCCATATGGGGATGCCCCCGGGACGGCACGGCTTGGGCAGGAAGGCGATGTCCTCGAACTCGTAGAACCGGCCGGAGAAGCTCGCGTGCTCGGCGTTCCAGAGTTCCCTGAGCACCTGGAGCTGCTCGTCGGTGCGGCGTCCGCGGTCCCGGAACGGCGCCTGGAGCGCACGGAACTCCTCTTCCATCCAGCCGACGCCCACGCCCAGGATGAAGCGTCCGTTGGACAGATGGTCCAGGGTCACGGCGATCTTGGACCACACCAGGGGTTGGCGGTAGGGCAGCACCAGCACGCTGATGCCCAGCTCCACGCGGCTGGTGCACGCGGCCAGGAAAGTCAGGCAGGTGAGGGAGTCGAGGAACGGCCGGTCCGGCGGCACGATGAACGTCCCGCCCCGGGCGTAGGGATAGTGGGTGTCTATGCGCCAGGGGATGATGATGCGGTCCGCCGCCCAGATTGAGTCGAAACCCCACGCTTCCGCGCTCTGGGCTGCCTGACGCAGGGTCTCGGGAGTGGCGGCGCGTCCCGAGATGGGAAGAAAGACACCGGTCTTCGTGGTGCGGCTCCGTTTCCAGGAAGTGGTCTGCGACGGCTGGTGAACTCGCAGTTTTCCTTAGTAGCCGGACGGTGCCGGGCTGTCAAATTCGTTCGCGGCCCGTCCGGTTGACGTGGGCCGGGCAAAGGGGCTATGGCTACGTTGCGCGCGGGTTGCGGAGACACCGTTCCGGACCCCGCGGGGCCGGCGAGGGAGAGCACCGGGAGATCGACCGTGGAGTTCCGTCGCATCGGCATTCTCAACATCGGCGAAATGGGTTATCACTGGGCGCGCCTGCTGGCGGCGCGCGGGGCCGAGCCGCTGACCTGCGTCGCCGGACGGAGCGAGGCCACGCGGCAGCGCTGCGACGAGGCCCCGGTACGGCAGGTGGAGAGCCTGGAGCGGCTCGTCGAGGAGGCGGACCTGGTCGTCTCCATCGTGGTGCCTTCCGCCGCCCTGGAGGTGGCGCGGTCGGTGGCGCGCGCGGCCGCCGCGGTGAAACGCCAAGGGCTGCCGTTCCTCGAAGCCAACGCCATCTCGCCCATGACGGCCGATGCCGCGCGCGCCGAGCTGGAAGGCGGTGGCGGCGTGTACGTGGACGGCTGCATCATCGGCAGCGCGCGGCGGCTGGAAACGGCCGCGGTCTACGTCTCCGGCCCGGAGGCGGAGCGGCTGGCGCCGCTGCGGGAACTGGGGCTGCCGATCCGCGTGCTCGGGGAAGGCGCGACCCAGGCGTCGGCCTTCAAGGTCGTTTACGCCGGGTTCACCAAGGGGCTCGCGGGCCTCTTGACCGAGCTTTTGACCGGCGCGCACAAGATGGGCCTGCTCGAACAGATTCTCGAGCGCTACGAGGAGAGCTTCCCGGGCCTGCCCGGCAAGGCGAGCGGCTCCATCACGTCGCTGCGGCTCCACGCGGCGCGGCGCGGCGAGGAGATGGCCGAGTTGGCGGATACCTTCAGGCATGCCGGCCTGGAGCCGGTGGTGACCCCGGCCATCGAGCGGCTCTTGAAGGCGGTCGCGGCGGCGGAGTCAGGGCACGGGCCGAAACACCGCGACGAGTTGGGGTCGTTGCCGGAGACCGTGGAAGGATTCGTGGAACACGGGCTGTTGGCGGCGCACGACGAGGGCGGCGACGAAGGGAAGGACAGGTAAACACAACGACCGCGGGCGGCCCGCGAATCGTGAACCGGCACCAAGAACACGGCGCATCGGCGCCGAGGGAGAACACCGACATGGCACAGGCCAGCAGGACAGAGAAGAAACAGGCCGAGTACGGGTCCGACGTGGTCGTCGATATGCTCAAGGCCTTCGACATCGAGTACACGGCTTTCAACCCCGGGGCGAGCTTCCGCGGCATCCACGACTCCATCGTCAACTATGGCGGCAACCACCACCCGGAGGTGATCTTCTGCTGTCACGAAGAGATTTCGGTGGCCATCTCCCACGGTTACGCCAAGGCCACGGGCAAGCCCATGGTGGCGATCCTGCATGACGTGGTGGGACTCCAGCACGGCAGCATGGGGATCTTCAACGCCTGGTGCGACCGGGTGCCGGTGATCTGCCTGGGCGGCACCGGCCCGGTGGACACCACCATCCGGCGCCCGTGGATCGACTGGATCCACACCGCCCTCACCCAGGGCAACCAGGTGCGCGACTACACCAAGTGGGACGACCAGCCGGCCACGCTGGAGAGCATCCCCGAGTCCTTCATCCGCGGCTACCGCCTGGCGGTCACCGAGCCCACCGCGCCGGTGTACATCAACTACGACGCCGGCCTGCAGGAAATGGCCATGTCCAGGCAGATCGAGATCCCGGACGTGAGCCGGTTCGCGCCTCAGGCCCCGGTGCAGGGGAACCCCGACGCCATGCGCCGTGCGGCGGAGCTCCTGGTGGGCGCCAAGGCGCCGCTCATCATCGCGGACTTCATGGGACGCAAGCCCGCGGCGGTCACGGCCCTGGCCGAGCTCGCGGAGCTGCTGGCGATTCCGGTCATCGACAAGGGCAACCGCCACAACATCGCCAACACGCATCCGCTGGACGTGACCAACGTCTCCGGCGAGTTCCTGAAGAAGGCCGACGTGGTGTTGGCCCTGGACGTGCAGGACCTCTACGGTTCTCTCACCACGGTGGACCGCACCACCCGCGAGATGGGCTACGTGATCCAGCCCGGCACGCAGATCATCCACATCAACCTGAACGACATGCTGGTGCACAGTTGGGCCACCGACGTCCAGCCGCTGCAGGCGGTGGACGTGCCCATCAGCGCCGACACCGCCGTCGCCCTGCCCGAGTTGACGCGCCTGTGCCGCGAGCTGATGGACGGAAACAAGGCGGCCATCGAGGCCCGCGCCAAGGAGGTCCAGGCGGTGCACGACGCGGCGCGCGCCCGCTGGCAGGAGGAAGCGCGCCAGACGCTGACCCGGAACGAGATCACTACCGCCTGCCTTGGCTACGAGCTGGGCGAGGCGGTCAAGCGCGAGGACTGGGTGCTGGCCAACGGCAGCGCCAACGGATGGGCGCGGAAGCTGTGGGACTGGACCAAGCCGGGGCAATACCTGGGGAGGAGCGGCGGCGCCGGCGTGGGCTACGGCATGAGCGCGGCCATCGGCGTGGCTCTGGGCCACATGAAGACGGACAAGTTCTGCGTGGACATCCAGTCCGACGGCGACCTGCTGATGACGTCGAGCGCGTTGTGGACGGCGGCGCACCACAAGATCCCGCTGCTCATCGTCATCCACAACAACCAGTCCTTCTACAACTCGGAAGAGCACGGCATCAAGCTGGCGGAGTTCCGCAACCGCCCGGTGGAGAACGCCGGTATCGGCACCCACGTGAGCGATCCTCTCGTGGACTACTCCAAGATGGCCGAATGCTTCGGGGTGTGGGGCGAAGGCCCCATCCGCACGCCCGCCGAGCTGGGTCCCGCGCTGGAGCGGGCCTGCAAGGTGGTGAAGGAGCAGCGGCTCCCGGCCGTGGTGGACGTGGTTTCCGAGCCGCGCTGACCGGGTTCGGTCCGGAAATCGCCGGCCCACCGGAGGGTGGGCCGACGATTCCCCCGCGCGGCGGAGAGGGGCCGCCGCGGTTTTGCGCCGGAGGGAGAAATGGACGAGAGCGCGCAGTACCAGGCTTTCGCCGAAGCCGTGTCCGCGCCCGACCTGGACTTGGCGCGGGTGGCCCTGACCATGGCCCTGCCCGAATATCCCGATCTCGACGTCCCCGAGCACCTGAGCCGCCTGGACCGGCTGGCGGAGAGGGCCGGCGAAGCCGCGGGTACGGAAGACAGCGCCTACCGCCGGTTGGCGTGCGTCGACTACGTGCTGTTCAAGCAGGAAGGCTTCAAGGGCAACGAGGACGACTACTACGATCCCGAGAACAGCTTTCTCAACCGGGTCATGGCGCGCAAGCGCGGCATCCCCATCACCCTGTCGGTGCTCTACATGGAAGTGGCCCGGCGGGTGGGACTCGACGTCGACGGGGTGGGTTTCCCCGGTCACTTCCTGGTGAAGGCGTCGTGCGACGGCCAGGAGATCCTCGTGGATCCCTTCCACGGCGGTGACATCCTGTCGCCCGCCGACCTTCAGAGCCTGCTCGACAAGCTGTACGGCGGACGGTTGCAGGTGCAGCCGGAGTACCTTTCGGCCGTGTCCCCGCGTCAGATCGTCCAGCGCATGCTCAACAACATCAAGCTGATCTACGCCAACCGCCAGGACCTGAAGCGCTGCCTCCGGGTGGTGGAGCAACTGGTGATCCTCAACCCGGACGACGCGGAGCAGGTACGCGACCGCGGCCTGCTGCGGCTGCGACTGCGCGACGGCGCCGGCGCGCTCACCGACCTGGAGCGTTTCCTGGAGCTGGCGCCGGACTCCGGCAGCGCCGCCACGGTGCGCGAGCAGATCGAACGGATCCGCAAGCACTGAGGGCGGGCGGGTCCAGGCTCCCGAGTGTCCGATTCGAAGGAAAACCTGAAGTCGGCTGCAAGCGGCCTGTCACCTCTCTTCCACACCCACGTCATCGTCGACTGGTCGGCGCGATCCAAGCCGAGTCCCGCGAAGCGCACCAGAGACGCCATCTGGTGGGCCGCCGCCCGTATCGACGGTGGCGGCGTATCGGTGCTCGAACCCGAGTACGCACGTACCCGCGACTGCGCCCTGCGACGGCTCGCGCGTCTCATCGCCGGGGAGCTCGACTCCGGTCGGCGCGTGATGGTGGGATTCGACTTCCCCTTTGGCTATCCGGAAGGCGTCGCCGCGCATCTGACCGGCAAAGCGTGTGCCTTCACCCTTTGGGATTGGCTCGCGGCCCGCGTCAAGGATCAGCCCGACAACACGAACAAACGTTACGATGTCGCGGCCGAGATCAACGCGGCCTATCCGGGTTGCGGTCCGTGCTGGGGCCGCCCCGGCAAATGGCCCTTTCCGACCATTCCGGTGAAGGAGTCGGAGCGTACCGAACGGGGACGCCACCCGCCGGAGCGCCGCATCGCCGATCGCTGCGCCAAGGGTTCGAAGACCGTGTGGCAATTGGCCTATGCCGGCTCCGTCGGCTCTCAGGTCTTGCTCGGGTTGCCCGCTCTGAAGCGTCTGGTCGCGGACTCAAGCATCGCCGGCCGCGCGGCGGTCTGGCCGTTTCAAACGGGTCTCCGGACGCCGGAGGCGCCGGCTGTGATTGCCGAAGTGTATCCCTCCCTGCTCAGGGAGCAGATCGGCGACTGCAGGCGCGAACGTGAAATCCTCGATTGTGCGCAAGTGCGGGTGAACGCGGAGGCGTTCGCGCGGCTGGACGCGGACGGGGGGTTGGCGCCGCTGTTCGACGGCGCCTCGTGGCTCACGCCGGTTCAACGTGGCGTCATCGAAACGGAGGAGGCTTGGATCCTCGGCGTGGGCCACGAAGAAGCGCTCAAGGGCGCGCTGCCTACTGGAAAGCCCTGACGTAGGCCCGCTGGAGCCGTTCCACGCGGCTCGTGTACATGAGGCCGATGCGGGCGAAGGCTTCGAGGGCCGCGCCGTCTCCCTGGTCCATGGGGAAGTGGACTACCTTGGGGAAGCGGCGGATCTCCTTCTGGGACTCCTCGTTCAGGTGCTCCACCACCTGCTGCAGCTCCTCGCGCCCCTTGAGCACCTTGTTGAGAATCGGCAGCACGAGCACGTCGGCCTTGTCCTGGATGCGTGACAGGGCGGCGCTCGCCACCGGCACGACGTCGATGTCGAGGTCCGAAAGGAAGTTGCTGAGGCGCTGGCCCACCTGGTCCTTGAGGAAAGCCTCGGGCACGGCCACGGCGTGGCGCAGCCGCCGCCGCATCCAGCGCCGTGCGCCAGGGTACAGCTCGCGCCGCAGCTTGCGGAGGTAGTCCTTGCTCAGCTCGCCCCAGGTGTGCTCCGCGGTGACGCTCTCGGCGAAGGGCGTCGCCGCCACTGCCTCGGGATCGCCATGGGTCTTGTTCACGTAGTCGTGGAAGTGCTTTTCCGAGATCATGTAGCTGACGGCGTAGTCGAGCTTTTCGAAGTTGGGGTGCGGCCACATGATCTGGCGCAGCGTCCTGAGGAAGAAGCGCCGCCGCGCGCTGTCGGTGGTGAAAACGTAGTGCCGGATCGTCTTGGCCAGGATGCCGAGGATCTCACGGTCCACCTTGTTGCCGCGTCCGTGGCGCGTGTACTCGGGCCGGAAGTGTTCGATCCCCTGGACCAGCCGCGCGCCGTAGTTCTCGTACTTGTACAGGCTCCGGATCAGCCAGTTGTAGCCCTGCTGCACCTCCTCGATGCTCATCAGCTTGGGAACGAAGTTCAGGTCCGCGGAGCCGTGCCCCATCATCTGCGCGGAGTCGTAGGGGATCAGCCGGCCTTCCTTCTCCATGCGCTCGTAGAGCGGCGTCTTCTCGATGGCCGTGAGCACGCCGCTGGTGGTAAACGCGATGCCGGCCTCCTGGAGGAAGTCGAACTGCTCGCGGAAGATGTCCTTGTCGTCGTTGTCGAAGCCGACGATCATGCCCGCCAGGATCGCCATGTTGTGGGACTGGATCTTGCGGATGCTGTCCATCAGCGGGCTGGTGGTGTTTTGCCGCTTCTGTGTCTCCGTGAGGCTCGCCACCCGCGGCGACTCGATGCCCAGGAACATGCTGGTGAAGTTGGCGTCGTGCAGCAACTGCAGCAGCTTGGGCTTCTCCGCGACGTTGATGGTCATCTCCCCGGAGAAGTTGATGGGGTAGCCCTTGGCGCGGCCGAACTCCGCCACCGCCCCGAGCAGTTCCTCGGCGTAGCGCATGTTGCCGATCAGGTTGGCGTCGGAGAAGCTGATGTGCTTCCCGCCCACGGCCTCGACGGCTTCGATCTCCTGGATCACATGGTCCACGCTCTTGGTGCGCGGCACGCGACCGTCGGTGATGATGATGTCGCAGAACTCGCACTTGAAGGGACAGCCCCGGGTGGTCTGCAGGAAGTAGTAGAGGTAGTCGTCGCGGGACGCCAGATCCACCCGCGGCACCGGCGAGAGCGTGATGTCGACGTTGCCCTCCTGCTTGTAGACGGACTTGTAGTCGCCGGCGCGAAGATCGTCGCAGAACTGCGGCCAGGTGATCTCCACCTCGCCGTCGAAGACCACGTCGAAGAGCCCGTCGGTGAAGCGCTCCGGGCACAGCGAGGGGTAGGGGCCGCCCACCACCACCGTCTTTCCTTGCTTGCGGAACGCCTGGGCGATGTGCCGGGCGCGGTTGTACTGGATGTTCCAGCACGCGATGGCCACCACGTCCGCGTCGGTGTCGAAATGCAGCGGCCGGACGTTTTCGTCCTGAAGCTCGACATCGAAATCGGGCGGCGTCAGCGCGGCCACGGTGAGAAGTCCCAGCGGGGTCTGGGCGCAACGCTGCGGGAGGATGTCGGTAATGCCGGTCAGGCGCCACAGAGAGTTCGGGAAGCGCGGGTTGACGAACAGGATCTTCATGGCGTGCTATTCCTCGTGCGGTCGGTGGGTCTCCGTGTTTCCTTTTTGTTCCTGAGCCGGTTTAGTGGTAACCTGCGTCAGAGAGTCCAGAAACGGATAATAAGACGTATTTCCGCCACGTTATCAGCCGTTCAACGGGGATGTCAAGGTAGAATCCGTGGTTTTTCGGTGCTTTCTCCGGGCCTCGTCCGATGTCCATGATTCAGCTCCACAACGTCTCCAAAGTGTACCCCCCGGACAACGCCGGAGTGAAGGACATCACGTTCCAGGTGGAGGCGGGCGAGTTCCTGTTCCTGTGCGGTCCCAGCGGCGCCGGAAAGACCACGCTGCTGCGGTTGCTGTTCCGTTCCGAGCAGGCCACCGAGGGCCAGATCATCGTCAACGGACGCAACATCACCCGCCTGAAGGGGCCCGGACTGGCGGCCTACCGGAGAAAGCTGGGACTCGTTTTCCAGGACTTCAAGCTCATCCCGCACATGACCGCGCTGGAGAACGTCTCGCTGGCGGCGGACGTGGTCGGCGTTCCCTGGCGCCAGAGCCGGCGCCGGGCCTTCCGCCTGCTCTCCGAGCTCGGGCTCAAGGACAAGTACGGCGTGCTGCCGCCCGCCCTGTCGGGCGGGGAACAGCAGCGGGTGGCCAACGCCCGGGGGCTGGTGAACGGTCCCGAGCTCGTGCTCGCGGGCGAGCCCACGGGGAACCAGGACCCCGAGAGGGCCGCGGAGAGTCTGCGGC
>JAJDXX010000121.1 GCA_022823055.1 Candidatus Binatia bacterium | reverse complement strand
ATTCCCGCGAAAGCGGGAATCCAGGCGGGGTGAGGGGGGACCGATGCTGGGACTGACCCCACTCCACCACCCCTGGATTCCCGCTTTCGCGGGAATGACGTATTTGGGGGCGGGGCGAGGACGCCAACCCGTACCCGACCGGACTTTTCGACAGCCTGTCAGGGGCGCCACGTGCCGGTAGTGCCTCAGTTTGAATCCTTCTCGATCAAACTGAGACACTACCCGCGTGCCTGCGGGCTTGATATCGCCGCGTCATGAGGTAGAATCAAGGATTCGTGACGGGGCGTGGCGCAGTCAGGTAGCGCACCTGCCTTGGGAGCAGGGGGTCGGCCGTTCAAATCGGCTCGCCCCGACCATGCGCGCCAGTAGCTCAGGTGGATAGAGCAACGGCCTTCTAAGCCGTGGGTCAGGGGTTCGAATCCCTTCTGGCGCGCCAGACGTTTCGACGGCGGAGTTTTTCTGGTGAGTGTAGCTCAATTGGTTAGAGCACTGGACTGTGGCTCCAGGGGTTGAGGGTTCAAGTCCCTTCACTCACCCCAACTTTCACTCACCCTCAATCGTGTGCGGGCCGCTAGCTCAGTTGGTAGAGCAGCTGACTCTTAATCAGTTGGTCCGGGGTTCGAATCCCTGGCGGCCCACTCTTCCCTCCCCCACAAAGGCCTCCGGGCCTGCCGACCTCTTGGCGTGTCTCCGCCGGCTCGGGTGCGGGCGATCCGATCTTGACTTGCGGTTTGCGGGATTGTTACACAGGAAACCGGTCTCCGGGGGTTCCTCCGCGGGCTTCGTAAGACGGGTGGTTGACGCGCCACGCCGGACATACGACCCCAGCGAATGCGCTGTGCGAGAGTGGCGGAACTGGTAGACGCACTAGATTTAGGATCTAGCGGGCAACCGTGGGGGTTCGAGTCCCCCCTCTCGCACCAGGGTGGGAACGGCCCGCGCCCCCGCTGTGAAGCGCACGCGGGGAACCGTCAGGGACATGAGACATGGCAGAGGCCCATACAGGCATGAAATGTGACATCGAGGTTTTGACGCCCACGCAGCGAAAGCTGCGCGTGGAGGTTCCGGCGGATCGTGTGGCCAAGACGTTCTCCCGCATCTACCGCGAGTTCGGACGCCGCGCGAAGGTGCGCGGGTTTCGCGCGGGCAAGGTGCCGCAACAGGTCCTGCGCGGGTTGTACGGCGCCGACATCCAGGCACAGGCGCTGTCCGAGATCGTCGAGGCGTCGCTGGGCGAGGCGGTGAAGGAACAGGGCCTCGATCCCGTCTCGGAGCCGCGGCTCGACGCCGGCGACCTGTCCGAGGCGCAGCCGTTCACGTTCTCCGCCGTGATGGAGGTGAAGCCGGAAATCGAGTTGGGGAACTATCGCGGCATTGCGCTCGACCGGCCGCGCGTCGACGTGGACGACGAGCAGGTGGAACGGACGCTGCAGGCCTTCCGGGAGCGCCATGCCCAACTTGAGCCCGTGGAGGAACGGGAGCGGGTGGAGGACGGCGACTACGTGTTCATCGACTTCGCCGGCACGGTGGATGGCGAGGCGTTTCCCGGCGGCTCGGCGGAGAACTACGCGGTGGACATCGGCGCGGGCAGGTTCCTGCCCGAGTTCGAGCGTGGGCTGGTGGGCATGAAGACGGGGGTGCCGGGAACTCTCGTGGTGGAGTTGCCGGCGGATTCGTCGGATTCACCGGAGTCGCGGCCGGCGGGACGGAAGGCGGAGTTCACGGTGACGGTGCGCGACATACGGCGCAAGGACCTGCCGCCGCTGGACGACGACTTCGCCCGCGATTACGGCGAGTGCGAATCCCTGGAAGAGTTGCGCGACAAGGTGCGCGCGCAGCTTCAGGACGAGGTCGAGCGGTTTCAGAACACCCGGTTGCAGGACGAGATCGTGGAGCATCTCCTGGACGGGCACTCGGTGGACACGCCCCCTTCCATGGTGGAGCGGGAGCTGTCGTATCTCGTGCGGCGGGCCGCGACCGAAAGGGAGCAGGCGGGGGCGGATGCGCCCGCACCCACCACGGAAGAGCTTCGGGAGGAGTTGACGCCCGCGGCTGAACGCCGGGTCCGGGCCTCCTTGCTCATCGACGAGATCGCCTCCGCCGAGGGGATCTCGGTTTCCGACGAGGAAGTCGAAGGGCGCATCGACGCCCTGGCGCGGGCCGGCGGAGGGCAGGCGGCCTCGGTGCGTGAGCGTTACCGGCAGGACTGGGCAAGGGCGACGCTCCAGTCCCAGATGGTCACCGAAAAGACGCTGGACTTCCTCTTGGAGCAGGCCGCGGTGACGGTGGTGGAGCCGTCGGAGCCGTCGGAAACAACTTGATGGCGGTCCCGAAAGGGGCTAGAGTTGAAACAGTATGAACTTCATTCCTTTCGTCGTTGAGCAGACGGGTCGCGGGGAGCGCGCCTACGACATTTACTCGCGTCTTCTCAAGGACCGCATCGTCTTCCTGGGAAGCCCCGTGGTAGACGAAGTGGCGAATCTCATCACCGCGCAGTTGCTGTTCCTCGAGTCCGAGGACCCCGAGCGCGACATCTACTTCTACATCAATTCCCCGGGTGGCTCGGTGACCGCCGGTCTGGCGATCTACGACACCATTCAGTACATCCGCCCACAGGTCTCCACCGTTTGCCTGGGTCAAGCCGCGAGCATGGGGGCCGTGTTGCTCGCCGCGGGCGAAAAGGGCAAACGCTACGCGTTGCCGCACTCGCGCATCATGATCCACCAGCCCCTGGGCGGTTTTCAGGGGACCGCCGCGGACGTCGACATCCAGGCGCGGGAAATCCTGAGAATGCGCGAGGAGCTTGGCGCGATCCTGGTCAAGCACACCGGCCAGTCGCTCAAAAGGATCGAGCGAGACACCGACCGGGACCTGTTCATGACCGGTCAGCAGGCTTTGGAGTATGGATTGGTGGATGAAGTGATCACCAGCCGCCTTGACGTAACCACTAAGGGGTGAAGGGGTATTTCAATGCCAAAGCACGGGGATGATCGATCCGGCAATCTCGTCTGTTCGTTCTGCGGCAAGAGTCAGGACGAGGTGCGCAAGCTGATCGCGGGTCCCACCGTCTACATCTGCGACGAGTGCATCGACTTGTGCAACGACATCATCGCCGAGGAGTGCGAGCACGACGAGGTGATCGCGGCTTCGTCCGGCGTGCCCAAACCGGTCGAGATCAAGCGCGTACTGGACCAGTACGTGGTGGGGCAGGAGCCGGCCAAGAAGATCCTCTCCGTGGCGGTGCACAACCACTACAAGCGCATAGACAACCATGCGCTCGCCGGGGACGTGGAGCTGCAGAAGAGCAACATCCTTCTGCTGGGCCCCACCGGCTCCGGCAAGACCCTGCTGGCGCAGACCCTCGCCCGGCTCCTGCAGGTGCCCTTCACCATCGCGGACGCCACCAGCCTGACCGAGGCGGGCTACGTCGGTGAAGACGTCGAGAACATCATCCTCAACCTGCTGCAGTCCGCCGAGTACGACGTGGAGAAGGCGCAGCGGGGCATCGTCTACATCGACGAGATCGACAAGATCTCGCGCAAGGCGGAGAACCCGTCCATCACCCGCGACGTCTCGGGCGAAGGCGTGCAGCAGGCGTTGCTGAAGATCATCGAGGGCACGACCGCGAGCGTTCCCCCCAAGGGCGGGAGGAAGCACCCCCAGCAGGAGTTCCTCCAGGTCGACACGACCAACATCCTCTTTATTTGCGGCGGTGCGTTCGTCGGCATCGAGGACATCATCCGAAGGCGCACCGGGCGCAGGCGGCTGGGCTTCGGCGGCAACGGTACGGAGGTGGAGTCCCGGCCCGAGGTGCGCTCCCTGCACGACGTGCAGCCCGAGGATCTCCTCAAGTTCGGTCTGATTCCCGAGTTCGTCGGGCGGCTGCCGGTGATCGCCACGCTGGACGAGCTCAATGAAGAAGCGCTGGTACAGATCCTGAAGGAGCCCAAGAACGCCCTTACCAAGCAGTACTGCAAGCTGTTCGAAATGGAGGGAGTGCATCTTAACTTTACAGACGAGGCGCTTTGGGCTATTGCACGGGAGGCCATGAAGCGGAAGTCCGGAGCGCGGGGGCTGAGAGCCATCATGGAGAACACCATGCTCGACGTGATGTACGAGATGCCTTCCCAGCCCAACCTCAAGGAGGTGGTCATCACCGAGGAGGTCATGACCCGCAAGGAACCTCCGATGGTAGTCTACTCGAAGGCGGCGGAGAGCGCGTAAGGGGGAACCGATGCTATTTCGCAGCGACAAGAAGGATGACAACGAGCGGGGAGCGGACAACACGGTGCAGGCTCCGTTGCTGCCCCTCCGGGACATCATCGTCTTCCCCCACATGGTCGTGCCTCTCTTCGTCGGGCGGCAGAAGTCCATCCGTGCGCTGGAGGAGGCGTCCCGGAAGCAGACGCCCATATTCCTGGCATCGCAGAAGGACGCCAGGACCAACGAGCCGGGCGAGGACGACATCTATCTCATCGGTACGCTCGGCAACGTCGTGCAGATGCTGAAGTTGCCGGACGGGACCGTCAAGGTCCTGGTCGAGGGCAAGCGCCGGGGCAAGATCGCGCGCTATCTGACGCATCCCGAGTACTTCCTGGTGGAGGTGGAAGAGATCGAGGACGTGGCGGAACAGGGCGCGGAAGTGGGGGCCGTTGTGCGCGAGGTCCACGGCGCGTTCGAGAACTACGTCAAGGTGAAGAAGAAGATACCGCCCGAGATGGTGGTGTCGGTGTCCGCCATCGAGGAGCCCGGCAAGCTCGCGGACACGATCATCGGACACCTCGGGATCAAGCTGGAGGAACGGCAGGTCCTGCTGGAAACCGTCAACGCCGGCGAACGCCTCGAGAAGGTGCTGGGCCACATGCGGGCGGAAATCGAGATCCTGGAGGTGGAGCGGAGGATTCGTTCACGCGTCAAGAAGCAGATGGAGCGCTCTCAGAAGGAGTACTACCTGAACGAGCAGATGCGGGCGATCCAGAAGGAGCTCGGCGAGAAGGACGAGTTCAAGAACGAGATGCAGGAGATCGAAGAGAAGATCAAGCAGAAGAAGCTTTCCGCCGAGGCCAAGGACAAGGTGGAGAAAGAGCTCAAGAAGCTCAAGATGATGTCCCCCATGTCCGCCGAGGCGACCGTGGTGCGGAACTACATCGACTGGATCCTCAGCCTCCCGTGGAACGAGTTCACCGAGGACAAGCTGGACATCACGGACGCCGAGCAGGTCCTGGAAGAGGACCACTACGGGCTGGACAAGGTCAAGGAGAGGATTCTCGAGTACTTGGCGGTGCAGAGCCTCGTAGGCAAGATCAAGGGCCCGATCCTTTGCCTGGTGGGACCTCCCGGGGTCGGCAAGACCTCCCTCGGGCGTTCCATCGCGCGCGCGACCGGAAGGAAATTCGTCCGCGTGTCGCTGGGTGGCGTGCGCGACGAGGCCGAGATCCGCGGCCACCGGCGCACCTACATCGGCGCGCTGCCGGGGAAGATCATCCAGTCCCTCAAGAAGGCCGGCTCGAGCAATCCGGTTTTCCTCATGGACGAGGTGGACAAGATGTCCATGGATTTCCGCGGGGATCCTTCCTCGGCCCTGCTGGAGGTGCTCGATCCCGAGCAGAACCAAGCCTTCAACGATCATTACCTGGACCTTGACTACGACCTCTCCAAGGTCATGTTCATCACTACGGCGAATACCCTGGACGGGATCCCGCGCCCGCTGCAGGACAGGATGGAGATCATCCGTATCGCCGGCTACACCGAGTTGGAGAAGCTCAACATCGCCAAGAAGTACCTCGTGGTGAAGCAGCGGGAGGCCAACGGGCTGACGGAGGAAAACATCGTCCTCGCCGACAGCGCGATCCTCGGGGTGGTGCGCCACTACACCAAGGAAGCCGGGGTACGAAACCTCGAGCGGGAAGTCGCCTCCATCTGCCGGAAGGTCGCCGTGGACGTGGTGAAGAACGACCGCGCGTCCAGGACGACGGTGGCGGCGCGGAACCTCCAGAAGTACCTGGGACCGGCGAAGTTCCGGTACGGCATGGCCGAGGACAGCCACAGGGTCGGCACCACCACCGGCCTGGCCTGGACGGAGTTGGGCGGCGAGTTGCTGTCCACCGAGGTGTCCATCATGCCGGGCAAGGGCCAGCTCACGATTACCGGCAAGCTGGGCGACGTCATGCAGGAGTCGGCGCAGGCGGCCATGAGCTACGTCCGTTCACGCGCGCGGGACCTGGGGTTGGAGAAGGACTTCTATCAGAAGAACGACATCCACATCCACGTGCCCGAGGGGGCGATCCCCAAGGACGGGCCGTCCGCGGGAATCACCATGGCGACGTCGCTCGTATCCGCTCTCACCCAGCTTCCCGTCTATCACGACGTGGCGATGACCGGGGAGATCACCCTGCGGGGCAACGTGCTCCCCATCGGCGGCCTCAAGGAGAAGGTGCTGGCGGCCCATCGCGGCGGGATCAAGACGGTCCTCATCCCGGAAGAGAACAAGAAGGACATCCACGATATCCCCTCGACCATCCTGAAGGGCGTGGAGCTGGTCCTGGTGTCGCACATGGACGACGTTCTCAAGCGGGCGCTGGTGGTGAGCGATCCGGATGCGCTTTTCTCCGCGTCCGAACTGGACGACGACGCGGGCGAAGCCCCGGCCGCGGGGTTCCAGAAAAAGGACGTGGAGCCGAGGCCCAGCCTTCCGCAGTGACCGGAGGGACATCCCGGCAACCCGCTTGACGCTCCTCGATCGGGCATAGCGGGTCGAGCGCGTTCGGTTCGGTGTCCCGGGGCCTGTGGGCGGTTAGCTCAGTTGGGAGAGCATCGGCCTTACAAGCCGGGGGTCACAGGTTCAAGTCCTGTACCGCCCATTGGCCCCTAGAAAGCCCCGCATCGTCATTCCCGGCCCCAATACGTCATTCCCGCGAAGGCGGGAATCCATGGGTGGTGAGGCGGGGAAACGCGTGTGGGTTGCATTCCCCCTACTTGCGGGTTAAGCTGTTATTTGATGCGGGGCCGTAGTTCAGCTGGTTAGAACGCCGGCCTGTCACGCCGGAGGTCGCGAGTTCGAGTCTCGTCGGCCCCGCCAGATTGGTATCAAGCATGCGCACGGTTCAGATGACAAAAGCCGAGTCTCTCGCCCAGCGTCGTTGGTATGTCATCGACGCGGAAGGCCAGGTGCTCGGAAGGATGGCCACCGAGATCGCCCGGGTTCTCCGTGGCAAGCACAAGCCATCGTTCAGTCCGCACGTGGACGGCGGCGATTTCGTCATCGTGGTGAACGCCAAGCGCGTCAAGCTGACCGGTTCCAAGGAAACGGACAAGCGCTACTACCGGCACAGCGGCTATCCCGGCGGGTTGCGGGTCAGGTCGCTGTCGGAGATGCGGGAGAAGAAACCGGAAGCGGTGGTGCGATTGGCCGTGAAGGGAATGCTCCCCAAGAACCGGCTCGGAAAAGGACAGCTCGGCAAGCTGAAGGTCTACGCGGGTCCGGAGCATCCGCATCAGGCCCAGTTGCCGATGCCTTTGACGGTCTAGTTTACCAGCAGGTTCAGCACATGGCGGAAGATCTGTTTTACGCGACGGGCCGACGCAAGACCTCGGTCGCACGGGTTTACCTGAAGCGGGGCCAGGGCACCATTCGCATCAACAACCGCTTGCTCGAAGACTACTTCGGGCGCGAGACCGCGCGGATGATCGTGCACCAGCCTTTTCACGTGACCCGGACGCTGGGAGACTTCGACATCGTCGCCAACGTCAAGGGCGGTGGAATCTCGGGTCAGGCCGGCGCCATACGGCACGGCATCACCCGGGCGCTGGTGCAGGTGGACGAAGCTTACCGCACACCGCTGAAGAAGGCCGGTTACGTGACCCGTGACCCCCGTGCCGTGGAGCGCAAGAAATACGGCAGGCACAAGGCGCGCAAGCGGCCGCAGTTCTCCAAGCGCTGATCCGTCTACTCCGACCCGGCGTAGAGAAACAGACTCAGGGAGCCCATCACCATGTTGGGCAACCAGGCCGCCATCCAGGGCTGAATCGCCCCCGCCTTCCCCAAAGACACGCAAAAGCCCAGCAGGACCCAGTACGAGAAGCCGATGGCGGCGCTCAGCGCGAGGTCCAGGGCGATGCTGTCTTTTCGCCCCGGTTTCACGGCAAGGGCCATGGCCAGCAGGATGGTGATGGGGATTGCCAGTGGAACCGCCACCTTCGTGTGCAAGTTCACCGTGTCGCGCAAGGTGTCGACTCCCTTCCTGCGCAGGTCTTGAATTCGCTCCTTCAACTCGGCGTAGCTGAACTCGTCGGGCGAGCGTGTGAAGACGCGGAAGTCGTCGGGCCGTTCGTTCAGGGCCAACCTCCCGCCCAGGGAATGCCGTTCCACGGTACCGTCCTCGAGGAACCGCCACTCCGTGCCGCCCTCCGGGACCCATCGGTTCCCGTCCCATAGCGCCGCGGGCGATTCGATCAGGCCCGTGAGGGTGAATCGCGGCGTCGTTCGGTAGATCGACAAACCGCGCAGCCTCCCCGCCTCCGCGTCGAAGTCGTCGGCGCGTATGAAGGAGTCACCGCTGCGGATCCAGATCTGCCTGTTGTGGAAGACCGACTGAAGCTGCGCGTTCCGCACCTTGACGTCGTAGACGAACTTGGCTTGGCGGGTGGCGAGCGGAACCGTGGTCTCGTTCCAGAGGAAAGTCCCGGCACTGATGGCAAAGCTGGCCAGAAGCAACGGAACGGTGATCCGGTGCAGGCTGATGCCGCAGGCTCCCACGGCGACCAGCTCGTTCCGGCGCGCCAGCGCGCCCAGGCTCAGAAAGGCGGCGAACAGGGCGGCGAAACCGATGCTGCGGGATATCATCAAAGGCAGCCGGTAGAGGAAGAACTGGACGGCGTTGGACAAGGTCGCGTCATTGCCCATCAGGTTGTCGACGCGGCCGAACACGTCACCCATCAAGTGCAACAGGATGACGACGGCCAGCGTTGCGCAAAAGGCCCCCACGAATCGGCGGAGCAGATAGACGTCGAGGGTGCTCCCGAACGCCGGTGCCGACAGACGGTCCGCGAGGAAGATCATCGGAGCCGGTGTCCTAGTGTCCTGTCCAGTTAATTCGTCCCGCCGCCACCCGGCCGCTGCCGCGAAGCCGGGCGCCGGCGCTGAACGGCGATGGCGAATCCAGGAGCGTTCGGATAAACAGCCAGACCGCGATGCACCCCACCACCAAGTTGGGGAGCCACAGCGCCAGCGCGGCCGGAATCTTGCCGTTCTCCCCCATGGCGGTGCCCACGGCGAACAGCGCGTAGTAGGCGAACAGCCAGGCGATGCATGCCGCAACGCCGTGGGAACGCCCGGCGGACGACCGATTGGGCGCAAGCACGATGGCGAGACCCAGGACGGCGAAGACCAGCGGCGCGAACGGGAAAGCGAACCGCCGGTGCAGTTCCATCATTTCCGGTATGGCGCCGGCGCCTTGCGCCGTCTTCGTGCGAATCGCTTCGCGAAGGCTCCCCATGGACATCTCCTCGGGATTCCCGGATTCGTCGTCCAGCGCCGGCAGGTGCTCCAGCTCCAGGTTGAGGTTGTAGACGTTGAACGACGTCTGGCTGAATTGCGACCGGTCGGGCCGCCGTTCGTGGACCATGCCGTCGTACAGCCGCAAGCTGATGGCGTTGGCGTCGCTGTCGGAATGTAGCAGCGCCACCCTTCCGATGATAAGATGCTCCGCGGCCGGATCGCGTTGATCGATGATCAGGATGCCCTGGAAGGTATTGCCCGGCGGTACGATGCTGTCGACGTAGACGAGGACCTTGGGGAAGAAGTCGTTGAACACCTTCTCCCTGAGCAGGGACCCGGCGCGGTTCTTGGCCACGGCGTAGATTTCTTTCTTGACGGCCAGGTTGGCGGCGGGACGGACGAGGATCGACAATCCGAGGGTGAGGAGAGAGACGGCCAGGCCCAGCAGCAGCACGGGTATCAGGAAGTGGACCGGCCCGACGCCGCAAGCCTTGAACGCCAGGGTCTCATTGTCCCGCGCAAGCCGGCCGCAGCCGTAGAGAATTCCCAGGAGGAAGGCCATCGGCATCGTCGTTTCGAGCAGCGTCGGCGTGATCAGCGCGAAGAGCTTCGCGATCTGATCCAGCGGTGCGCCGCGGCTGACCACCAGCTCGATGAGCCGGGTGATGCGGCCGGCAAGGAAAACGAGCGTAAAGGCGAGGAGGCCTACCAGGAAAGGCGGGATGATCTGACCGGTCACATAGGCGCTCAGGGTCCGATGCACAGGGGCAATGGTAGCCTTCTTTGATGAATTCCACAACGCGGGATACGCCGGACGGACAGCGACCGGACCCGGTGCTCATCTACGGGATCCATCCCGTTCTGGAGAAGCTCCGCGCCGCTCCCGGCGACATCATGGAAGTCCTCCTGGTCCGGGGCGACCGCGGTCCCGCGTTGCGCCGCGTGGAGCAGGCCGCGCATAGGGAGGGCTGCCGTGTGGAGGAGATGGATGGACGGGCGCTGGACGCCCTGACGCACGGCGGCCGGCACCAGGGCGTCATCGCACGTGCCGTCCCGTTTGCCTACGGGACCTTCAATGACCTGCTGTCCGGGCCGGCGGACGCGGCCGCGGACTGTGTTCTTCTCCTTGACGGCATCGTCGACCCGCGCAACCTGGGGAGCATTCTCCGCACGGCGGAGGCCATGGGCGTGCGCCGTGTCGTCCTGCCCAAGGATCGTGCCGCGGGGGTTACCGGCGCCGTGATCAAGGCGTCGGCCGGGGCGGCGCATCATCTTGAAGTCTACCGCGTCCCCAACCTCCCGCGTGCCCTCGCCGCCCTGCGCGAGCGCGGCTTTTGGGTGGTGGGGCTCGATGCCGGGGCGCCGGACCGGGTCTGGAAACCCGCTTATCCGGCAAGGCTGGCCGTGGTCCTGGGGGGTGAGGAACGGGGCCTGAGGCCGCTGGTCCGGCGCGGCTGCGACTATCTGGTCTCCATCCCCATGGACGGCCGGGTCGGGTCGTTGAATGTGGGCGTGGCGTGGGGTATATTCGCTTATGAGTTGGCGAGACAGCGAACCGGCGCGGCCCTGCCGCCTGCCTGTTGACGACGGCCCCAGTTGACATACTCCCCGTTGACATTTGGTCCGCCAGATGCTTTATTTCGCCGATGTGCCTTCTTACCCTGTTTTCCGGAAGAGGGGCAGGGTAAGTGTGGCCTTTTGTTATTTGTTTTCGTTATTTTGTTCTTGCGTGCGCGACGGCGACGGTCGGTTCCGCTGGCGTAGCTCAACGGTAGAGCAGCTGATTTGTAATCAGCAGGTTGTAGGTTCAAATCCTATCGCCAGCTCCAAGTGAGCGAACTCGATGTATCGAGCCTGCCGAGGCCGGTTTGCTCCGCGCGGTGTATTCCGGGTGCAATGCGGAGAGGTTCCCGAGTGGACAAAGGGAGCAGACTGTAAATCTGCCGCCGATCGGCTTCGGAGGTTCGAATCCTCCCCTCTCCACCACCAGTTACCACTGTCCTGTCCGGTTGACAGGGAACGAATTCAGGCTCCGGAGCGACGGAGTCGGTTGCGCGGGAATAGCTCAGTTGGCTAGAGCACGAGCCTTCCAAGCTCGGGGTCGCGGGTTCGAATCCCGTTTCCCGCTCCAAGCCCATGCCCAGGTAGCTCAGTCGGTAGAGCACGTCCTTGGTAAGGACGAGGTCGGCGGTTCAAGCCCGCTCCTGGGCTTTGCCTGTATGTGAGAACTTGACAAACACGACATTGTGATTGCCACAGGAGGAGAAGATGAGCAAGGCGAAATTCGAGCGTACGAAACCACACCTCAACATCGGCACCATCGGCCACGTCGATCATGGCAAGACCACGTTGACGGCGGCCATCACCAAGGTGCTGGCTGAAAAGGGATCGGCGGATTTCGTGCCCTTCGACCAGATCGACAAGGCGCCGGAAGAGCGCGAGCGTGGCGTCACCATCAACATCGCGCACGTCGAGTACCAGACCGACAAGCGGCACTACGCCCACGTGGACTGCCCGGGACACGCGGACTACGTGAAGAACATGATCACCGGCGCCGCCCAGATGGACGGGGCGATCCTGGTGGTGTCGGCGGCCGACGGGCCCATGCCGCAGACCCGTGAGCACATCCTGCTCGCCCGTCAGGTGGGCGTGCCCTCCATCGTCGTCTACCTCAACAAGGCGGACATGGTGGATGACCCCGAGCTGCTCGAGCTGGTGGAGTTGGAGGTGCGGGAGCTGCTGTCGAAGTACCAGTTCCCGGGCGACGACATCCCCGTCGTCACCGGCAGCGCCCTCCAGGCCCTGGAGGGCGAGACGAGCGAGTTGGGGGTCGAGTCCATCATCAGGTTGATGGATGCCGTCGACTCCTACGTCCCCGATCCCCTGCGCGACGTGGACAAGCCCTTCATCATGCCCGTGGAGGACGTTTTCACCATCAGCGGCCGCGGCACCGTGGTCACCGGCCGAGTGGAGCGCGGCATCCTGCACGTGGGTGACGAGGTGGAGATCGTCGGTCTGAAGGAGACCCAGAAGACCGTGGCCACCGGTGTCGAGATGTTCCGCAAGCTGCTCGACGAGGGGCAGGCCGGCGACAACATCGGCGTGCTGCTGCGCGGCATCAAGCGCGACGAGGTGGAGCGGGGGCAGGTGCTGGCGAAACCCAAGACCGTGACGCCGCACACCAAGTTCAAGGCCGAGGCTTACATCCTCACCAAGGAGGAAGGCGGACGGCATACGCCGTTCTTCAACGGCTACCGGCCGCAATTCTATTTCCGGACCACCGATGTGACCGGCGTGGCGACGTTGCCCGAGGGCACCGAGATGATCATGCCCGGCGACAACGTCCACATCGACGTGAATCTCATCACGCCCATTGCCATGGACGACGGCCTGCGCTTCGCCATTCGCGAAGGCGGCCGCACCGTGGGAGCCGGCGTCGTGACCGAGATCGTTCAGTAGGCGGAGGTTGGACCGATGCGTGACTTGGTAGGACTCGCCTGTGACCGATGCAAGCGCAAGAACTACACCACCACCAAGAACAAGAAGCGAACCACGGACAAGCTCGAGTTCAAGAAGTTCTGCGGGAGCTGTCGCGGTCACACGGTGCACAAGGAAATCCGGGTCTGAGCCAACGGGACCGGGTCAGTAGCTCCAATTGGTAGAGCACCGGACTCCAAATCCGGCTGTTGCAGGTTCGAGTCCTGCCTGACCCGCCAGTTCTTCGCCGCCGATGGAAAAACTGACCGATTCGTTCGCCTCCGTAGGGAGGCTGACAGACTTCGTGCGCGAGGCTTGGCAGGAGCTGAAGCGGGTCCATTGGCCCACGCGGCGGGAGACCTACGCCGCGACGGGCGTCGTCGTGCTGGTGGTGATTTTCTTCGCCATCTACCTGGGGCTGGTGGACTTCCTGCTCTCGTACATGCGGCAGTGGCTGATGCGTTGAGACAAGGGGTCGAAACGGGAAACCGGACAGCGATAGCCCATGGAAAAGAACTGGTACGTCGTGCACACGTTCGCGGGGTTCGAGCACAAGGCCAAGGCCGCGCTGGAAGAGCGCATCAAGACGCTCGGGGACCACAGGGATTGGTTCGGCGAGATCCTGGTGCCGGCGGAGAAGGTCGTCGAGCTGGTGAAGGGCAAGAAAAGAACGTCCTCCAGGAAGTTTTTTCCGGGATACATCCTGGTGCACATGGAGATGAACGACGAGACCTGGCACGTGGTCAAGTCGACCCCCAAGGTCACCGGGTTCGTCGGCGGAAGCACGCAGCCGCCGTGGGTCAGCGAGGAGGAAGTGCGGGCGATCACCCAGCAGATGGAGGAAGGGGCGGTCCGTCCGCGGCCGCGGGTGGTCTTCTCCGTGGGCGAGAGCGTCAAGGTGATCGACGGACCCTTCTCCGAGTTCAACGGCGTGGTCGAGGAAGTCAAGCCGGACAAGGGCAAGCTGCGGGTGCTGATCAGCATCTTCGGGCGGGCGACTCCGGTGGAACTGGATTTCATTCAGGTGGAGCGGAGCTAGCCCGCGGGCTTCGCGGGCAGTCGTAAGGAGTTCTGGCCATGGCCAAGAAGGTGATCGGCGAGATCAAGCTGCAAATTCCCGCCGGGCAGGCGAACCCGAGTCCCCCGGTGGGACCGGCGTTGGGCCAGCGGGGCGTGAACATCATGGAGTTCTGCAAGGCCTTCAACGCGGCCACGCAGAATCAGCCGGGGATGATCATTCCGGTCATCATCACGGTCTACGCCGACCGCACCTTCAGCTTCGTCACCAAGACGCCGCCGGCGGCCGTGCTGCTGAAGAAGGCGGCGGGACTCGATAAGGGAGCCGCGGAGCCGGGCAAGGAGACCAGGGGCCAGGTGACCAAGGCGCAGGTGCGGGAGATCGCCCAGCTCAAGATGCCCGACCTGACCAGCGCGAGCATCGAGGCCGCGATGAACACCGTCGAGGGCACCGCCAGGAGTCTAGGGCTCAAGGTCGTGTGATCCGCTGGAGAGCCGCCATGAAAACGAAGGGCAAGAAGTACCAGAGCGCCGCCGGCAAGGTGGACCACGAGCGCAAGTATCCGCTGGACGAAGGCATCCGGATCGTCAAGGAAACCGCCACGGCGAAGTTCGATGAGACGGTCGAGCTGTCGGTGCGGCTCGGGGTCGATCCGCGGCGTGCCGACCAGAACATCCGCGGTTCCGTGGGGCTGCCCCACGGGCTCGGCAAGCCCGTGCGCGTGCTCGCCTTCGCCAAGGGCGAGAAGGAGCGCGAAGCGCAGGAAGCGGGCGCTGAGTTCGTCGGCAACGACGACCTGATCAAGAAGATCACCGAGGGGTGGCTGGACTTCGACAAGGTCGTGGCCACGCCCGACATGATGGGCGCGGTCGGCCGCATCGGCAAGATCCTGGGGCCGCGCGGACTCATGCCCAATCCGCGCTCGGGCACCGTCGCCATGGAGATCGGCAAGGCGGTGACGGAGATCAAGGCCGGCCGGCTCGAATACCGGGTGGACAAGGCGGGCATCGTCCATCTGCCCATCGGCAAGGTGTCGTTCGAGGCCGACGCGCTGCTGGACAACGCCAAGGCCGTCGTCGGGGCGCTGGTCCGGGCCAAGCCCGCCGCCGCCAAGGGCACCTACATCAGGAGCGTGGCCGTGGCCGCGACCATGGGACCCGGGGTCAGGATCGACCCCGCGGAAGTCCGCACCATGGCGATTTAGTGTGGTGTCTGGTTAATTCGCAGCATAATCTGCGGAGGATTTTTCGTTGTCGGCAAGGCGCGATGACGAGCAGTGGC
>JAJDXX010000129.1 GCA_022823055.1 Candidatus Binatia bacterium | reverse complement strand
GGCTGGAACTCAAGGTCCGTGGCGCCCACGTAGCGCGAGTTGGGCCGGTAGAGGCGGTTGTTGTCCATCTGCTCGATGATGTGCGCCGACCAGCCCACCACCCGGCTCATGGCGAAGATGGGCGTGTTGAGGCTGATGGGGATCTTCATCATGTGGTAGATGGGCGCGGCGTAGAAGTCCACGTTGGGACACAGGTTCTTCTCCCGCCGCATCACCTCCTCCACCGTGATGCAGATGTCGCTCAAGCGGGTGTCGTCGAGTTGCCTGCCGAGAAGCGTGCCCCACTTCTTGGCCACCTCCACACGCGAGTCCGCGGTCTTGTAGATGCGGTGGCCGAACCCCATGACACGCTCCTTCCGGCGCAGGCTCTCCTCCACCCAGGCCTCCGCGCGGTCCGGTTCGCCGATCTCCAGGATCACGTCCATGGCCTTCTCGTTGGCGCCCCCGTGGAGCGGACCCTTCAGCGCCGCGATGGCCCCCACCACCGCGCCGTACAGGTCCGACAGCGTCGAGGCGATCACCCGCGCCGTGAACGTCGAGGCGTTGAACTCGTGCTCCATGTAGAGGATCAGCGTCACCTCCAGCACACGGGCCTCGAACTCGTCCGGCCGCTCGCCCCGCAACATGTAGAGGAAATTCGCCGCGTGGTTCAGCCCGGGGTCCGGTTCCACCACCTCCAGTCCCCGCGAGAGCCGGTGCAGCGCCGCCACCGCCGTGGCCATGCGCGCCAGGAGACGCGCGGCCTTCCTCAGGTTGGCCTCGCGGGTGTCGTCCCCGGCGTCCGGGTCGTACAGCGCCAGGGCCGAAACCGCGGTGCGCAGAGCGTCCATCGCCACCGCGTCCGAGGGGAGCAACTCCAGGCCCTCGACCACGCCCGCCGGCAGCGCCCGGTTCGCGCGCAACTCCGCATCGAATGCCTCCATCTCCGCGGTGTTGGGGAGCCTGCCGAACAGCACCAGGTAGGCCACTTCTTCAAAGCGCGCCTGCTCCGCCAAGTCGTGCACGTCGTAGCCCCGGTAGATCAACTCACCTTCCGGACGGACCGAGCAGATGGCCGTCTCGCCGGCCACCACGCCTTCCAGACCCGGCTTTACGTCTGACATCCTGCCTCCCACGGGGCGCCGCACCGCAGTGCCCGGAATGGCCCCTTGAGAAAGATATCGGGACAATTACTTGAATAAGGACCGGCGTTCAACCGAGTCAGAACGTGCTCCATGGCCGCACGCCCCGCGCCCCATCACGCTGAGCGGAGTCTGGCAGTGTCAGATGGCCTTGGCCCTGCGCAACTCGCGGATCTCCGCGGGCGTGTACCCCAACTCCTTGAGCACCACGCCGGTGTGCTGGCCCACCCGGCAGATCCTCCCTCCGGGCTTGCGCGCGCCCGCGAACCAGAACGGCGGCGTAAACTCCACCGCACCCGCGCCCTTGCGTTGCGCCAGCGTCTTGCGGAAGCGCACGTGCGGGTCTTCGAGAACCTCCTCGGGCTCGTACACCGGCGCCACGGACAGACCGTAGTCGTTCCGGAGCAGCGCGACCCAATCGTCCCGCGGACGGGTCTTGAAGGTGCGGCGCATGGCCGCCTTGATGCGCGGGGTCTGCTCGGGGTCGAAGGCCGCGCCGGCGTACCGTTCGAGCCCCACGGCCTTGCACAGGAGCCCCCACTGCTTGGGTCCCAGAGCGGCCAGGGACACGAACCCACCGTCCGCCGCCTCGTAGGTGTCGTAGCACGCGGCGGTGCCGGCCAAGGTGGCGTGCTCGCGCTTGACCTCGGGTCGCGACCGGCGCGGCGGCGAATCGAGCATCAGGTACCGCGCCACCAGGAGCAGGGTCCAATCGAACATCGAGATGTCGATGTAGCGTCCCTCCCCTTCCCGCAGCACGGCGATGTAGGCGGCGAGGATGGCGGTCAGGGCCGGGTAGCCGCCGCCGGCCACGTCCGCCACCTGGGCCGCCGGAGGCAGCGGCCGGCGGCCCGCCTCCCGGCCGATGGCGAGCATGCCGCTCAGGGCCAGGAAGTTGATGTCGTGGGCCGAGTACGCCGCCGACGGACCGGTCTGACCGAAGCTGGAAATGGAGCAATAGACGAGCTTGGGGTTCAGCTCCCGGAAAGTGTCGTAGTCCACCCGGAGCCGGCGCGCGACCCCGGGCCTGAAGCCCTCCACCACGATGTCAGACCGCTTTGCCAGGGAGTGAACGATCTCGCGTCCGGCGTCGGACTTGAGGTTGAGCGTCATGCTCCGTTTGCCCTGGTTGAGGTATGGCGCGCCCGAGCGCACCGCGCCCGGCTCCTCCACCTTGAGAATCTCCGCGCCCAGAGCCGCCAGGAGCCACGTGCACAGCGTGCCCGGATACATGTGGCTCAGGTCCAGGACCTTGACGCCGTCGAGGATCGGTTTGGACATACGGCTCCTCCTGGACCTTCGAAAAACAGGGCACAACGCCTCTACAGCTACTCAGCGGATTTCCTTCCATCCGGCGGGACTACTCTGTCTGAATCGAATTCCGCACGCCGGCTACGTAACCACACCCCCAGCCGGTCCGCCAAATATCCCTCCCTGCCGCGTCTGAGTGCACACTCCCAAACCACTGCCACGCGCCAACCAGCTTCCAGCAAGAGGCGACGGTTGCGCATGTCTCCTGCAACATTGGCGCGAAACTTGGCCTCCCAGAATTCTGGCCGTGTTGCAGGCGTCGCCGCATAACGGCATTGGGAATGCCGGTGCCAGAAACACCCGTGTACAAAACAGACGGCCCGATAACGAGGAAAGACAATGTCCGGCTTGCCCGGCAATCGTCTTGCATGCAGCCGAAACCTGAACCCGTTGGCGTGAAGAGCCCGGCGCAGGATTATCTCAGGCCGCGTATTCTTCCCTCGAATCCCGGCCATCATGCGCGACCGGGTAAGTTTGTCCACGACATCCGTCACAGCCGGTCCTTCCAGACCGTACCATGCCACAGTTTGACGGGCCAAAATTGTTCATTTACAACAAATGGCATGGGCAAGCCTGTGACTGTCGTCGATCTGTTCTCAGGTCCAGGCGGGCTGGGCGAAGGCTTCTCGCCTTGGTCACCATCCTCCAGTAAACCAAGGTACCGTATCCGTCTTTCCATAGAGAAGGATCCGTCAGCACACGCGACTCTCCTCCTCCGCTCGTTCCTGCGACAGTTCGAAAGGGGTTTCCCGCGAGAGTACTACGCTTTCCTCAACGGTGCCACGCCAGAGCCAAACTGGGCACAGTTGTATCCAACGGAGTGGGAGACGGCTGGCAACGAGACGCTGTGCCTTGAACTCGGACAAGAAGAGACCCTGGGCGTCCTGGAGAAGCGGATCCGCCGTTTGCGCGCCGACTTCGGCACAGACACGCTGCTGATCGGCGGACCACCGTGCCAAGCCTACTCCTTGGTCGGACGTGCTCGCAACGCGGGCAAGGACGTCCGCAAGACCGATCGAGACCCCCGGATTTTCCTGTACCGGGAATACGTGAGAGTCCTGGGCATGCTTCGCCCGGCAGCCTTTGTGCTCGAAAATGTGAAGGGCATCCTCTCATCTCGAGTGCGTGGCAGGAGCATCTTCGGGGAGATGCTCCGGGAACTCCAGACAGCAGACGGGCAAGAGTCCTATTGCCTCTTCGGCTTGGCGTCGTCAGACCAGCCTTCGCTCCCGAATACCACGGCAACGCTACCGGACTTCTCTCAATTCCTCGTCCGAGCACAGGAACATGGTATCCCCCAAGTCCGTGATCGCGTATTCATAGTGGGGTTGAGAAGCGATGTCCGGGATCGCCTTCCAGCGGCCTGGAGACCGCGGCTTGAACCGACGACTCCCGTGACAGTCAGGGATATCCTCGACGATGTCCCCAGATTGCGGTGCGGCCTGAGCCGAAACGACAGTCTTGAAGCTTGGCGGCGCGCAGTGCTTGAAGCGTGTGACATCGTGTCGCGAAACAAGCCACAACTCCATCCGGAAAAGCGACGAAAATTCGACGACGCGGTTTCACGTTCGCGGACGGCTGCGCTCAACGCACACCTCCAGCGCGAGGCCCCCGGCTATGCAGGACTGCCGAAGTCCTGCCCAGCGGATTTGCGTCGCTGGATCGGCGATGACCAACTTGAACGGCTGCCAAACAACCACACACGCGCACATATGCCCTCAGATTTGGCGCGTTATCTGTTCTGCGCCGCCTTCGCACACGCTTGTGGGAGGTCGCCGAAGACCCTGGATTTTCCGGCCGCGTTGGCGCCCAGCCACAAGAACTGGTGGTCAGGAAAGTTCGACGACCGATTCAGGGTACAGCTTGCTCATCGCCCGTCCGGAACGATCACAAGCCACCTTGCGAAGGACGGTCACTACTACATTCATCCAGACGCATCCCAGTGTCGCAGCCTGACCGTGCGCGAAGCCGCAAGACTTCAGACCTTTCCTGACAACTATTTCTTCAAGGGCACCCGCAGCGCCCAGTACGTGCAGGTTGGCAACGCCGTGCCACCTTTTCTCGCCCGCCAAATCGCCGACTGCGTGGGGGATGTCTTTGAATGTCTTGATCGCAGCCAAGGCGCGAAGCCTGCGAAAACAGCGAGGAAACGGCGACCAGTTGCGCAAGCGCTCGCCGTCGAGGCGGGGTGAAAAGCAGCGCGAGAAGAGAAAGGGTCGCACCTCGTGCGTCGGTGTTGATCGAAAGTATGCGCGACGTCGGCTATTCCCTGCCGACCGCTGTCGCAGACCTGATCGACAACTCCCTTACCGCAAGCGCTCGCCGAATCGAAATCCTTACCGACACGGACTCACCAAGTCCAGCAATCGGCATACTCGACGACGGCGTCGGAATGTCGCAGTCTGATCTGCATGAAGCCATGCGGCTTGGCACGCGAAGCCCACTGGAAGAACGTGCGGTTACTGACTTGGGTCGCTTCGGGCTGGGCTTGAAGACGGCATCTTTCTCACAGTGCCGTCGATTGACGGTGGTTACTCGCAGAAACGGCGAGACATGTTCCGCTATCTGGGACCTCGACACCGTGGCGGCTACCGAAGATTGGTACATCGAGATTCCCGACCGCGCCACAACAGTACCCTGGATCGACCGACTGGGTTCCACCGGCACGCTCGTGGTTTGGCAGAAGCTGGATCGTGTGATTGACCACGGTTCTACGGACATGCATGACGTCACACGACAGCTTGACCGGACTGCTTCCCATATCGAGCTTGTCTTCCACCGATTCCTTACGGGCGGGCCTCGGCGCAGAGCGGTCAAGATTCTGATGAACGGCCGTGGACTGGAAGCACTGGACCCATTTCATTTGCAGCATCCCGCCACGCAAAGAGGACAGGAAGACACGTTCTCCCTCAATGGCCGGAAGATCCGCATAATGGCTGTGACTCTTCCGCACCACAGCAAGGTGACCGTTGCGGAATGGGAAAGGCACGGCGGCCCAGGCGGACATCTTCGGAACCAAGGCTTCTACCTCTACAGGAACCGTCGCTTGATCGTCCACGGGACATGGTTCGGCCTGGCGAAACAGTCGGAGCTGACAAAGCTGGCTCGCGTTCGAATCGACATACCCAACGATCTAGACGCCCTTTGGAAAGTGGACGTCAAGAAAGCGTCGGCACAACCTCCTGCCCTCGTAAGGAATCGCCTTCGGAAAATCATCGAACAGATCGGCGCCCCATCCAGGCGCGTCTACACCCAACGTGGACGGACTCTGTCAACGGACAACCGGCTACCTGTTTGGATCCGAACGCAAATGAGCAATCAGATACACTATTGCCTCAACTCCGAGCATCCGGTCCTTTCCGGCTTTTTGAACGGGTTGACCACGGATCTGGCTCGCGAATTTCGTGTTCTGACGGCCCTGATTGATGCGACGCTGCCGATCGACGCCATCTTTGCCGACGCAAGCTCTAGCCCTGAGAATCTGTCACCGGTCTCGTTGCCGGACGAACAGTTCGTCGAAAGCGTGCAGTCCACATGGCGAACTCTCAGAGAAGGGGGTGTTTCGCAAGCCGAAGCGACCTTGATGATGTCCCACGCCGATCCTTTCCGATCGAATTGGACGGCCGCCAAGAAGGTGCTTGACGAATTGGCACGCCGGGAACCGCCAAATGAATGACGAACTGAAACGACTGGAAGACATGGTCAATGCCCTGCTGGTCAAGCTGCCGGAAGGACATCTGCCGACGCCGGACAAAATCCGCGAAGAGATCCGGCGGATTCGGCCGGTTACACCCTCCGTGACCGACGAGCAAGCGGAACAGCTTGCAAAGAAGCTGGAAAGCAAGCACGGCGTCGCCATGGATTTGGGCGCTACACTGAAGGAGGAACATTTCCAGGAATGGTTGGAGCGCGCCAAGCCCCACATCGAGTCATTCTACTGGGACAGATATCGGGACTTCCTCGGCGAATTGAACTTCTCGGGTCAAGTACTTGCCGCACTTGACAACATTACCGACAGCGTCCTCGGTCTCCTGGAGAATCCAGCGAAGGAGGGGAAATGGGATCGGCGTGGAATGGTGATTGGTCACGTGCAGTCCGGAAAAACAGCTAATTACACCGGCTTGATGTGCAAGGCCGCAGACGCCGGGTACAAGGTAATCATCGTGATCGCGGGTATCCACAACAACTTGCGCCAACAAACACAAGGGCGTATTGACGAGGGTTTCGTCGGTTTCGACAGTTCAAGGCTGATGCAAAATCGACCGGAGAGCCAGCGAATTGTGGGCGCTGGCCGCTTCGACAGCTCCCGCCGGCCGGCCGTTTTCACCAACACGCTGCGCGATTTCGACAAGGCCACCGCCACCAGCGTGGGGATTCCCCTCAAGAATCTCACCGAGCCAGCCGTTTTCGTAATCAAGAAGAATTCCCACACGCTCCGCAACCTGATCGATTGGCTAAGAGACCACAATTCCCGACAAGGAACATCATCCATTGGTGAGCCTCTGCTCCTGATTGACGATGAAGCCGACAACGCATCCATCAATATCAAGAAGGGGCGCGACGAAGTCTCCCGAATCAACGGGCAAATCAGACAACTCCTGAATCTCTTCGACCGCAGTAGCTACGTGGGCTACACGGCCACTCCGTTCGCCAACATCTTCATTGACCCGGACACGGACCACGAAACACTCAGGGATGACCTGTTTCCCCGTCATTTCATTCGAAGCCTCGACCCACCCGACAACTACTTGAGTGCAACGCGTGTTTTCCTGGACGAGGAAAGACACTTCATACGCCACATCGAAGACAATGAGGACATCCTGCCCCTGAAGCACCAGATTGACCATCGCGTCCACTCCCTGCCCGAGAGTCTCAGGACCGCCTTGCGAGCCTTCATTGTCGCACGCGCCATTCGCTCGGCCCGAGGTCAGGCGCACGAGCACCATTCGATGGTCGTAAACGTTTCTCGTTTTACCGCCGTTCAGAGTCAGATACGAAACGAAATTCATGCCTTCATGGACCGAATCCGAAGCCATGTGCGAGTCAACGGCGCCAGACCCGAAGTCGAAGCTTTGCGTGACCCGGAGATCAGGGCGCTCCGAACCGTGTTCGACCTCGAGTATCCCAACGGCCACGACGTACCTTGGTCCGAGATACAGGCACTCCTTTGGAAGAGTACAAGTGCTGTACGGGTCATCGAGATCAACAGCCGTGCAACCGGTGCCCTCAACTACAGCGAACACCTGGAGACAGGCTTGAATGTAGTCGCCGTAGGCGGCTTTTCCCTCTCTCGGGGCCTGACCCTGGAGGGACTCACCATCAGTTATTTCCTGCGCAACTCAATTATGTACGACACACTCATGCAGATGTGCAGGTGGCTCGGCTATCGGACCGGATACGACGATCTGTGCCGCATCTGGATGCCAGAGGAGGCAGAAGGCTGGTATGCCCACATAGCGGATTCGATCGAGGAATTGCGCCACGAGTTGCGCAGAATGGAGGCGGCCAACGCCACGCCGCAGGAGTTCGGGCTCAAGGTGCGCAGCCATCCCGACACTCTGATCGTTACGGCGCGCAACAAAATGGGGTCTGGCCTGCCACTTACCGTCTCAATCGGGCTTGCCAACAGGTTTATCGAGACGACCGTGCTACGACGCGATGCACAGAGCCTCCACGCGAACCGAGACGCCACCATTCGACTGGTCAACAACCTCCGAAGCGCCGGCTTGGCGCCGGAGGATGGCGAGCGAGTCCCCACTGGAAGGCTTGTTCGAGACGCCCCCGTGGAAGTCGTGCAGCATTTTCTTTCGGCATTCCGCAACCACGAGGGGTCGCACCTCACGGATACCGGGCCTGTGCAACGTCACATCGAGCAGCGCGCCGCAATCGAACTGCGAGATTGGGACATCTTCTTCCCGTCTGTGGCGACGCCCCCTGCGGGTACCTTGGTGGACCGCAGCCTCGGTTTCGAGATCGCCTGCCAGCGTCGCAGGGCAGGGAGGGGCAGCGACCGATACACGTTGACCTTGAACAACAAACGCGTATCGTCCCGCGGGGTGGAAAAGATCGGACTTACCGACGAAGAAGCGGATCAAGTCGAAGAGGAATACCGACAGAAGGAAGGGGGCGGGCGCGCCGGCAACTCCAAATTTCCCGACTACATATACCGAAACATCCGCCGCAAACCCCTCTTGATCGTGCACTTGCTGGCTATCGGCGAGGCGAATGAAGACTTGACATCCACGGACCCGATGGTTGCGTGGAGCATCAGTTTCCCCCGGACGACCCTTGAAGAAGAGAAGGTCGAATACGTCGTGAATACCACCTGGTTCAGAGAACGCTACCGCGAGGAAGACGAAGAGGAGGCAGCCGGAGATGACGACTGATGTTCCGGACCCTTGGCAAGGAATCACGCCACCGTCGCAGACCACTTCAGCCAGCGCTCGCAGGGTGGACCCGTCTCTACGATGGGACCTTTTCTGGGCGCTGGACGTTGACCGCAGGTGTCTCCTGATGCTTCGCCACACCCGCGGGTTGAGTCTTTCCGATCGTCTGCCAAAACTGCAAGGGCTGGATGTTGAACGTAGGTCGCCCGATGCCGACACTCATGATTTGCTCGTAATCCGACTGACGGACGCGGAACAGCGAGAATTGTTCCATCGTTTGTGTCTTGACATCATAGCCGCCACCGAACTCGCGCAGAACGAGGACGAGGCGGTTGGCCGGTTTCTGACTCGAACCTGGCGGTGGCACCGCCTTCTTCGGGGTGGCAGGGACGGGCGGCTTGACGACGAGGAGCAGAAAGGGCTGCTGGGAGAGTTGAAAATCCTGAAGGACCACCTGTTCCCTGTTGTCGGGGTCAACCGGTCTGTGAGGTGCTGGACCGGTCCGCTTGGTGCTCCCAAGGACTTCGAGGTCGACCGGATCGCAATTGAAGCCAAGGCCCGCCGCGGTGCGGCCGCGCCGTATGTCGCAATCTCGTCAGAACACCAGCTGGACCGCACAGGAGTGGAAGCGCTGTTCCTTCACGTCCTCGAAGTTTCCGCAGCAGTCGGAGAAACAGGCAGGGCCGTGACCGTCACCGAAGCCGTCAACACGGTTCAGCGGCTGATAACGGATGAGGGTCCAGCAATGACCGACCTGTTCGACGATCGGCTTGCCGCCATCGGGTTTGACCCACTTGATGACTACAGTGACAGGCGCTGGGTCATGGGTGCCGAGCATATTTTCGAGGTCCGCGACGGGTTCCCTTGCATTACCGGGGCCATGTTCCCCAGCGGCGTAACCCATGTGCGCTATTCGATAGGCTTGACGGAATGTGAAGCGTTCCGAGTTGACGCCACGACACTAGCACAACGCATTGCAGGAAGCAGTGGAGATGACAACAAGTCTGACTGACTTTGCGCATGAGTTCTTTCAGGACATCGTAACCCAAGCTGACGCCGCCGGGCATTTTCTGGAGGACGTGTTTTTCGACGTGTTCTGTGACCATCTCGGACAAGTTGGAGAATTCGAAGCTCCCGACAGAGCACTGTACCTAGGACCCGGCACCAGTGGCATCCACGTCGACGGATATTCGCTGGACGACAACTTCGACGCACTGAGCCTGATTGTTTCCGATTTCATCCAGTCACCGGATATTGCGCGCCTGACCGGTAGCGAGATGAACGCCATCCTTGAGCGCCCTGCGAGATTCTTGCGACGTTCCCTCGACGCCAAATGGCGCAATTCTCTTGAGGAAACCAGCCCGGGCTTTGGTCTGGCTGACCTCGTTGCGGGGCGCTGGGGACACATACAGAAGGTGCGCCTCATCCTGATCAGCAATCGGGAATTGAGCGAGCGGGTCGATGGCCGCAAGGCCGGAGAGATCGACGGGAAGGAGATAACCTACAATGTATGGGACATCCGTCGTCTACACAGGCTTGTAGAGGCCGGGCACGGCCGGGAGGACATCGAAATAGACCTGCGTCACTTCGGAGGTCCGTTGACGGTTTTGCCCGCTCACCTGCGCGACGATGGGCATGAATCCTTCCTCGCTGTTGTTCCAGGGGCGGTGCTCGCGCGAATATATGACCGCTGGGGAGCACGCCTTCTCGAACAGAATGTGCGCGTCTTTCTTCAGGCGCGCGGCAACGTCAACAAGGGTATCCGCAACACTCTTCAACGCGAGCCGTCGATGTTTTTCCACTACAACAACGGCATCACCTGCACGGCGGAGGAGCTTGACGTTGTGAACACGGGTGGTCGCAAGGAATTACGTCGCCTGAGAAACCTGCAGATCGTGAATGGAGGACAGACAACCGCCTCCATCCACCAAGCTTGGTTTGGCAAGGCGAACCTGTCAGACGTCTTCGTCCAGATGAAACTTTCCGTGGTTGAACCTGAACGTGCGGAAGAAATCGTCCCCAAAATCTCCGAGTTTGCCAATAGCCAGAACCGAATCAATGCGGCGGACTTTTTCGCCAATCATCCTTTTCATGTGCGCGTGGAGGACTTCTCTCGCCGCATTTTCGCACCATCGCCCGATGGTACATTCACCGAGTCGAAGTGGTTCTATGAGAGGGCACGAGGGCAGTACGCTGACGCCCGTTCGCGCCTCACACCCGCAGCCCGAAAGAAATTCGACATCGAAAACCCGCGTCGGCAACTCATCACCAAAACCGACTTGGCGAAGTTCCTGAATGTATGGTCAGAGCTGCCGCACAAGGTCAGTCTTGGGGCTCAGAAAAACTTCGCCCACTTCTCGCAACTCACAGGGGAAGCTTGGGAAAGGAACTCCAACGATTACAATGAAGCTTGGTACAGAGAGACGGTGGCGAAGGCCATCATGTTCAAGTCCACAGAGCGAATCGTCACCGATCAGGAATGGTACGAAGGCGGATATCGAGCCAATATCGTTGCCTACGCTCTTGCCAAAATGGCCTGCGACGTCGCCAGAATGAAACGTGCGGTTGACTTTCAGGCAGTGTGGCGAAGGCAGTCTCCGGGATCTGCCATCGCAACGGCCTTGGCTTGCGTCGCGGAGAAGGTACACGCGGTTCTGATCCAACCGCAGCCTGGAATCAGCAACGTCACGGAATGGGCCAAACAACAGGCATGCTGGAACCGCGTGCGTGAACTCAACGTGACGTGGCCGGCGCGCTTCCTTGACGAACTAATCCTTCTGGAAGAAGAGCAGTCGAAGAAACGGACGGGCAGAAAAGATCAACAGATGCTCGACGGCATTGAAGCTCAGAAAACGGTAGTTGATGCAGGAGCCAAGTTCTGGTCGGACACACTCTTGTGGGGCAAGGAGCACCGCCTGCTCAGCCCCAAGGACGCCGGCGTACTGGACGTAGCACGGCGTATTCCTGACCGGGTTCCTACGTCCGCCCAATCACGCAGGTTGCTTGATTTGCTGAGGAGATTTCAGGACGAAGGCTACGACGGTGAACTGCGTGGATCGTGAACCCGTGGGAGATCCGGTGGATTCACGTCCGCAGTGAATGGCGTAGAAGGGTTTTCCGGGCATTCGGCGTTTGAAATGCCATACCCGCTGGTTTATCGTAAGCCCGGTGCGATCAAGACAGAGATCTTCAACCCAACAAGGAGAACCATCATGTATCGACGTTTGGCATGGATCGGGCTCATGGTGGCGGTGCTGCTGGCGTGCGCGAGCGCGGCCGGAGCGGCGTCCTTCTATGAGAAAAAGACCGTCAGGATCGTTTCGGTGCACGCGCCGGGCGGTGGCTACGACACCTACTCCCGCCTCTTCGGGCGTCACTTCGGCAAGCACATCCCGGGCAAGCCCAAGGTGATCGTCGTCAACATACCGGGCGCGAGCGGCCTCATCGGCACCAACTACGTGTACAACGTGAGCAAGAAGGACGGGCTGACCGTCATCCAGCCGAGTTGGGGCGTGGCCCAAGCGCAGTTCCTGGGATTTCCCGACATCAAGTACGACGTCAACAAGATGATCTGGCTGGGCCTGGCCAACAGCGGTCCCATCACGGCGGTGGTGCGGAAGGGATCGCCGATCCAGACCATGGACCAGTGGCTCGATCCCAAGACGAAGCCGTTGATCTTCGGCTGCACCTCGCTCAACAGCCTCACCTGCACCATTCCCCTGGCCTTGAACGGCATCTTCGGCAAGACCTCCGAGATCGTCTCCGGCTACGTGGGAACGGCGCGCATCCGTGCCGCGCTGCTGCAGAAGGAGGTGGACGGGTTGACCGGGTGGAGCTGGGACTCGGTGAAATCCACGGGCATGTCGATGCTCGACGACGGCGACGCCAAGATCATCGCGTACATCGGTTTCGACCGTCATGGGGAACTGGACGAGCGGAAGGTGCCGTTCCTGAACGAGAGGATCACCAAACCCTCGGACATCGCCTTCATGAAGGTGCTGCTCCTGCCGGCGGCCATGCTGCGGCCGTGGGCCGTGCCGCCGGGGACGCCGGCTGACAGGGTGGAGATACTGCGGAAGGCGTTCGAAGCCACGCTGAAGGACCCCGCGTTCCTGGCGGATGCCAAACGGACCCGCCTCGACATCAATCCGAAGAGCGGCAAGTGGCTGACGGACCTCATCAGCAGCATGAAGGCGCAGATGACTCCGGAGGTGCTGAGCCGCGCCCGGAAGATCGTCGGCCTGGAGAAGTAGCGACATCATCGGCCGGCAGCGGCCATCGGCTTGAAAACAGGAGGTACACGGCATGTTCGTGCGACGGATATTCTTCATCGGCCTCGTCACGCTGCTCATGGTGGCGGGCGGCACGGCCGGAGCGGCGTCCTTCTACGAGGGCAAGACGGTCAAGATCATCTCGGTCAGCTCCCCCGGGGGCGGTTATGATACCTACTCGCGGCTGTTCGCGCGCCACCTCGGGAAGCACATCCCGGGCAATCCCAACGTCATCGTCGTCAACATACCCGGCGGCAGCGGACTCATCGGCACCAACTACGTGTACAACATCACCAAGCGGGACGGCCTCGCCCTCGTGCACCCGACCTGGACCGTGGCGCAGGCGCAGTTCCTGAACTTTCCGGGGATACGGTACGACGTCAACCAGTTCATCTGGCTGGGACTGGCCAATACCAGCCCCATCACCGTGGCGGTGCGCAAGGGCTCGCCCATCCAGAGCATGGACCAGTGGCTCGACACCAAGACCGAGCCGTTGATCTTCGGCTGCACCGCGCGCAACAGCCTGACCTGCAGCATTCCCTTGGCCATGAACGACATCTTCGGCAACACGTCCAAAATCGTCCCCGGCTACAAGGGGACGGCGCCGGTGCGCGCGGGGCTGCTGCAGAAGGAGGTGGACGCCCTCACCGGATGGACCTGGGACTCGGTGAAGTCCACCGGCATGTCCATGCTCCAGGAGGGCTCCATCAAGCTCATCACCTACATCAGCGAGGAAAGTCACCCCGAACTCGAAGCGCGAAACGTGCCGCTCCTGAACGACAGGATCACCAAACCCGCGGACGTGGCCTTCATGAAGGTCCTGCTCCTGCCGGCCGCCATGGTGCGCCCCTGGGCGTTGCCCCCGAAGACCCCGAAGGACAGGGTAGCCATCCTGCGCAAGGCCTTCGACGACATCCTGAAGGACCCCGCTTTTCTGGCGGACGCCAAGCGGGCGCGGCTCGACATCAACCCCAGGAGCGGCGAGTACCTTACGGGTCTCATCGACGACATGAAGAAGCAGATGACGCCGGAAGTGGTGAGCCGCGCGCGCAGGATCGTCGGCCTGGACAAGTAGGACCACTACCGCGAGCAACAGATCGTGACCGATTCCGGGCGGATGGCGGCCCACGGCCGGCACCCGCCCGGAACAAGGAGGCAGTCATGTCAAACCTCTCGGGCAAGTACGCCGTCGTGGGCGTGGGCGAGACCCAGGTGGGCAAGCGGCCCGAAGCCACCACCAACTCGCTGCACGTCGAAGCCATCCGCCTGTGCCTGGAAGACGCCGGGGTCGACGCGTCCCAGGTGGACGGTCTCCTGACCAACCAGCCGCTGACCGACGCGCACCGGAGCTACGCGGTGCGGCTGGCGCATATGGCGGGGATCGATCCCAACTACGCCACCGACCTGGCGCTGGGGGGCGCCACGCCCATCGCCATGATCCAGAACGCGGTGATGGCGATCGAGGCAGGCATGGCCAACTACGTGGTGTGCGTGCACGCGCGCAAGCGGGCGACACCGGACCCCACCCCCGGCTATCCCATCCGCAGCGGCGACGAGCACTGGGAGCAGCCTTGGGGGCATTTCTCCGCGGTAGCCAACCACGCGTTCGCGGCCACGCGCCACATGCACGAGTTCGGCACCACCAGCGAGGACCTGGGGCAGATCGCCGTGTCCACGCGCAAGCACGCGTGCCTGAACAAGAACGCCACCATGCAGAAGCCCATGACCATCGAAGACCACCAGAACTCGCGCCTGATCGTGGAGCCGCTGCACCTCTTCGACTGCTCCCTTGAGTCGGACGGCGGCGCGGCGCTGCTGGTGACAAGCATGGAGCGCGCCCGGGATCTTCCCAGGAAGCCCGTGCAGGTGCTGGGCATGGGGCAGCACCACCCGCACTCCAGCGTCATGGACGCGCCCACCCTCACCACCCTGGGGAGCCGGAGATCCTCCGAGGCAGCCTACCGCATGGCCGGGCTCGGCCCCAAGGACATGGACTTCGCGCAGTTCTACGACTGCTTCACCATCACCACGCTGATCACCATCGAGGACTACGGCTTTTGCGGCAAGGGCGAGGGCAAGGACTTCATCAAGGACGGCCGCATCGAGGTGGGCGGCGAGATCCCCGTGAACACCCACGGCGGTTTGCTGTCCCAGGCGCATCTGGAAGGCATCATGCACGTCACCGAGGGCGTCAAGCAGTTGCGCGGCGACGCGGTGGAACCGGAACGCCAGGTGCAGGGCGCGAAAGCGGGCGTCATCAGCGGCCACGGCGGCAGCCTGTGCATGCACGCATCACTCGTACTGGGGGTACAATGAGCAAGTCGGAAGCACACGATAAGCGCGGGCGCGCGGCGCCGCGCAATGAACCGTTCCTGGCGGAGGTGGAGGCCCAGCCCTTCTGGGACAACCTCAAGGAGCACAAGCTCACGGTGCAGCAATGTAATGCCTGCGGCACATACTTCAACTTCCCGCCCCAGGCCATGTGCGCCAAGTGCCTGTCATCCGACAACGAATGGGTGCCGGTGAGCGGCAAGGGCACCGTCTACTCCTTCGTCACCTATCACCGGGCATGGCATCCGGCCTACCAGGACCAGATTCCGTACAACGTCTCGCTGGTGGACCTCGACGAAGGGCCGCGGCTGGTGAGCAACGTTATCGACATTCCGCCGGAGGACGTGCAGGTGGGCATGGCGGTGGAAGTGGTGTTCGAGGACCACGAAAACTACACACTGCCGAAGTTCAAGCCGAGCGGGTAAAAGAATGATCGGGGTCGAGGACAAGCTTTCGCGGAAATCACCCATGTCGGCTTGCAGCCGACACAAAGGGGGATGAAAATGGGGCGCCGGCCCCCCAATGAGTCATTCCCGCGCAAGCGGGAATCCAGGCGGGGTGGAGCCGGGCAATGAGGCCGCCACACCCCCCACCCCTGGATTCCCGCTTCCGCGGGAATGACTCATTGGGTTGTATTCGTTCCTTCGTGCCACGTTTCGAAACGCATGAGGGAAACGGCCGCCAGGAGTGAACGATGGCATACACGGCACAAGGGCGCACCAAGGACTTCCCGGTCTTCGACTGCGACAGCCACATCCACGAGCCCCGCGAGGTCTGGGACGAGTACATCCCGGAGAAGCAACGGGCGTTCGCCAAGCAGCACTTCTACCGGGACATGGACCGGCTCGTGATGGTCGTGAACGGCCAAGTGAGCTACGGCAACCCCAAGACCTACGCCTACCCCGGGCAGGGCTGGCACCCGGGCATGAACAAGAAGATCCTGGGATCCATCGCGCCCGACGATCCCCGATGGGACCAGGAGATCGGCCGCAACGCCAGCCAGCGGGACCCGCACGTCCGCCTCAAGGACATGGACGCGTCCGGCATCGACCAGGTAATGGTGTTCCCGTCCACGTTCGTGCGCATGCCGCTGGTGAAGAACGCGGACGCCGCGCGGATCTGTGCTACCGCCTACAACGACTGGGTCAACGACTACTGCGCCGCCGACCGCAAGCGCCTCTATCCGTGCGCCGTGCTGCCGGTACAGGACGTGGACTACGCAGTCCAGGAGTTGCGGCGCGTGGCCAGGCTGGGCTTCAAGTCCGCGGTGGTGCGGCCTGTGCTGGTCAACGACCGCTACCCCACATTTCCCGAGTTCGACCCCTTGTGGAAGGAGTTCGAGGAACTGGGGCTCGCCTTGGGTATGCACACCTTCCCCTCAGGCGGCGAGGCCGTGACCGAGGCCATGGCAGAGCGGATGTCAGGCGGAACACAAGGCAAAAGCAGCGCCCAGCGTTCCCCCTTCACCCGTCACGAGGTCTACGTGTATTCGCCGGGGCAGTTCGTGGAGAACATCATGCGCAGCATGGGCTCGGTGCAGCCCGGCTCCGAGTCCCTGAGCTTCATCAGCGAGGCGCAGACCTGGACCATGGTCGTGATGCTCACGGGCTGGCTGGAGAAGTTCCCGAAGCTCAGGGTGGCCATCCTCGAATCCAACTCGAGCTGGCTGCCGCTGATCCTGGAGAAGGCCGAGACCTACCTCGACCTCTACCGCTTCGTGCGCGAGCAGGCCAATCCGCCGCAGAGGGTCGGCGACCCGCGGGAGACCTTCGTGCGGCAGTGCTACATCGCCTTCGAGAGCGACGAGGACATCACGCTCAGGCTGTGGGACATCTTCGAGGACATCGGCCTGTGGTCGTCCGACATGCCGCACCACGACGCGTCGGACACCTGGGAAGCCATCGACAACATGGACAAGCATGGCGTTCCCCAGGAAGTGCAGGAGAAGCTTCTGGGCGGCAACGCCCGCAGGCTGTACGGCATCGAGCCGGAGGTGTTCGTGACCGAGGCGCCGGCGGAGTACACGCCGGTCAACATCGTGCCGCGCTACGCTGGGTAGCATGATGCGCCGACGGACGCCCGGAGGAGGGGTCGCCGTGATGGGAGCGGAACCATGAGGCTCCGGGCGGAACTCCGGCTTTCATGGTCCGCGCTGGCCTTGCCGGTGCTTGCCGTTGCGATCGGCCTCAGCGCCTGCGGCGGCGGTGGGCAGTCCGCGCCGGCACCGCGGGCGGAGGAACCCGCGGCGTTCAACTGGACGCACGAGGCGGTCCGGGTGCAGGGCGCCCACGAACGGGTGCGGGACCGACATGGCGCGGACGTGCTGCCGGGGGAGGGTGTTAGTGTTGCGATCATCGACAGCGGGATCGATCTCGATCACTGGGCGTTCGACCGGGAGCGGGTCACGGAGGTGAACCTGAACCGCGAGGATGCGACGGAAAGTGGTTTCGTGCTCAGTCACGGCACGTCCGTCGCCAGCGTGATCGCGGCGCAGCCGGGTACCGCGCCCCGAGAGTTCGAGGACATCGGTGTGCGCGGGGTGGCGCCCGGTGTGAAGTTGACGGTATTCGCGGTCGCGGACGAAGGGCCGGAGGAGCCCACCGCCGAGCAGGAGTTGGAGTGGTTCGGCTCGGCGCTGTCGCCGGAGGCCGGCGTCGATATCCTGAACATCAGCTTCGGGACCAAGTACGACCTGATCTCCGACTACCCGGACGAGGCTGCCCTGCGTGGCCGCTACGGCCGCCTGATGGACCTGCTGGCGCAAGGCGGCAAGGAGGACCCGTCCCTGATCGTCTTCGCGGCCGGCAACGACAACGGTCCGTGCGATCCGGTACTGGCCGAGGCGTTCGGCGATCCCTCGCGGTGTTTCGCGGACCCCGATATCTCGGAGTTCTACGGGACTCCCACCGGCTTGTTCTTGGCGAGTTCGCCGGGAGTGGACGCGGCGTTGCAGGTGCATGGCGAGGCGCTGCGGGGCCATGTGGTCTCGGTGGTCGCATCGCGTCAAGACCGGGAGCTGGCGTCGTTTTCGAACCTCTGCGGGATCGCTGCGCGGTGGTGCATTGCCGCGCCCGGGGTCGATGTTCCCGTGGCATACTATGGCCCCGAGGATCCGGCCGATCCCTTCGCGAGCGGTTTCGGCAACCCGCTGCGGGGTCAGGAGCGCCTTCCCGGCACCTCGTTCGCGGCGCCGCTGGTAGCGGGCGGGCTTGCGGTGCTGAAGCACCGCTTTCGGGGGCAACTGGGGAACAGGGCGCTGCTGCAACGCCTCTACGCGACCGCGGACAAGCAAGGTCCCGCGTCGCCGGATGCGGTGCCGGAGGCGGACGTGTGCCCGCCACATCTCGACCTGGATGGGGACCTGTCGGCGTGCGAGCTTTCGTCGACACACGGTCAGGGGATCATGGACCTCGACGCGGCGACGCAGCCCGTCGGAGAAGTGCGAGTGGCGCGGGGACACAGGCTCGCCCAGGGTTCCGTGTCCTTTTCCGGGAGCGGCCTCGGCGCGAGCACGGCGGTCGGGGACGCGCTCGCGCGCGGTCTGGCGAATCAGCAGATCGCACTCTTCGACACCCTGGACGCGCCCTTCTGGCTGGGTCTGGGCTCACTGGTACGGTCCCCCTCGCGCCCGAGCCTCGCCGGGCGGTTGGACGCTCTCCTCGGGCTCGCCACGGAGACGGTCGACACGGGCGCCGGGCGCGTCACTCGTGCACCGGGCGGCGCGGCCGCCTTGCTGGACACGCCGCTCGGGTTGACACGCTTCAGGCTGGGACTGCACCGTGCGAGCGGCGCACACGAGTGGACCGGCGGCCATGCCTCGCTGGCGGCGGCGGATACCGGTCGGACCTCCCTGAGCATCGGTGAGGAGCCGCTGCAAATCTCGCTCTTCACGACGGCGCACGCGCCCGACGAACGGGGCGAGGCGCTGCCGTACACCGGCGCCGTCGCCGGTTGGCGGCACGGACGCATCGGCCTGCGGGTAGGCGTCGTCAACGAGCCCAGGAGCGCACTGCGGCTGCAGGCACGGGGCGCCTTCGGCGGCTTCTCGTCCTCGCTCGCTTATGCCGGTATCGGCGCCGCCACCCGGCTGGGAGCGTGGAGAGTCTCGGCGGACGCCGAGGCGGGTATCGCCGACGTGGATAGTGAACGCGGGCTGATCGCCGAGGTCTCACCGCTGGCGACCAGTGCTTTCGGTATCTCCGCGGCGCGGACGTTCGATGCAGGCGGGCAACGCCTGAGCTTCTCGGTCTCGCAACCGCTTCGCGTCGAGCAAGGCCACGCCCGGCTCGACATGCCGACGGGCCGTACGCCGGATGGCGGGGTCACGCGGCAGGTCGTCGCGGTGCCGCTCTCGCCCTCCAGGAGGCAAGTGGATATGACCGCGGACGTTCGGCAGCGTCTGCGAGGCGGCACCGAGCTGCGGCTGAGATCCACGGTGTCGCTCCACCCTGGACACCGCGCCGGCGAAGAGCCGGAGTTCAGCCTGCTCGCCGCCGTGCTCCGGCGCTTCTAGCCGCCTGCACCGTAGTTGTTGGCGGCCCTCGTCAAGGGGCGCCGGGGAGAAGCTCCGGGCGTAGCGACGCAGGGCGGCAGGAGGTGGGTGCGGCGGGAACCGCCGCGTGATCCCCCTCGGGAGTTGAGACAATGACCGAACTGGACAGCGTTACGTCGTCGAGCGAGACGGAATACCTCGAGCGGCACCTGCGCAACTACGAGGACATGCCGCGAGAGGTGATCCTCAAGATGGACCTCCTGCGGGTGGGGCACTGGTTCACCGACGCCGCCCTGGAGCTGGCATCCGAAGCCCTGGTCAAGTCCTACCGGCTGTTCTCCTACGATCTCATGTCCATGAAGGACATGAAGCGGAAGGAGCACCGGCGGACGCCCGAGTGGTTCGCCATCCGCGGCGGCCACCTGGGTCTGCGCCCCGTCATCGTCCAGACGACCCTGAACGCGGAATCGCCTTACGTCATCGACGTGGTGGACGGAGAGGTCCGCCTCCTGCTGGATGGGCGCGAGCTGTGCGACGTGAGCTTCCCCAAGCCGCTCAAGTACTACACGCGGTCTTTCGAGGACGGCACCAAGTACCACGAGATCATCGCCTTCGGCTATTTCGCCACGGTGTTCCGCAACTGCCAGTACTGGGGGCCGGACGAGGAGTGCCGCTTCTGCGACATCAACGTCAACGTGCGCCAGATGAAGGAGTCACGGGACTTCACCTTCAACACGCCGGTGAAGCCGGTCTCCTACGTGGCCGAGGTGGCCCGCTCCATCGAGCAGGACGCCATCGACGAGGTGGGCTACGCGCCCCCCATCGACTTCCTGATCTCCGGCGGCACCATCCTCAAGACCCTGCACCGCAAGTCGGAGGACGACTTCTACCTGGAGTACGCCTCGGCCCTCAAGTGGGGCGGCCACCGCCGCTACATCAACATCCAGACCAACGCCAAGGACAAGGAAACCATGAAGCGCTACCGCGCCGAGGGTGTGGACTGCCACCACGCCAACATGGAGGTCTGGGACAAGCGGCTGTTCGAGTGGATCAACCCGGGCAAGAACCGCCGCATCGGCTGGGACAACTGGGTCAAGTGGATGATCGAGTCGGTAGAGGTGCTGGGCGAGGGCAACGCCCGGCCCAACTTCGTCTGCGGCGTGGAGCTGGCCCGGCCTTACGGCTTCGACAACATCGCCGACGCGGTCAAGTCCACCGGCGACGGCGTCGACTTCATGATGCGCCACGGCGTCTTCCCGCGCTTCAACCAGTGGCGCCGCGAGCCCGGCTCCGACCTCGTCTCCCAGCACGAGCAGCCCGCCATCCCCCTGGAATTCTACATCCAGATCATGCGCCGCTACTACGAAAGCTGGAAGAAGTACCGCCTCCCCTTCCCCCACCACGACTCCGTGCACCCCGAGCGCCGCTGGGGCTCCGGCCACGCCACCTACGACGACATGCTCTTTCTCAACGACTGGCCCAACTACGAAGAAGAATGGGACCGGGGCTCACGGGAGGGGTTGAAGGCCTGCGTGACCAGCGAGTAGTGTCCTGCGTCCGAAGCCTGCTTTGTTCCACCGACTTTCAATCAGTCGGTGCCCTGACTTTCAATTGGTCGGCCCCTGACTTTCAATTGGTCGCGCCTTGACTTTCAATCAGTCGGATGCATATCCTTACACATCAAGTACTTGAAGAGATGCGGATATGTATCCCCGCTTTATCGAAGACCGTATCCATGATGCGCTGACCCATACGAGAGTCGTGCTCATATCGGGGCCCCGACAATCGGGGAAGACGACGCTCGCAAAGCAGATCGCCGGTCTGAAAACTCCATTTCTGAACCTTGACGACAAGACCACGCTTGATGCGGCCCTGGCAGACCCGGTGGGTTTCATACGTGGCCTCGACCGGGCGGTGATCGACGAGATTCAGCGCGCACCGAACCTGCTTCTTGCCATCAAGACGGCCGTGGATGCGGACCCGAGGCCCGGGCGCTTCTTGCTCACGGGCTCCGCGAACCTTATGACCGTGCCGCGGGTGGCTGATTCGCTTGCCGGCCGAATGAAGGTCGTGCGCCTCCTACCTCTGGCCCAGGCGGAGTTAAACAGACTACCACCCACTTTCCTCGAGACGGCTTTCGAAGGACAAGTGCCGAAAGTCAGCAACGTGGTGGTCGGAGCTGGCTTGATCGAAAAGGTTCTGGCCGGCGGTTATCCGGAAGAGCCACTTGCAAACGGCCATGGTTCCGAGGGGAGCCGCCCCGTGGGATGAAACAGAGGGGCATCTGTAAGGGGCTTACCGACGCAGTCGGCTTCGTGGCAGTGTGTGTGAAGGCGGCGGGGATGGGAGAGCGTGGAT
>JAJDXX010000101.1 GCA_022823055.1 Candidatus Binatia bacterium | reverse complement strand
GACCAAACCCCAATCCGTCATTCCCGCGAAAGCGGGAATCCAGGGGTGGTGGCAGGGCGCTACAGCGGCGTTTCCCCGCTCTACCCCTCCTGGATTCCCGCTTTCGCGGGAATGACGTTTCTGGGGGTTGTTGCCTCTCTTAAATGGTGTTTTGACACAGCCTGGGAAGCGGGAATCCAGGGGTTGGGAGGGGCCAAACGGCCGTATTCCCCGCCGCACCACCACTGGATTCCCGCTTCCGCGGGAATGACGTATTGGGGGGTTGGTGCCATTTCGTGTCTGAGCAAAGTTTTGACACAGCCTGTTCCGCGGGAATGACGTTTCAGGGGGTTGTTGCCTCGGGAGTCCTGGCACAGCCTGGTTCGCGGGAAGGACGGAACCGGGGGGTGGGAAGGACGGAATTGGGGGGAATGACGAACCCGGGGGGCAATGAGGAAAAGGAGGGCAACCGTTGCGAGGCGCAGCCGAGCCCAACTTGGGCCGCCCCTTACGGGAACGAGGCAAGGGGGGCGTGGTCACCCCGCCGCGGCGAAGGCCTTCTTCCCGGCGTAGCGGGCGCGGCGGCCGAGGTCCTGCTCGATGCGCAGGAGCTGGTTGTACTTGGCGGTGCGTTCGCCGCGGCAGGGGGCGCCGGTCTTGATCTGGCCGGCGCCGGTGGCGACGGCGAGGTCGGCGATGGTGGTGTCCTCGGTCTCGCCGGAGCGGTGCGAGATGATGGTGGTGTAGCCCGAGCCGCGCGCCAGGGCGATGGTCTCCAGGGTCTCGCTCAGGGTGCCGATCTGGTTGAGCTTCACCAGGATGGAGTTGGCCACGCCCCGGCGGATGCCCTCGGCCAGGCGCGCGGGGTTGGTGACGAACAGGTCGTCGCCCACGAGCTGGACCTTGCCGCCGAGGGCGGCGGTGAGCGCCTCCCAGCCCTCCCAGTCGTTCTCGCCCAAGGCGTCCTCGATGGAGACGATAGGATAGTCGCGCGCCCATTTGGCGTAGAGTTCCACCAGGTCCTCGCTGCTCAGCCTGGCGCCGCTCGACTTCCTGAGGACGTAGGCGCCGTCCTCGTGGAACTCGCTGGCGGCCACGTCGAGCCCCAGCACCACCTGGCCGCCTACCTGGTATCCCGCCTTGGTCACGGCCTCCAGCAACAGCTCGATGGCCTCCTCGTTGCTCTTGAGCCGCGGCGCGAACCCGCCCTCGTCGCCCACGCTGGTGCCGTAGCCCTTCTTCGACAGCACGCCCTTCAACGTGGCGTAGATCTCCGCGCCCGCGCGCAGGGCCTCGGCGAAGGAGCGCAGGCCCCAGGGGATCAGCATGAACTCCTGCACGTCGACGTTGTTGTCGGCGTGGGCGCCGCCGTTGACCACGTTGAGCATGGGCACGGGCAGGGTGCGCGCCTCCTCGCCGCCGAGATAGCGGTACAGCGGCACCTTGTCGGCGGCGGCCTGGGCGTGGGCGGCGGCCAGGGACACGCCCAGGATGGCGTTGGCGCCCAGGCGCCCCTTGTCCGGAGTGCGGTCGAGGTCGATCATGCGCTGGTCGAGCTTGCGCTGGTCGCGGGCGTCCATGCCCACCACCCGCCGCGCCAGGTTGCGACGGACGTGGCCCACGGCCCGTTGCACGCCCTTGCCCAGGAAGCGCTCGCCGCCGTCGCGCAGCTCCACCGCCTCGTGCTCGCCGGTGGAGGCCCCGGAGGGCACGGTGGCCCGCCCGCTGGCGCCGTTGGACAGCACCACCTCCACCTCGACCGTGGGATTCCCCCGCGAGTCCAGCACTTCCCGCGCCGCAACGCCCTTGATCTTCATCGGTCCCTCCAATTCGTAGCCGGTTTCCGTAGCCGGTTTCGGCCGGTTTCCACCTCTTCGTAACAGATCACGCTGGGGCGGGGAATACGCCTGTCTTGCTCCGCCCCGCGCCCTGGATGGCACCGCCCCCCAAATATCGTCATTCCCGCGCAAGCTTGCCCTCGACCCCGATCGGGGGCGGGAATCCAGGGGTGGGGGGTGTGGCGGCCTCATTGCCCGGCCCCACCCCTCCTGGATTCCCGCTTTCGCGGGAATGACGGTTGGGGGGGTCTCTGCCTCATGAGTTCTGACCCCGCCTGTTCCACCGGAATGACGATTCGGGGGTGGGTGTCACTTCTTTCCGAGCGGAGTTTGACACAGCCTGCTCCGCGGGAATGACGAAAAATGAGGGACGGAGATGGCCACGATTCTTACATTTGCACTCCGTAGCCCGATAAACCATGATAGAATAGTCTCATGGTTCCGGCGCGGAAATGGTCTCGGCGAATCGTCAACTACGGCCTCGCCGGCGTGTTGTCGCTGACGCTGTTCTTTCTCGTCTTCGGCGAGTGGGGGCTCTTGCACTACCGCCGCCTGGTGGAGGAACGGCGCCTGCTGGAAGAACGGTCCCAGGCGCTGCAGCGGGAGAACGAGCTGCTGCGCGAGAAGATCTATCGCATCCGCAAGGACGACCGCTACCTGGAGAAGCTCGCGCGGGAGGAGTTCGGGCTGGCGCGAGAGGGGGAGACCATCTACCTGTTTCCGGCCGGCGGGGTGAGGACCGCGAACCGATCGGAACATTGACATCGCTACCGCGATCCAATATGGGATTAGCCTAGAGCGGGCGTAATTCAGCGGTAGAATGCCAGCTTCCCAAGCTGGACGTCGCCGGTTCGATCCCGGTCGCCCGCTCCAAACCCACCCCACCCCCGGGACGTCATTCCCGCGAAAGCGGGAATCCAGGGGTGGTGGCAGGGCGCTACAGCGGCGTTCCCCGCTCTACCCCTCCTGGATTCCCGCTTTCGCGGGAATGACGTTTCTGGGGGTTGTTGCCTCTCTTGAATGGTGTTTTGACACAGCCGCTTTCGCGGGAATGACGTCCGGGGGTGGGGGGTGGTGCCCCGGAAGTCCCGCGGGGGTTGGTGCCCCGGAAGTCTTGACTCACCTTGTAAATTCGACAGGCCCCTAATCTTTCGAAGGTTTCTGTTTCGCTGGTTCCTCTTGCGCGGCGGCCGTGTCGTCCGCGGTTTCGCCGGTGGCCTCCGCGTCCTCCCCGTTCCCCGTGTCCCCGGCCAGCGCGTGCACCATGCGTTCCACCGAGATGGCGCCGACGGTGCGGCCGTCCATGTCCACCACCGGCGCTTCCTCGCCAGAGGAATCGACCACCAGCGACAGGGCCTCCTCCAGCACCATGTCGGAGGGAACGCAGGCGTCCGGGTCGGGTTCGGCGGCCGGCGCGCCGTCCTCGGCCGGTTCCATGATGGAGCCCACCTGGATGACGCGGCCGCGGTTGATGTTGCGCGTGAAGTTGGAGATGTAGTCGTCGCTGGGCTGGAGCACGATCTCCTGGGAGTCGCCGTTCTGCACCACCACGCCGTCGCGCAGGATGGCGATGCGGTCGCCGATGGTGATGGCCTCGTCGAGGTCATGGGTGACGAACAGGATGGTGCGGTGCAGCTCGCGCTGCAGCTCCAGCAGCAGGGTCTGCATATCCGCGCGGATGAGCGGGTCCAGGGCGCTGAAGGCCTCGTCCATGAGCAGGATCTCGGCCTCGGTGGCCAGCGCCCGGGCCAGCCCCACGCGCTGCTGCATGCCGCCGGACAGCTCGTGCGGATAGGAGCCCTCGTAGCCGGTGAGCGCCACGCGGTCGATCCAGCGCTGCGCGCGCTCGTCGCATTCCGGGCGCGCCACCCCCTGCATCTGCAGCCCGTAGCGCACGTTCTCCAGCACCGTGCGGTGCGGGAACAGGGCGAAGTGCTGGAACACCATGCTCACCTTGTGCCGGCGCAGGTCCTGCAGCGCGGTGCGGTCCAGGGTGCGCACGTCCTGGCCGTCCACCTCGACGCTGCCCTCGGTGGGCTCGATGAGCCGGTTGACGTGACGCACCAGGGTGGACTTGCCGCAGCCGCTGAGCCCCATGACCACCTGGATGCTGCCCGTCTCCACGGCCAGGTCGATGTCGCGCAGCGCCAGCACGTGGCCGTGGGCCTCCAGCAGCTCCTGCTTGTCCATGCCCTCGCGCACGTAGGGCATCACCGAGTCGGGGTCGTCGCCGAACACCTTGTACAGCGAGCGGATTTCGATATGCGAGGAATCGGTGGCCATCAGTTTTGCCTGCCGCTCTGGATGCGCCGTCCGTAGCTCTGGGTGATGCGGTCGAAGACGATGGCGAGCGCCACCACCGCCGCGCCGTTGAACAGGCCCAGGGCGAAATACTGGTTGGTTACCGCCTGGAGCACCGGCTGGCCCAGCCCCTTCACGCCGATCATGGACGCGATCACCACCATGGACAAGGCCATCATGATGGTCTGGTTGACCCCCGCCATGATGTTGGGCAGCGCCAGCGGCATCTGGATGTCGAACAGGCGCCGCCAGGTGTCGGTGCCGAACGCGTCGGCGGCCTCCAGCACCTCCTTGTCCACCAGCCGGATGCCCAGGTTGGTGAGGCGGATCACCGGCGGCACCGCGTAGATCACTACCGCGATGAGGCCGGGGATCTTGCCGAGGCCGAAGAGCATCACCACCGGGATCAGGTAGACGAAGATGGGCATGGTCTGCATGATGTCCAGGATCGGCGTGATGAAGGCCTGCACCCGGTCGGACCGAGACATCCAGATGCCCACGGGAATGCCGATGGCGATGGCGATCAGGGTGGAGACGAAGATGATCGCCAGGGTGCGCATGGTGTCTTCCCACATGCCCAGGTAGCCGATGAGGAAGAGCGCCACGGCCACGCCCACGGCCAGCCGCCGGCTGCGTCCGGCCACGTAGCACACCGCGGCCACCACCAGGATCACCAGCCACCAGGGGGCGGCCAGCAACAGCCGCTCGAACCAGATCAGGAAGTAGAGCAGGGGATCGAAGAAGCCCTCGATGCTGTCGCCGTAGGTCCGGGAAAACGTCCGGTACCCGGAGTCGAACGCCTTCTTGAGCGCGCGCAGAGCCGCCTCGTCGAGGGTGGGAAATTCTTGCAGCCAAGGGATCATGGCATCGTCAGCGTTTGCGTCCTTCGACTTCGCCCCTCCTCACCTCACTCGTCATTCCCGGCCCCCCAATGAGTCATTCCCGCGAAACAGGCTGTGTCAAAACTCCGCTCGGCCACAAAAGGCGGCACCCATACCCCGAAATCGTCATTCCCGCGAAAGCGGGAATCCAGGGGTGGGGGGTGTGGTGGCCTCATTGCCCGGCCCCACCCCTGGATTCCCGCTTCCGCGGGAATGACTCTTCATTGGGGTGTAGCGGGGTTCCGTAACTACGGAAATCATTGAACAAGATTTTATTTTCATATCAATGACGTATTGGCTGAGGGGTTGTCGCCTGTAGGACGCCTACGCGTGCGCCTCCGCCCAGTTCTCTCCCGTGTGGACGTCCACCACCAGGCCGCAGCGCAGCTCGGCGGCCCCCTCCATGCACTCCTTGACGAGCCCGGTGGCCTCCTCCAGCGAGGCGCGCGGCACCTCGAACACCAACTCGTCGTGCACCGTGAGCAGCATACGCGCCACCGGATGCTCCAGCAACGCCTGGTCCACCGCGATCATGGCGCGCTTCATGATGTCGGCGGCGGTGCCCTGGATGGGCGCGTTGAGCGCCATGCGCTCGCCCACCGCGCGCATGCGGAAGTTGGACGACTGGAGCTCCGGCAGGTAGCGCCGGCGCCCGAACATGGTCGTGGTGAAGCCGTCCACCTTGGCCCGCTCCACCTGCGCGTCCAGGAACGCCTTCACCCCCGGGAACTGCGCGTAATAGGCGTCGATGAACTCGCGCGCCTCGCCCACCTCGATGTTCAGCCGCTGCGACACCCCGAAGGCGGACATGCCGTAGGCGATGCCGTAGGAGAACTGCTTCACGCGCCCGCGCATCTCGGAGGTGACGCCGTCCAGCGCCACGCCGAACACCTTGGCCGCGGTGGCGGCGTGGAAGTCGTGGCCGTGGGCGAAGGCGTCGAGGAAGCTCGGGTCCTCGGACAGGTGCGCCAGTATGCGCAGCTCGATCTGCGAGTAGTCCGCGGACAGCAGCACGCTGTCCGGCGGGGCCACGAAGGCGCGGCGGATCTGCCGCCCCAGGTCCGCCCGGATGGGGATGTTCTGGAGGTTCGGCGCCGACGACGACAGCCGCCCGGTGGCGGCCGCGGCCTGCTCGTAGGTGGTGTGGATGCGTCCGGTCTCCGGGTTCACCAGGCTCAGCAGCGAGTCGGTGAAGCCGGTGCGGAGCTTGGCCACCTCGCGGTACTCCAGCAGCGCGTCGATGATGGGGTGGCGCCCCGCCAGCTTGCCCAGCTCGGCGGCGTCGGTGGAGTAGCCGGTCTTGATCTTCTTGGTCTTGGGCAGGCCGAGCTTGTCGAACAGGATGCGCGACAACTGCGGGTGCGAGTTGACGTTGAAGGTCTCGCCGGCGTGCTCCTGGACCTTGGCCTGGAGCGTGTCCATGCGCTCGCCCAGCTCCCGGTTGAGGCCGCCGAGGTAGCCGTCGTCCACCGCGATGCCGGCGTGCTCCATGCGCGCCAGCACCTCGGTCAGCGGGAACTCCAGGGTCTGCGCCAGCTCCCAGCTACCGGCCTCCTTGAGGCGCGCCTCCAGCACCGCCGCCGCCGCCTGCACCGCCGCCGCCTCGGACGCCAGCCGGCGCCGCCGCAGCGCCTGTTCGCGGTCCTCGTCGCCGGGGTTCAGGAGGTCGCCCTGGACGCCGCCGGCCTGCGCTTCGCCGCCACCGGCGTTGCCCTTGCGGCCTCCCTCGGAACCGCCCGTAGTCCTGCCGTCCTCCGCCCCGACTCCCCTCGCCGTTCCCTCTTCACCCCCCGCCGGTCCTGAGCGTAGCGACGCGAAGCGGCGCGAAGTCGAAGGGTCCGCCGCCTCCCCGTCCAGCGCGGCGTCGAGATGGCGGGCGACGATGTCCTTGAGCGCGTAGCCGCCGCTGGCGCCGGGGTCGAGCAGGTAGGCGGCGATCTTCAGGTCGCAGCGCACGCCGCGCAGCCGGCCGCCGTTGCGCAGCATGGCGCCGTACAGCGGCTTGGCCTCGTACACGGCCTTGGCCACGTCCGCGTCGGCCAGCACCGCGGCCGCGCCCGCCGCGCCGTCGAAGGGCAGCATCCCCACCTCGCCCGGCTTGGCGCACAGCGCCGCCATGCCGTCGTCCCAGGCCACCGCCACCGACTCGGCCGCGGGCACGTCCGCGCCGGAGGCCCATTGGGAGATGGACTCCGGCCGGATCACCGCCTCCGCCGCGGGCGGCGCGGCGCCGGGGGCGGCCAGCGCCAGGAAACGCTCGTACAGGGTGCGGAACTCCAGCGAGGTGAACAGCCGGCGCACCGTCTCTGGGTCCCACGGCCGGCGCTCGAACAGGCTGGCGTCGGTCTCCAGGGGCACGTCGTCGAGCAGCCGGCCGAGCTTGCGGTTGAGCTTCACCTGGTCGGCGCACTCCTCGATGCCCTTGCGGATCTTGGGGGTCAGCTCGGCGGCGTGCTCGATGATGCCTTCGATGTTGCCGTACTTCTCGAGGAGCCGCGCCGCGGTCTTGTCGCCCACCCCCGGCACGCCCGGCAGGTTGTCGGCCTGCTCGCCCTTGAGGGCGGCGAAGTCGGTCCAGCTCTCGGGGCCGACGCCGTAGCGCTCCACCACCATGGCGGGATCGTAGCGGATCATGTCGGTGACGCCGCGCCGCGTCATCAGCACGGTGACGTCGTCTTTCACGAGCTGGAGACAGTCGCGGTCGCCGCTCACGATGATCACGTGGTGGCCAGCCTCGCGCCCGCGCCGCGCCAGGGTGGCCAGAAGGTCGTCGGCCTCGTACCCCTCCAGCTCCACCACCGGCAGGCACAGCGCCTCCAGCACCTCGCGGATGAGCGGGAACTGCCCGCGCAGGGTCTGGGGCGTCTCGTCCCGCCCCGCCTTGTACGCCGGATACTGGTCCAGCCGGAACTGCGGCTCGCCCTTGTCCATGCACGCGATCACCGCGTCCGGCCGCTCCTCGCTCTCCAGCTTGAAGAGCATCGAGGTAAACCCGAACACCGCGTTGGTCACCTGCCCGGAACTCGTGACGAGGGTCTCCGGCAGAGCGAAGAAGGCGCGGAAGGCCAATGAGTAGCTGTCCAGCAGGAGGATGCGGCTCTTGACCGAAACGCCCCTGGACCCAGACCCGCCGGCCCCCCCGGACCTGTCACCGCTCGCGGCCATACGGGAAGTCTACTCCGGGCGGTGAAGGGGGGTCAACCGACTAAAGAACCCGCGCCCGGCGCCGATGTTCCTTGTGTGGGCAGTCTTGACTTCCGTCTGGTTTGCTGTTGTCATATTTTGGAACGAGCCGTAAACGTGCGCGCAGCGCATCCGGAGATGCCATGATGGGCTTGATCGTTTCCGAAGTCTACGATGCGCTGGTCGACGCCGGGGCTTCGCCGGAGAAGGCGAAGGCCGCGGCCGGCGCCATACCCTCGGCCGATAACATGACCACCAAAGAAGACATCGCCAGGATCGAGGCCAACATGGCCACCAAGGGGGAACTTGCCAAGGTCGAAGCCAACATGGCCACCAAGGGAGAACTGGCCAAGGTCGAGGCCAGACTTGCCAGGGTCGAAGCCAACATGGCCACCAAGGAAGACTTGGCCCGACTCGACAAACAGGTCGCGGTCCTGCGGCTCGCGGTGTTCGGATTCGGCTCGACCATCTTGGGCTTGCTCGTGAAGTTGGCCTTCTTCCCGTAGGCACGTACCCCTCTCCACCCCACACTCGGTTGAGGATTGGTACCAACCCCCCGAGTCGTCATTCCCGCGAAACACGGTGTGTCAAAACTCCCGAGGCACCCCCATCCCCCGGAATCGTCATTCCCGCGGAAGCGGGAAT
>JAJDXX010000229.1 GCA_022823055.1 Candidatus Binatia bacterium | reverse complement strand
TGATGGAGGGCGGACCCAACATCATCCCGGGGCCTGACCCCTGCGAACGGCGGAGGATGTTTCATCGAGGGGCGATGAATGCGGCGGTGGGGCCGAAGGATGGATGCTGAGGGCGAAGGATGGGGAGATGGGGTCGAGAGACGGGTAACGATTGAAGCAAGAGGGCGAGGAGTTGAACATGGGTAAATTCGAATTCGGCATCCGGGTGCCCAACTCGGGGCCGCTCTCCAGCAAGGAGAACATCGTCAAGGCCGCGCACAACTCGGAGGAGTTGGGCTTCGACACCATCTGGCTCCACGACCACGTGGTATGGAGCTCGGAGATGCACCGGCACCACATCTCGTCGGGCGCCACCGAGGCCATCACCGACGCCCAGGAAGCCAACTTCTTCGAGTGCATGACCACCATGTCCTACCTGGCGGCCACCACCAAGAACATCCAGATCGGCGTGGCCTGCCTGGTGATGCCGCTGCGCAACCCCATCTATGCCGCCAAACAGTGTGCCACACTGGACCACCTGTGCGACGGCCGCTTGCTGGTGGGTGTGGGCCTCGGCTCCAAGGCCACCCGCGATTCCAGCGAGTTCGACGTGTTCGAGGTGCCCATCAAGGGCCGGGGCAACCGCACCGACGAGTACATCGAGGCCATGAAGGCCATCTGGACCCAACCCATGGCGTCCTACGAAGGCAAGTACCTCAAGTTCGACAACGCCGAGATCCACCCCAAGCCGATGCAGAAGCCTCACCCTCCGGTGTGGGTGGGCGGCTGGATGGACCAGGCGGCGGTGCGCGCCGGCCGCTACGGCGAGGGCTGGATCCCGGGGTGGCTGTCGCCCACGGAGATGGCCCGGGGCTGCGAGATCCTCAACAAGGCGGCCGAGGACGCCGGGCGCGATCCCGCGGGCATCAAGATCGCGGTGGAAAAGCTGGCCTGCATCGCCCGCACCCGGGACGAGGCCATGACCCTGGCGCTCCCCACCATCCGCGAAAGCTCCCATACCTACGAGCGCGACGTGGACAACATCCAGTTCGCCCTCGACCGCCACATCATCGGCTCGGTGGACGACGTGCGCCGGCGCATCGACGAGTTCATCGAGGCCGGCGTGCAGCACTTCGAGCTGAAGCTCATCTACCCGGACATGGACACCATGTACAAGGAGATGCTGCTCTGGTCCGAGGAGATCATACCGCACTATGTCTAAGGACAGACCAGCCCTCGTGGAGCTGCGCTTCGAGCTCAACGGCAAGGACGTGGCCGTGGAGTGCGAGCCGCAGCAGACCCTTTCGGAAGTGCTCCGGGGTCGCCTGAACCTCACCGGTGCCAAGATCTCGTGCGAGGTGCAGGTGTGCGGCGCGTGCACGGTGCTGGTGGACGCCCTGCCGGTCAGCTCCTGCACGTACCTGGCCTACGAGGCCCAGGGACGCAGCGTCACCACCATCGAGGGTCTTGAGGGCCGGGACCGGACGCTGCACCCCATCCAGCAGTGCTTCATCGACGAGTTCGCGTTCCAGTGCGGCTTCTGCACCCCGGGTATGATCCTGTCCGCCAAGGCGCTGCTGGACGACAACCCCGATCCCACCGACGACGAGATCATCCACCACATGGACGGCAACCTCTGCCGCTGCACCGGATACGTGCCGATCCTGAAGGCGATCCGCAAGGCGGCGGCGGTGATGAAGGAGGCGCGCGGATGAGCGACGACAAGGGCCGCGACTTCGAGGTGGTCAACCGCTCGGTGCCGCGCCGCGACGGCCGCGCCAAGGTGTCCGGCCGGGCGCTCTACGTGAGCGACGTCAAGCTCCCGGGCATGGCCTACGCCAAGGTGCTGCGGAGCCCCTACGCCCACGCCCGGATCGTCTCCATGGACACGTCGAAGGCCGAGTCCCGGCCGGGCGTCTACAACGTCCTGCGGGGCGACGACCTGGAAGGGCTGAACCCCTACTTCGGCCACGCCGTCAAGGACCACCCGCTGGTGGCCATCGACAAGGTGCGCTACGCCGGCGAGCCCGTGGCCGCGGTCATCGCCGAAGACGAGCTGACCGCCTACGAGGCGCTGGAGTTCATTCACGTCGAGTACGAGGAGTTGCCGGCCGTCATGGAGCCCCAGGAGGCGCTGGAGCCGTCGGCACCCCTGCTGCACCAGCGCGAGTTCGAGGCCGGTGCCCTGCGCGGCTTCGAGGGCGAAGTCACCGCGGGGCGGGGCACCAACCTGTGCCAGGAGCACCACATCAAGTGGGGCGACGTGGACGAGGCGTTCGCCAAGGCGGCGGCGGTGGTGGTGGCCGAGTACTACTTCCCCATGGCCTACGCCTACGCCATGGAGCCCTACGTGGCCATCGCCGAGGTAGGCGACCAAGGGGTCACCATCTACTCGTCGGCCCAGCACCCGTTCATGGTGCGCCACGACCTCAAGACCATCTTCGACATGCCGGTGAGCCAGATCCGCCTCATCGTGCCGTTCGTGGGCGGCGGCTACGGCAGCAAGTCCTACACCAAGATCGAGCCGCTGGTGTCGGCCTGCGCGTGGAAGGCGCGGCGCCCGGTGAAGCTCCAGCTCAGCGTGGAAGAGGCCATGCTCACCACCCGCGGCGACGACGCGCTCACCTGGATGCGCACCGCGGTGGACGCCGACGGCAAGATCATCGCACGCCAGGCGAAGATCTACATGAACACCGGCGCTTACGCCGAGAACAGCCCGCTGGTGTGCGAGAAGTCGTCCAACCGCTGCGTCGGGCCCTACGCCATCCCCAACGTCCAGATCGACAACCAGATGGTCTACACCAACACCGTGCCGGCCAGCTCCTTTCGGGGCTTCGGCTGCGCCCAGGTGACCATGGCCGGCGAGTCTCAGATCGACGAACTGGCGGCAAAGATCGGCATGGACCCCTACGAGTTCCGCGTGCACAACGCGGCGCAGCCCAAGCAGGAGTTCTTTCCCGGCATGCGCCCGTTCGACGGCACCCTCACCCAGGACCTGAAGATCGTCGCCGACAACCTCGGCTGGAAGGAGCCGCTGCCAGACGGCCACGGCCGCAGCATCGGCTGCTCCGCCAGCGACGCCGGCGCCTATCCGCTCACCTCCACGGCCGTGCGCGTGCACGCCGACGGCTCGGCGTCGCTGATGATCGGCAGCACCGAGCTGGGCCAGGGGAGCCACACCGTGCTGCCGCAGATCGTCGCCGAAGAACTCGGGGTCCCCTTCGACCTGGTCCGGGTGGTGTCCTCCGACACCGCCATCACCCCCTACGACCGCTCCACCGGCGCCAGCCGCACCACCACCCTCATGGGCCGGGCGGTGCAGGAGGCGAGCCGGGAAGCCATGGAGCAGATGGTGCGCATGGCGGCGGACGTGCTGGGGGTGAAGGAATCGGAGATCGCGACCGTTCGCGGCGGCATCACCTGCGGCGAGGCGAAGCTCACCTGGTCCGAGGTGCTGACCCGCTACTACCGGCTGCCGGACGGCGAGGTCATCGGCCGCGCCTACATCCGCAAGGACGGCGACTTCGCCCAGTTGCCGGTGTTCTGGGAAGCCGCCTCCACCGGCATCGAAGTGTCCGTGGACGAAGAGACCGGCAAGGTCACCATGGAGAAGCTCGGCACCTGCGGCGACGTGGGGCTGGCCATCAACCCGGCGCTGGCCGAGGGCCAGGACATCGGCGCCGCCACCACCGGCATGGGCATCGGCATGTTCGAGGAACTGGAGTTCGACCGCAACCAGCTCCTCAACGGCAACCTGCTGGAGTACCGCCTGCCGCGCTTCTCCGACATGCCGCGGACGGTGAAGCTGGAGCTGGTGCAGAACCGCGACGGGGTGGGGCCCTACGGCGCCAAGGGCGGCGGCGAAGCCTCCCTCAACTCGCTGCCGGCCAACATCGCCAACGCGGTCTACGCCGCCACCGGCGCGCGCATCCGCCGGGCGCCGCTCACGCCGGAGAAGGTCTGGCGCGCCATCCGCGACGCGCGCGCCGCCCGTGGAGAGAACGAGTCATGATGCCGCTCAGACGCTTCGCCATCCACCGGCCCGCCGACCTGGGCGAGGCCGCGGAGATGCTCGACCACTACGGCGACACCGGGACCCTGTACGCCGGCGGCACCGAGTTGCTGTTGGCCATGCGGCACGACCTGCTGCGCTACGAGCACCTGATCGACATCAAGGCCGTAGCCGGGCTCGACCGCGTCGAGCGACGGGACGGCCACCTGTACATCGGCGCCGGCGCCACCCACCGGACCATCGAGCGCTCCGCCGTATGCCGGGAGCTGTTGCCGGTGATGTCCGAGATGGAAGCCAACGTCGCCAACGTCCGGGTGCGCGCCACCGGCACCCTGGGCGGGAACCTTTGCTTCGCCGAGCCTCATTCCGATCCCGCCACGCTGCTGCTGGCATTGGACGGCACAGCACGGGCGCAGGGGAAATCAGGCGAGCGCATGCTGTCCATGGACGAACTCCTCGCCGGCGCCTACGAGAACTCCCTCGCCCAGGACGAGGTCCTGACCGGGGTGGACGTGCCCTTGCCGGGACCGTCACAGCGCAACGCCTACCTCAAGTTCCAGGTCCACGAACGGCCGTTGCTCGGCTTGGCTCTTTCCCTCGAACTGGACGACGGCGGAGATATCCGCGAAGCCCGTTGCGCGATCGGTTGTGTCAGCCCCACCCCGTGCCGTTCGGAGGCCGCGGAAAGCCTCCTCGCCGGACCCGCGGACTCGGTGGAGCAAAGGCTTCAGGAGGCCGCGGCCGCCCTCGCCGACGAAGCCGCCCTCACCGACGACCGCGAAGGCAGCGCGGAATACAAGCGCCACCTGATAGGCGTGTTGCTGCACCGCGCCGCCCGGAAGTGTCTCAACCGGGACGGTTAGAGACCGCGGGAATCCAGGGGGTGACGGAACGGGGTCCGTAATGCGCTTCCCTGCCCCGCTCATTCCCGGAACCCTGATCAAGCGTTACAAGCGCTTTCTCGCCGACGTCCGTCTCGACGACGGCACGCTGGTGACCGCGCACTGCACCAACACCGGCAGCATGCTGGGCTGCAACGAGCCGGGCAGCCGCGTTTACCTCTCGGACCAGAGCGGCAAGGGCCGGAAGCTCGACTACACCTGGGAGCTGATCCGGGTGGGCCGCACGCTCGTGGGGATCAACACGCTGGCGGCCAACCGGCTTGCGCGGGAAGGGATCGAATCCGGCGTCGTCAAGGAGTTGCAGGGTTACGAACGCCTCCGGCCCGAGGTGCCCACGCGGCCGGGATCGCGGCTGGACTTTCTCCTCGAGAACCCCGGACAGCAGTGCTACGTGGAGGTGAAGAACGTCACGCTGGTGATGGACCGCGTCGCGATCTTCCCGGACGCCGTCAGCGAGCGCGGCACCAAGCACCTGAAGGAGCTCATTCGGCTGCGGCGGCGGGGACACCGCGCCGTGCTGCTGTTCGTCATTCAGCGGGGGCCCTGCCCCTCCTTCAGGCCCGCCGACGAGATCGACGTGGAATACGGGCGCTGGCTGCGTCGCGCGGCCAGGGCCGGAGTCGAGATCTATCCCTATCAGGCCAGGGTGACCGTTCGGGGAATTTCACTCCGGGAAGCCGTTCCGTTGCAACTCTAGTGTGGTGTCTGGTGGGACAGGCCACCGGGACGAGTTTCAAGGCGTCCCGCCCTCCGGTAGTCCGAGGATCGCGGGTGTCAGAGCGGAGAATATGCCCACGAAGCTCCCGCTGCTGCCGTCGGCTTCATCGAACGCGACATCGCTCAAGCCGACGACGCGGCGGGGATTGCCGTCCGGGTCCGGGACGTTGGAGAAGTGTCCGGCCCACACCCCGGTCGCCTCCGTGACGGTCCGATCCGGATGCGTCACCGTTACGTCGGTGTTCTCGAAAGTGCCGTGCGAGTCCAAAGGCGTCGGGCCGAGACGCAGTTCGTAGTCCGTGGGCAATGCAACGGGGTCCCGGTTCCACCAGGTCACGATGGGATAAAGGTACTCACCCGCCTGAATCTCGATGTCTCCCGCACACCCGATGCAACCCTGAACGGTGCCGTCCGCAAAGTTGGCCCTGAGCCCGATGACGGCGCCGAACTCGGTGTACTGACTCCGTCCTTCCAACTCGCCCCATCCGCTGCCGTAATTGTACCGGTAGACGCCACCGACGCTACCCGCATAGGTGGCTTCGCCGACGACCGGCATGTCAGGCGGGTTCGACGGATCAATCTCGGGACCGTCAATGAACACGCCCGTTTCGGCCTCTTCCACGTTCCGCCGCGAGACCCCCGGAGGGAAGTGGGCCCACCACCCCACGGCCAGGTAGTCGGCTGGATCGTCCACATCCCAACCGATGGCCGCGTAAGCGTAGAGTCTCCCGTCGTGGCGGTTCTGCACCAGCAACCATTCGCGATTTGCAGTTCCCGGCATGGCCGGCGGGGGACTGTATCGCGCCCAGGTCCGCTCCAGGTCTATGGTGCTAACCAGCGTGCTGGTGCTTTCGTCCCCGCGTCGCAGCTCGACGCCGACGACCCCGTTCTTGAAGGTCGTGTTCGCCCTGAACCGCTTTTGCGTCTCGGTGAGCTCGATTTCCTTCATCCCCGGACTGCCGCCGGTGCACGCGGCCATCGCCACCAATAGGAACACCCTCGACAGAAGCACAATCAATTTCATGACGTTCCCGTCTCCCCCTAGCCGAGGCTCCGGATGAACCCGGTCACGGCCTGATTGAACTGTTCGGGCTGCTCCCGGTAGCAGAAGTGGCCCGCATTGTTGATGACGTGCAACTGCGCGTTCTCGGTGCTGCCGGCGACGTAGTCGAACAGCTCGAGGCCCCGCCGGTACCGTGCCGTCGGGTCGTTGTAGCCCCACACCACCAGGGTGGGGGTCTTGAGCCGCCCCTCCTGCATCCACTGGAGGCACTCCTCCTTGTCGAGGACGAGGTTCCGCATGAACAGATTCAAGCCTCCGTCGTTCATCGCCCGCACGGATTCCTGGTACTTGGGCAGCTCGGAGATCTCCACCGCCGCGTCGATCCAGCTTTCCGTGATGTGTCCGGTGCCGTGGGAGTAGTGCTCCACCACCCAGCGCTGGCTCTCCCGGCCCAGGTACGGCTCGGGCCGTGCCGCCATGACCAGCTCGGTGCGCGAAGGGCCGGGTGAAAGGGTGCCGCTGTCCACGATGATGCAGGACTTCACGATCTCCGGGTGGAGCAGGGTGAGGCGCGCCACCAGGTAGCCGCCCCGAGAGTGGCCGCACAGGTGGACGTCCTCGAGGCCCATGGCTTTGAGGAACCCGTGGGCGTGCTCCACCACGGCCGCGGGCGTGTAGTCCTCGTCGGTCTTGGGGTTGCCGGTGTGCCCCTGGCCGAGCTTGTCCACGGCGATGACCCGGAACGACTCTGCCAACGCGTCGAAGTTGAGCTCCCAGTCCAGCGCGCTGTCACAGGCGTCCGTGGTGCCGAAGTGGCTGCCGTGCCACAGCACCAGCGGCTCTCCGGTCCCCTGCTCGAAGTAGCGTGTCCGGACTCCGTCCACGTCGATGAATTTCGCGTCGGTCATTGGCATGCTGGTCCTCCTGGAAGTTGCCCAAGTTGCAACAAACCTGTACCCCGTTTCCCTCACCGTCGGGTTTGCGCCATCCCCCCACCCACCCCTGGATTCCCGCTTTCGCGGGAATGACGGAGGGGAAGCGGGGATGACGGTTACGGGCATTCCTGTCAGCGCTGCAGCGCCATGAACAGGAACACCTTGGCCGACTCCACCACGCTCTTGAGGGGGACCAGGTCGTTGTCCGTGTGCTGGAAGCGGACGGCGCGGGAGCCGTAGTTGACGGCCTCGATGCCGCGGACGTTGAGCAGGCCGGTGTCGTTGGCCGCGGTGGAGAAACTGTATTCCGGTTCCCGCCCCAGCATGGTGCGGATGGCGTTGCCGAGAGCCGCCACGACGCCGGCTTCCTTCCCCACCTCGCACGGGTACATGAACTCTTCCTTCTCCAGCGCGATCTCGTAGGGCTCGATGACGCCGATGGCGTCGGCGAGCTGTTGCACCGCGCGGTCGGCGTCGTCCCCCGGCAGCAGCCGGCGGTCCATGCGGATGCGGCATTCGCCGGGAATGGTGTGCGTCGACTTGGGAAAGCTCTCGATGTCCGTGGGCGTGAGCGACACCCGGCCCAGCTCCGGGTGGCTCTTGTCCTCGGGATAAGGCATCAGCGGCGCCAAGCGCTCCAGCACCTTGACCGCGCCCTCCACCGCGTTGATGCCGTCCCACGGACGGCTGCTGTGGGCCTGGCGTCCGCGCACGATGATGCGCACGTCGATGCGCCCCTTGTTGCCCAACTGGATTTCGGGCGGTCCGTCGATGAGGCCCCAGCGCGCGTCGATGGCGCCGCTGGACAGCACGTAGTCGAGGGACTCGTGCTTGCCGCTCTCGCCCGCGGTGCTGGTGACGAAGTAGAGGTCGCCCGGCAACTCCCAGCCGCTCCGGGCGAGGCATTTCACCGCGCTCAGCATCGCCGCCAGGCTGCCCTTCTGCTCGCACGCGCCGCGGCCCCAGCCGCACGGCCCTTCGAGCCCGAAGGGCGCACCGTCCACCATCTCCCCGGAATAGGGGTCCGGCATGGTGCTGGGCGCGGCGTTCATGGCATAGGACACGAGCACCAGACCCGGAGCCCCTCCCGCACCCCGCAGGCGCGCGATGAGGTTGCCCATGTCGTCGATGGCGGCGTCGATGCCCTCCGCCTCGAGTTCGGGCCGCACCACGTCGCGGATCAAGGCGAGCACCTGCGGCTCCCTTTCCAGCAGTTCGGTCTGCGGGCTGGGTGTTTGCAGCAACTTGACCAGGAGGCGCTGGACCTCGTCGGGGTCCAGTCCTTGCTCGATGCATTCCTTGGCTTCTTTGGCGTCCATGGTTAGTTCGGGATAACGGTCAAGAGAGCGCCCTTCGCCCTGAGTCCTTCGGCAAGCTCAGGACAGGTCCTCAAATCTCCACCTCGGTGCCGACGCCCCGCTCCCGCGCGCGCCGGTAGACGAGGCTCGCCGCGGCCACGTCCTGCGCGGCGATGCCCACCGACTTGTACATGGTGATCTCGTCGTCGCTCGTGCGGCCGGGCTTGGCGCCGGCAAGCACCTCGCCGATCTCGCCGCGCACGTGGTCCGGCGCGATGGCGCCTTCCTTGAGCGCCAGCAGGATGTCCCCGCACTCGGAATGGATGGCGTCCAGCGAGTCCACCACCACCATCGACCGCTTCACCGTGTCGCCACCCATCTCCCGCGCCTCGGGCCGGTGCGAGCCCACGGCGTTGATGTGGACGCCGGGCTTGAGCCAGCCGGCGTCCAGGATGGGTTCGGCGGCGTCGGTCACCGCGGTCAGGATGTCCGCCCCGCGCACCACCGCCTCGGCCGATTCCTGCGGCTGTATCGGGAAACCCAACTCGTCCTCCAACTCCTCCTTGACGTATATGGCGTTGACGCGCGACGGGCTCCAGATGAGCACCCGTTCGATGGAACGCACCCGGCTGAGCGCCCGGATGTGGGTGCGCGCCTGGGTGCCGGCGCCGAGGATGCCCAGGACCGGCGTCTCCGCCCGCGCCAGCGCCTTGGTGGCCATGGCGGAGGCGCACGCGGTGCGGATGGCGGTGATGTAGACGCCGTCCATGAGCACCTCGATCCCGCCGTTCTCGGTGCTGTAGAGCGCGATGGTGGCCAGGATCGGCGGCAGCCCCTGTTGCGGGTTGTCGCGGAAGTAGGAGATGATCTTGATCCCCAGCGCCTTCCCCTCGCTCATGAACGCCGGCATGCTCGTGATGCGCCCCTGGATCTCGGGCAGCGGCACCACCAGCCGCACCGGCATGACCACACGGCCCGCGGAGAACTGTATGTGCGCCTGCTCCAGCGCCGCGATCAACTCGTCGAGGTCGAGGATCTCCCTTACCTGCGTTTCGGATATCACCAGCATGGCTCTTCCCGTGTCAACGATGGTTCTTCCCGCGTCAATGGTCGGGGATGAAGGAATGACATAACGGGCCGTGCCGTCGATTGCAACGACACCCCGGTTTCGTCGTCGTGGCCTCGCAGCTACGTGAGTCCATTTGCGACGCAGCACACCAACCGGCGACCGGCACCGGGCACCGTTTCCCTTGTCCCGCCAGTGGTGTATCCTGACGCCGTGCCCATGCCGACGGAGGAGGCCACATGAAACAGGAACGGATCGCCGATTCCATCGAACAGCTCAACCGGGACATGGCCGAGAAAAGCCTCGAAGGCCACTGGAACCTGGGGCTGGAGGACCTTCCGCCCTACCCTGTCACCACGGTGCGGCCATGCCTGTGGCGCTGGGAGGATGTGCACGAGAGCATGATACGGGCCGGGGAGGTGGTGAATCTGGAGCAGGACGCGGAGCGGCGCACCATCCGGCTGCTGAACCCCGGCATCCCCGGCGGCCACGGCACCACCCACACCATCCACTTCTCGTTCCAGTACGTGAAGCACGGCGAGTACGCGCGCACGCACCGTCACACGGCCGCCGCCTTCCGCTTCGTGCTCCACGGCCGGGACGCCTACACCACCGTCAACGGCCAGAAGTGCGTGATGGAAGAAGGCGACCTGATCCTGACGCCCCAGCTCACCTGGCACGACCACGTCAACGACTCCGGAGCGCCCATCATCTGGCTCGACGGCCTCGACATCCCGCTGACGCAGGCGCTGCACCAGCTTTACTTCGAGCCCTATCACCAGGAGCAGCAGAACGTGGAAGCCACCAGCGAGGAGACCGCCGGTTTCTACAGCCACGCCCGCCCCGCCATGGAGCCGCCGCGGCAGTTCTTTCACTACCAGTGGACCGACACCGCCCGCAGCCTGGAGCGGCTCCGGCGCGACAAGGCCGGCAGGGACCCCTACGACGGCTACCTGCTGGAGTTCCTGAACCCGGTCACCGGCGGCCCCACCATGCCCACCGTCCAGTGCGCCGTGCAACTCCTGGAGCCCGGCCACGAAACCCTGCCCCACCGCCATACGAGCACCGTGATCTACCACGTCTTCCGGGGCCAGGGCACCAGCATCATCGGCGGCCAGGTCTTCGAGTGGCGCCAGGGCGACTCCTTCGTCGTGCCGCTATGGAACCAGCACGCCCACGCCAACACGTCGGCCGACAGCGACGCCATCCTGCTGTCCATGAGCGACGTGCCGGTGGTGAAGGCGCTGGATCTCTACCGGGAGGCGAGCTGAGCAGGGTGAACCGCACTCCGGTTGACCTCTACGCCCACCGTACTGTCGGCATCGGCCGCCTTCCTTCTGCCGTCGTCTTCGTGCGTTCTTGAAGAGCGCACCGTTGACGGTCCCCCCCGGCAAAGGTAAGCTGCCCGGATTCACTAGGAAAAGGAGGGTTTTCCGTTGCGAAAATGGATGATTGTCCTGATTGCGATCGTCTTGATCGGTGCGCCGGCCACGCTGGCGGCGCAGGTGAAGATCGGCATGATCACGACCCTGTCGGGCGGCGGCAGCGCGCTGGGCGTGGCGGTGCGGGACGGCTTCAAGCTGGCCGTCGACCAGGAAGGCGGCAAGCTCGGCGGGACGGCGGTGGAGTTCCTGGTGGAGGACGACGCGCGCAAGTCGGGCAAGGCGCTCCAGGTGGCCAACCGGTTCGTCAAGCGCGACAAGGTCGACATCATGACCGGGATCATCTGGTCGAACCTGGCCATCGCCGTGGTGCCGAAGGTGGTGGAGGCCGGCGTCTTCTACATCAGCCCCAACGCGGGACCGTCGAAGCTGGCCGGCGAGGGCTGCCACGAGAACTACTTCAACGTGGCGTGGCAGAACGACAACCTGCACGAGGCCATGGGCCAGCACGTGGCGCAGAAGGGGTTCAAGAACGCGTACATCCTGGCGCCCAACTATCCGGCGGGTAAGGACGCGCTGCGAGGGTTCAAGCGCTTCTACAAGGGCAAGGTGGCCGGAGAGGTCTACACCCAGCTCGGACAGACGGACTACGCGGCCGAGATCGCCGCGCTGCGGAACGCCAACCCCGACTCGGTGTTCTTCTTCCTGCCCGGCGGCATGGGCATCAGCTTCATCAAGCAGTACCACCAGGCGGGCCTGACCGGGAAGATCCCGCTGTTCGGTCCGGCGTTCTCCTTCGACCAGACCATTCTGGGCGCGGTGGGCGACGCGGCGCTGGGCGTGATCAACTCCTCCCAGTGGAACAAGGATCTCGACAACCCGGCCAACAAGCAGTTCGTGGCCGCCTTCCAGAAGGCCTACAACCGCCTGCCGTCGCTCTACGCCAGCCAGGGCTACGACGCCGCTCGTTTGATCGGCGGCGCGCTCAAGAGCACCGGCGGAAAGGTCTCCGACAAGGCCGCCTTCCGCGCGGCCCTGCGCAAGGCCGACTTCGAGTCGGTGCGGGGAAGTTTCAAGTTCGGCCCGAACCACCACCCGGTCCAGGACGTCCACGTCCGCGAGGTGGTGCGCGAAGGCAAGGTGCTGACCAACAAGATCGTCGGCAAGGCATTCTCGGACCACGCGGATGCCTACGCCGGCCAGTGCAAGATGTAGCGACCCGCCATTGAAGGGGAGTCCCGGCTCACGGACCGGGTAAGGCGGGACTCCCCTTCCACTTCAGAAATCCATGTCCACGCTGCTGGTCCTCGAGCAGGTGCTGAACGGCCTGCAGTTCGGGGTGATGCTCTTCCTCATGGCCGCCGGCCTGACCCTGGTGTTCGGCATCATGGGGATGATCAACCTCGCCCACGGATCACTGTACATGGTGG
>JAJDXX010000128.1 GCA_022823055.1 Candidatus Binatia bacterium | reverse complement strand
CGAGCAATGAGGCCGCCACACCCCCCCACCCCTGGATTCCCGCTTCCGCGGGAATGACGATTCGGGGTGTTGGTGCCTCGTGAGCTTTGACACGGCCTGTCTCGCGGGAATGACGATTCTGGGAGTTGGTGCCCTCTCGGGTCCAAGCAGAGTCTTCACACAGCCTGTTCCGCCGGAATGACGTTCTGGGCTCGTCAGTCGAAGACCGTGACGGAGTACGGCTTCACATCGATGAAGGCTTCGATGACGCTGGGGCCGTCGAGGTTGAGACCCCACTGGATCGCGGCCTTGAACTCCTCGAGGTTCTCGGCGCCTCGGCAGGGAACGCCGAAGTAGTGAGGCGGTGAGTCTACCCGAGAGCCCAACTCTACTCCGGAGAGCGGGAACTCCCGGCGCTCCTGCTTCACCTTCATGAGGCCGAGCCAGCCGTCGTTGAGCACGATAATGGGCACCGCGAGGTTGCGCCGCCGCGCCAGCGCCAGCTCTCCGGCGGTCATCTGGAAGCAGCCGTCGCCCACCACGCCCACTACCGCGCGTTCCGGGTGCACCATCTTTGCAGCATAGGCCGCGGGCATGCCGAAGCCCATGGACGACCATCCGTTGGTGGCGAGCACGGTGCCCGGGAGGTCCGTGCGCCACTGGGTGGCGATCTGGTGCGTGTGGGCGCCCACGTCATAGGCCAGGATGCCGTCCCGGGGAAGGGCAACGCGCAACGCGTCGAGCACGTGATGCGCGGCGAATCCGCTATCGTCGGGGCGGAGCTCCCGATCCAGACGGCTTCGGTGGTCCGCCAGTTCCTCGGCGGTCCAGTCGTTGGCCACGGGCGGAAGATCCTCCAGGCTCCGCAGGGCACGGTCGAGATCGCCGCCGCGGTTGAAGACGAAGCGGACACGAGGGTCCACCTCCGCAGGCATGGTGCTCAGGTGGAACACCGGGGTGTCCCCCACCCACTCCTCGTAGTTGATCTCGATGGGATCGTAACCTACCGACACGATCAGGTCGGCGCGGCCGAGAAGCCGCTGCACGTCGGTGCGGCGTGCGCGGCCGATGACCCCACCCCAGTTGGGATGGCTCTCGGGCAGGGAACCCTTGGCGTGGAGGGTCGAGACGAACGGCAGTTGATGGCCCTCGATGAAGCGGAGGAGCGAGTCCGCCGCATCCGAACGGGTGAACGTCAGCCCGGTCATGACCAGCGGACGCCGGCTTTGGGACAGGGCCGAGGAGAGGGCGGCGCTGGCTTCGTCCGTCATGTCGTCCAGGGCGGGCCGCGACGCCGATGCGCGAGCCGACGTCGGGGGGACCGACACTGGCGCGGGAGCTGACGCCGACGCCGCGGGCCGTGTCGGCGCCTCGCCGGCGGAAAGTGCCACGCCCACGTCCTCGGGCAGGTCGAGATGCACGGGGCCGGGAGGTTCCGCCGTCGCCAGGGCCAGGGCCTCGGCCATCCGCTCTCCGACGTCATCCGCGCGCAGGGCGAAGGTCGCCTTGGTGAGGGGCCGGAAAAGCGCGTTGTGGTCGATGCGCATCTGAATCCGGCGCCGGAGCCACGGGCTCGAGACGTTGCAGGTGATGGCCAATACGGGCGCGCAGTCGAGCCAGGCGCAGCCCACGCCGGTGGTGAGGTTGGTGGCGCCCGGTCCCACGGTGGCGGCACAGGCGCCGGGGACGCCGGTGAGCTGGCCCACCGTGGTGGCCATGAAGCCGGCGGAGGTCTCGCTGGCGGTCAGCACGAACTCCACCGGGCTTCGCCCCAAGGCCTCGATGAGCGGCAGCACCGGACCGCTGGGGATGCCGAAGACCCATCGGACCCCGGCCTGCTCAAGCATGCGAACGATGGTCTCGACGTTGGTCATATCATGAAAGGTTGGAGGAAGTGCGCGCCATGGTGGTTCGTCAGGTGCCTACCCGTACAGGGTCCAGCGCATCCTGGAGCGAGCGGATCATGGACAGGACGGTCAGACGTCCCGTGCGCGGGTTCTCGGTGGGCACGTTCTCGATGTGCATGGTCAGGCGGCCGAACTCGCCCTCGGCCTCCACGTCGTGGCAGTTGCGTTCCAGGCCCGGCACGGCCAAGATACGGATCCGCGTGCGGTCCGGCCCCAGGCCCGCCAGACTTACCGCCGCGGAGACGTTGACGTTGGCCGGGAACGCCCGGCAGGCCTCCCGCGCCGTGCCGGAAAAGATCTCCCTGGGCTCGGTCAGTCCGGCGAGCGAGATACCGTTCTCCACCAGGTAAGGAGCACCCTCCAGGCCGTGGGGCGGCTTCCGGGTGGTGATGGTCACGTGCGCCACCTCGCCGGCGCACGCCGACTTGATGCCGTCGAGGGCGGCAATGGCACCGGACGGAAGCAAGAGGCGGCAGCCCGTGTGCCGCGCCTGTTCGATCACCTCGGGGTGGTCCAGCAACGCGCCGACGCTGATGACGAGGAGGTCCTTGCCGGCATCGAACACCTGCCGCGCCAACTCCGGCACCACGGCGCCGCCGGCCGCTTCCACCACGATATCGGACCGGGCAATGAGTTCGTCGCGTGTGAGGAAAGGCACGGACAGGTCCAGGGTCCCGAGGAAGTCCCGGCACGCGCTCTCGGTGCGGCTGGTCACGCACATCGCGGCGGCCAGAGCCCCCGAATCCGCGGCCTTCAATAGCCCCTTGCCGATGGCGCCGCAGCCCACGATGCCGATGGTCTTCATAGAGTGACTCCCTGACGGCGATACTGCCTGCCGTATACCAGCCCGGAGGGCGCGGTTTCAACTTTGGGTTCTGAAACCTGGGCTTGCCCAAGCCATGTCGGCGGACCTTGAAGGCGTGCGGGCCGTTTCAATCTTGCGTCTCCGAGCGGGGGCTTGCCTAGACGAGCCGCGCAACGACCTCGCTTCTCACCCGAAGGGGTGGCCCACGGACTGGAGAGGATCCATGGTTGCAGCGTCCACAAAATGTTACAGCGCGATGGCGAAAATGTTACAAACACCGCCCGGAGTGTGGTAACGTCGCCGCTGAATTCCCGGCTGAGAGAGTACGGCCAACGCCGTCCAGCCAAGCAGCACGGCCAATATCGTGCCAAAACACGACAGGAGGACAGCATAATGAGACGCTTCTACTTGTCACTCGTTACCATCGCCATCGCGGGCCTGGTGGCGGCAACGGCCAACACGACCTTTGCCGCGGGCAAGCTGACCCTGTACTGCAGCCCGCAGATCGAGTGGTGCCAGCTCATGGTCAAGGAGTTCGAGAAATCCACCGGCATCAAGGTCGCCATGACCCGCAAGAGCTCCGGCGAGACCTTCGCCCAGATCAAGGCGGAGCGCCGCAACCCCAAGGGCGACGTGTGGTGGGGCGGCACCGGCGACCCGCATCTGCAGGCGGCCGAAGAGGGCCTCACGCAAGAGTACAAGTCCCCTCGGCTGCCGGAGCTTCAGGACTGGGCGCGGCGCCAGGCCGAGCAGTCCGGCTTCAAGACGGTGGGAATCTACGCCGGTGCTCTTGGCGTCGGGTACAACAGCGAGCTCGCGGCCAAGCACAAGGTGCCGGCACCGAAATGCTGGGCGGACCTGACCAAGCCGGCGTACAAGGGCCATGTCCAGATGGCCAACCCCAACTCCTCCGGCACCGCCTACACCACGCTGGCCACCATCGTGCAGGTCTTCGGCGAGGAGAAGGGCTTCGAGTTCATGAAGGGGCTGCACAAGAACATCAACCAGTACACCAAGTCGGGCTCGGCCCCGATCAAGGCGTCGGCCCGAGGCGAGACCACCATCGGCATCGTCTTCCAGCACGACGCGGTGACCCAGGCGGTCAAGGGCTTCCCCATCAAGATCGTCTCGCCCTGCGAGGGCACGGGCTACGAGATCGGCTCGGTGAGCATCATCAAGGGCGGCCGCAATCCGGAAAGCGCCAAGAAGTGGGTGGACTTCGCCCTGGATCCGAAGATCCAGACCATGGCGGCGCAGGCCAAGGCATACCAGGTGCCGTCGAACTCGAAAGCGACTCCGCCGCCACAGGCGCCGGACCTGAGCCAGATCAAGCTGATCGACTACAACTTCAAGAAGTACGGATCGTCGGCCGAACGGCGGCGGCTGTTGAAGAAATGGGACGACGACGTTTCCACGCTGCCACGGTAAACGTCTGACCCGTTGAGGCGATGAATCGGCCCGCCGCGCTTTGGCTGGCCTTGGGGTGGGGCGGCTTTGCGCTCCTCCCCTGGTACGGCGTGGAGGACGGGTTCTGGTCCTTAGCCTGGCTGTTCGACTACCCGGCCGGGGCCGATGCGGCCCCGGCCCTCCTACAAATACTCCTTTTCGGCCGCTGGTGGCTGGCGCCGATGGTGCTGCCGCTGGCGGCCCCTCTGCTGGTGCTGCGGCGCCCGCGTACGGACCCCCTCTTCTCCAGGGTCCTGCTGGCGGCAGGTGCCGTGGGCGCCGTCTTTTTCCTGGGGCAGGGCTTCCTGATCGGCATCGGCGGCTGGGAGTACGCCACTCTGGAGGGGCTGTTCGGCCCCCTCGGCGACCGCCAGTTCGGCATGGGCTACGGCGCCTTGTCGGTAGCGGCGGCGTTTCTCTTCCTGTTCGCCCAGGGACTCGCCGCGCGCGGGGCCATCAACGGCGACGGCTTTGTGGTCGGCTCCATCGCCCTCGTCATCGCGCTGGTCGCCGCCTTCATCTTCTTCCCGGTGGTCCGCATCCTGGCCAGCGCCTTCCAGGACAACGACTACAACTTCGTTCCCTACCTCTTCGTCGAGAAGCTGTTCAGCCACGACATCTGGGGCGTGGGCTGCCTGACCGCCAACGTCAACTGCGGCATCGCCTGGAACTCCCTGTTGATGGCGATCCTGGTGGCCGCCAGCACGACGGTCCTTGGACTGGCCTTCGCCCTGCTGGCGACCCGCACCGGCTTCCGCGCCAAGCGGCTGCTGCGCCTCCTGAGCGTTCTGCCGATCATCACCCCGCCCTTCGTCATCGGCCTCGCCATCATCCTTCTGTTCGGCGCGTCGGGCACGGTGACCCAGGCCATCGAGACCATCACCGGCACGACGCCGGGGCGCTACATCTACGGCCTGCCCGGTATCTGGCTGGCCCAGACCCTGGCCTTCACGCCCATCGCCTTCCTGGTCCTGATCGGAGTCGTCGAAGGGGTGAGCCCTTCGATGGAAGAAGCCTCGCAGACCCTGCGCGCCGGCAACTGGCGCACCTTCACCACGGTCTCGTTGCCGCTGATGCGTCCGGGCCTGGCCAATGCTTTCCTGGTGGGCTTCATCGAGAGCCTCGCCGACTTCGGCAATCCGCTGGTCCTGGGGGGCAACTTCGACGTCCTGTCGACATCCATCTTCTTCGCCATCGTCGGAGCGCAGAACGACCAGGGCCGGGCCGCGGTCCTGGCCATCATTCTGCTGGCCTTCACCCTGACCGCGTTCTGGGCCCAACATCGCTGGCTGGGACACAAGTCCTACGCCACCGTCACGGGCAAGGGCGACGCCGGCCTTCATGTCCCCTTGCCCCGCCGCGTGGTCTGGCTGGCCTACGGCTCGGCCCTGCCCTGGGCCGGTCTGACGGCGGTCATCTACTGCATGATCATGTTCGGCGGTTTCGTGGAGCTCTGGGGCCGGGATCACAGCCTCACCCTGCGCCACTATATGGACGCCTTTTCCATCACCACCGGAACAGGGGGCCTGGTCTGGTCGGGCGCGGCCTGGAACTCCTTCTGGACGACCATCTACATCTCCCTCATCTCCGCCCCCCTGACCGCGGCGGTGGGGCTGCTCACCGCCTATCTGCTGATCCGCCAGAAGTTCGCGGGCCAGCAGGCTTTCGAGTTCGGCACCATGTTGAGCTTCGCGATACCCGGCACCGTCATCGGCGTCGGCTACATCCTGGCGTTCAACGTGCCGCCCATCGAGCTCACCGGCACCGGCATCATACTGGTCATCTGCTTCATCTTCCGGAACATGCCGGTGGGCGTCCGTGCCGGCATCGCCGCCATGACCCAGATCGACAAGAGCCTGGACGAGGCCTCATTGACCCTGGGCGCCAGCTCCTTCGCCACCGTCCGCAAGGTCGTGCTGCCGCTCCTCCGTCCGGCGGTGATCGCAGCACTGGTCTTCAGCTTCGTGCGCGCCATGACGGCCATCAGCGCGGTAATCTTCCTGGTCAGCGCCAACTATGACATGGCCACGTCCTACATCATCGGCCGGGTGGAGAACGGCGACTACGGACTCTCCATCGCCTACAGTTCGGTGCTGATAGTGGTCATGGTGGTGGTGATCCTGCTGATACAGTTGGTTGTCGGCGAACGGCGCATCGGCCGCCGAGAGGACATGAACGTCGCCTTCGGCGCGGGAGGAGCGGTGGGATGAACATCGAGGGACAGGCCGCCGCGGTGCGATTCGACGGCGTGAGCAAGCACTACGGAGCGGTGGTCGCGGTCGACCGGATCTCCTTCGAGGTCCAGGCCGGCGACCTGGTGACCCTGCTGGGACCGAGCGGGTGCGGCAAGACGACGACCCTCCGCCTCATCGCCGGCCTGGAAATGCCCACGTCCGGCAGCGTCTTCATCGGCGGCGACGACGTTTCCCGCCTGCCGGCCAGCGCCCGGGACGTCTCCATGGTGTTCCAGTCCTATGCCCTGTTTCCCCACATGACGGTGTTCGAGAACGTCTCCTACGGCCTCTCGGTGAGCGGCATCACCAAGGCGGAGATACGGGACCGGGCCGAGGACGGCCTGAAGCTGGTGGGGCTTTCCGGTTACGGAGAGCGCCTGCCGAGCGAGCTCTCCGGCGGACAGCAACAGCGTGTCGCGGTCGCCCGCGCCCTGGTCCTCGAGCCGACGGTGCTGCTGTTCGACGAGCCTCTCTCCAACCTCGACGCCAAGCTGCGCCGCCAGGTGCGGGAAGAAATCAGGGAGCTGCAGCAGAGCCTCGCCCTGACGACGGTCTACGTCACCCACGACCAGGAGGAAGCCCTGGCGGTGTCGGACCGCATCATCGTCATGCGCAACGCGGAGATCGCGCAGGAAGGCGCGCCCACCGAGCTCTACGAGGCCCCGCGCGACCTCTTCGTCGCCGACTTCATCGGCGACGCCAATGTCCTGGATGCCGAGATGCTCAGCCGTGACGGCGGGCACGCGACCATCCGCGTCGGCGGCGGGATGGAGCTTCGTCTGCCTCACCGGGAGCTTCCGGTCGGTCCGGTCAAGATCGCGGTCCGGCCGGAAGCGGTGATCTTGGAAACGAGCAAAGACGAGAGCGGATTCACGGGAACGGTGCTGAAGAGCACCTACGTCGGCAGTCACGTCGAGTACACCCTCGACACGGGGCTCGGGGAGATCTTTGTCGCGGACTACCGGTTCGACGCGCCGGTCCCGGCGGGCTCCCGTGTCCGGATCGCGTTCCGTGAACGCGGGGTCACGCTGTTGGAGAAGCAGACCTGACCTGCGCTAATAGCTCATCTGATACAGCATCCAGTACACCGCAACCCCGGTGGCGGATACGTAGAGCCACAGGGGCAGGGTCCAGCGCGCGATGGCGCGGTGCTTGTCGAAGCGCTCGCGCCAGGCACGCACGACGGTCAGAAGGACCAGCGGCACGATGGCGGTGGCGAGAACGGTGTGGGAGACGAGCACGGCGAAGTACACGGGGCGTATCCAACCCGTGCCCTGGAAACGGACCGACCCTACGCTGAAGTGGTAGATCAGGTACGAGATCAGGAACAGGCCGGAACTGCCCAGCGCGGCGAGCATGCAGCGACGGTGCGCAGCGATGTTGCGTTGCCGGATGAAGTAGTAGCCGGTCAGCAACAGGATAGCGCTGGCGGAGTTGAGCAGGGCGTTCAGGTGAGGGAGGGAGGTGACCGGGATCAATTGAGGTGTCGGCGGCGCACGGGGCGGCCGGTTATCGAAACCATGGGGAAAGCGGCGAGAAGTCCTCTCGTTCGCAAGGTCACCGAGGTGGGGGGGGGGCCCGGGTGCCCCCCCCCCCCCCCGGGG
>JAJDXX010000041.1 GCA_022823055.1 Candidatus Binatia bacterium | reverse complement strand
GGGGATGGAGGGCGGACCCAACATCCCCTGGTGGGCCTGACCCGTCATCCTGTGCGTGGGCAATTGGTCAGATTTTTGCCGAATGTTGATCCGTCATTGCCCTGAGAGTTTTGACACAGCCTGGAAAGCGGGAATCCGGGGGTGGAGGGGGCGGGTTTCGGACATCAGCCCCAGTACGTGGTGCGGTCTACGGGGATGGCGTCCAGAAGGTCGCGGGGGAGGTAGTCCTCTACGCGGATGCGCGCGAGGGCCTCGTCCGGGCACTTGGAGACGGGGGAGAAGGGTCGGTCCAGGGGGCGGGTGGCGTCGATGATCATGGCGGAGGTTCGGATGCCTTCGTCCATGGAGGGGTCGATCAGGGGGCCGCGCATCATGTCGGTGATGAGCGAGACTTGGCGGTGGGGCTGGACGCGGGTGGCGAGGGCCCAGAGGATTTCGGTGGGGTTGTAGATGTCGATGTCGTCGTCGAAAATGAACACGTGCTTGCACTGGTCGAAGCTCAGCGCGGCGGCGGCGGCTCGGCCCGGGTCTCCCTCGGACATCTTCTTCATGGCGATGAACACGTTCATGAGGGCGTGGCGCCCGTTCTTGCACACGGCGGTGACGCCGGGCACGGCTTCGCGGCAGCGGCGCAGGTAGGCGCCTTCGCGCGCAAGGTCCATCCAGGGCTTGTCGCCGTCCGGGGTGATCACGGACTGGTGGATGGCGTCCCGGCGGCGGGTGACGGCGCGTACTTCCAGGAAGGCGGCCTGCCGGTAGCCCTGAGGACCTACGTAGCCGTGCACCTCGCCGAAGGGTCCCTCGACCACGCGCTTGCCCGGAATCAGCGCACCTTCGATGACAATCTCTGCATCGGCGGGTACCAGCAGGCGCTCGCCGAAGGTCTCGGACGGTGTCAGCCTGAGGGGTTCCTGCAGGTAGCCGCCGATGATGTCCAGCTCGTCGGCGTCGAACGGGCCGCGGTAGCAGGCGCCGATGTTGAACGCCGGGTGGTGGCCGGTCACCGCGGCCACCGGGCACTCCTGTCCGTTGTCCTCGTAGTCGCGGAAGATGCGCCACAGGTGCTGGAGGGAGAGGTAGAAGCCGGTGTGGTTCCGGTCCTTCACCTCCATGCGGTGGTAGGAGACGTTGTACACACCCGAGCGGCGGTCGATACCGAGGCTCGGCATGTCGATGTACGGGCCGCCGTCCAGGGCGTGGTGCCGCATCACGGGCAGCTCGAACAGGTCCACTTGCGGGCCTCGTTGGACGATTTCCTTGACCGGTGCTTCAGACGGTTCCACGACCACGGGCGCGATGGGGTTGGCCTCCCGGCGCAGGCACTCCAGGGCCAGGTCCGCCCGGGTGGTCTCCGGCGGCACCCCCAGGGCGGTCTGGAACTTGCCCATGGAGACCTCGCAGTTCATGGCGAGCCGGACTTCGGATGTGTTCCCGTGAAGGTCTTTCGGACGCTCGAACAGGAGCACCGGGAACTGCTTGCGCTCGGCCAACTGGGCGATGAGGGCGGAAACGTCGTGACGCGCGGGGTTCACCGGCCGGGTGACGTGCACGAGTTCCCCGGGGCGCTGGCGCCGCAGGTCGTCGAGGAAGGTGCGCAGGCTCTTGGGCATGGGCGTGCCGGGGTTCGTCAGCGATGGTATCCGTGGGCCGGGCTGCCCCCTGCGATGGCGAGGCATTGACCGGACGGTAGGGGTTCGCGGGTATGGCGCCGTGCAGCCGAGGTCGCCATCGGTCTCAGTACAGGATGTCGCCGCCGTCCACCACCAGGGTCTGGCCGGTGACGAAATCGCTGTCGGAGGCGGCGAGGTAGACGACGGCGCCGGTGAGGTCTTCGGGCGTCTGCCGGCGCTGGATGGAACGGGCGCTCACGCGGCTGGCGGACAACTCCGGGGGCACCGTCTGGCCCTCGTGCTCCACCAGGCCGGGGGCGATGGCGTTGACGCTGATGCCGTGGGCACCCAGCTCCCGCGCCATGGAACGGGTCATGCCGATGAGCGCCGACTTGGACGCCACGTAGTGCAGGAAGTTGGGCGTGCCGGCCATCACCGTGTTGGAGGATATGTTGATGATGCGCCCGCCGCCCTGGTCGCGCATGTGCGGGAACACGGCCTTGGCGCACAGGAACACGCCCTTGATGTTCACCGCCGTGACCCGGTCCCATTCCTCCGCGGAGATCTCGTGGAACGGCCGCCGCTGGATGCTGACGTATATCGCGGCGTTGTTCACCAGCAAGTCGATGCGCCCGAAGGCGTCCATGGCCGCTTTGGCCATGTGCAGGGTGTCGTCTTCCCGCGAGACGTCCACCTCGACGCTCACGGCCTCGCCGCCCGCGTCGCGTATGGCTCGCGCGGCCGCCGAGCCGTCGAGCACGTCCGCCACGACGACGCGAGCGCCTTCGCCAGCCAGCGTACGGGCGTACACCGCGCCGATGTTGCGCGCGCCCCCAGTTACGATGGCTACCTTGTCATCGAGTCGTCCCATGTCCTACCCGCAGTCGTGAAGTTCCCAGCAGCCCTGAACCACCATTCCCACGTCCCTTTCCGTCATTTCGCGTCCCCCCTTTCCGTCATTCCCGCGGAAGCGGGAATCCAGGGGTGGAGCGGCGGGGAATACGGCCGTTTGGCCCCTCCCAACCCCTGGATTCCCGCTTCCGCGGGAATGACGATTCGAGGGGTCTCTGCCTCATGAGTCTGACACAGTCTGTTCCGCGGGAATGGCGGAAAGAAGAGCATCGCTAACCCGCCACGCTGGCGTTCGCCGCCACGCGCTCGTTCATCTCCCGGAGTTGCCGGCGCAGGTCCAGCGGCTCCCACCAGAGCTTCAGGCCCAGGTCCCGGGCGATGGTCTGGGCGGCGTTGTACCCTGGGGCGCCGGTGATGTTGCCGCCGGGATGGGTCGAGGAGCCGCACAGGTAGAGCCCGGAGACGGGAGTGCGGTAGTGGCCCCATCCGGGGAAGGGGCGGTTCTCCAGCGCCTGGTCGCCGGTGTACTCGCCCACCATCCAGTCGCCCTCGTACATGTTGCGGTCGTGGCGTTCGATGTCCAGCGGGGTGGTGGAGTCGCGCGACAGGATGTTGTCGTCGGTGAGGTTGGGCGCGTACTGGCGCCACACGCCGAGCTGGCGCTCGAACCACTCGCCCCTGACCTTGTCCCAGTTGAGCGGATTGCCCCACAGGTTGTACGGCGAGAGCTGCCACATGAACGCGGTGGCCTTGCCCGGAGGCGCCTGGGTGGGGTCGTGGTACGAGGGGGTGGCGCCGTTCATGAAGGGCTTGCGCGGAAGCTGGCCGGTGCGGCAGTCGTCGAACAGGTTGCGCAGGTCCTCGTAGGTCTCCAGCCCGACGATGTGCATGAAGCTCTCAGCCACCTCGGGATGCGCGTCCTCGGTGATGTAGCGGGGCCGCTCGTTCAGGGCCAGGTTGGTGGCGAAGATCGGGGTGGTCTTGGAGAACTTGAACGCTGCCGCCTGGGCGCTGAACTCCGCGTCGAGGTTCTCCGCTCCCACGAGCTTGATGAAGGTCTCCACCGGGTTCACGTTGGAGGCCACGAAGCGCTTGGCGTGCACCACCGTGCCGTCCTCCAGCACCACTCCGCTGGCGCGACCGCCATCCACCAGGATGCGCTCGACGCCCACCGCCTCGATGTAGTCCACGCCGTTGTGCGACAGCATGTGCGCCAGGTTGTCGCCTAGGGCGTGGGAAGTGCCGCGGCAGAGTTGCGGGTTGACCCCCCAGGCGATCATGGCCGGCACCAGGTACCCGGTGTTGGGCGCATCCAGCTCATAGCCGCGCATCACCGCCAGGAAGCCGATGAAGGCGCGCACCCGCGTGTGCTCGAAGTGTTCCAGGATGAACTCCTCGGGCGTGGTGTCGAAGTAGCGCAGGTACTCGCGCCCTTCCGGCAGTCCTTGCAGCAGCGGCCGCTTCTCGTTGATGGGGATGGGCGGGCAGTAGGTCTCCGGGAACACGATGTTCTTCACCACCGGCTGCCAGCGGCTCCAGATGTCCCGAAAACTTGCGGCGTCCTTCGGTGAGAACTGCTCGATGGTGGCGATGGTGCGCTCCACGTCGGCGAACCAGCCCAGGTAGGTGCGGTCGAGGAAGTGCTGCACCACGCCCGGGTCGGGCTTGTAGTAGTGGATGCCCATGCGCTCCATCTCCAGGTCCTGGAACCACGGCAGCATCATCAGCCCGCGGTGGAACACAGAGTGGATGTTGTGCCAGAACCCGGGGTAGTTGCGGTCCTCGTGGGAGTCGAGACCGCCGCCGACTTCCATGTTCTTCTCGACGACGAGGATCTTCTGCCCGGACTTTCCCAGGTAGCCGGCGCAGATCATGCCGTTGTGGCCCGCGCCGATCACCACCCCGTCGTAGTGCATTACCTTCGCCATGGTTCACCCGCCTCCGTTGCTTCCTTCAGTTCCCCAGACCCAGGTCTTCACGCAGGACGCTCCAGGCGGCCCGTCCGGAGCCGGCGATGACCGCGTCCGCGGGGTGCGTGGCCACGCCCACTTGGTACAGGCCCTCGATGGGCGTGCGGTATTGCGCCAGTTGCGGGATGGGCCGGTTGTCGCCCATCTGGTCCGGGGTTTTCCGGGCCACCCACACCGAGCCCCGGCGCATGTTCTGCCAGCGGCCGGCCAGGTAGCACGGGTCCATGGGCACCTTCATCACGATGTTGTCGTCGGTGAGGTTGGTGGCGACTTCGCGCAGCGTCGACAACACCTGCTCCATGAAACCGTTCTTGAGACGGACCCAGTCCTCGGGTTGGTGGCCCTTGAGCTGGTAGGGAACCGGCATGAACACCGACGCTGTGTGCTTGGCCGGCGGCGCCTGCAGCGCATCGAACCAAGTGGGGCAGGTGATGTGCAGGCATGGGTGCTCGGGAAACTCGCCGGCGCGGATCTCGCGCCACATGGCCCGGAGGTCCCCGACGGAGCGCGGGCCGTAGTTGACGTTCATGGCCTGACCTACGAACCCGTCGGCGGCCTCGTGCACGGCGAAGCGCAAGGGCGCCTTGAGCGCCAAGTGCACCTGGAAGTAGGAGAATTCGTCGGGCTCGATGGCGCGCACGGCCTGTGCGAAACCGCCCTCCAGGTGCTCTTCGCCCACCATGTCGATCAAGGTGCCATAGGGGTCCACGTTGGACACCACCGCCCGGCGCGCCTTCCACTCACGGCCGTCGCGCAACCGTACACCCACCGCGCGGCCGTTCTCCACCAGGATCTTGTCCACGTGGTGCAGCGCGCGGATCTGCCCGCCGTGCATCACGTAGGCGCGCTGCAGCACTTGGGCGATGGAGTGGGAGCCGCCGCGCGCGAGTTGCGGGCGCTCGTCCCCCGCGATGAGGGCCAGCACTTCGCGCCCACCCCCCTCGTAGTCCAGCGCCCAGCCGCGCGGGATGGCCATCTGCGACAGCACCAGGGTGCGCACGGCATCGCTCTCGAAGAGCTGCTCGGCCGCTTCCGCGGCGCTCAGGCGCGCGAGGCGCAGGAAGTCCGAACCCGCGGGGTCCGCGGCAATGCGGTCCTCCAGTGCGCCCGGAGCCTCGGGCGGGGCATAGTACGACGGGATCACGATGTCCCGGACGATGCCGCCAAACCGCTCGTGCGCGTCCTTCCACGCGGCGCGATCCGCGGCGGAGTGGTGCGCCAGCGACGCCAGCGTGCCGTCCAGGTCCTGGTGATGGGAGACCGAGGCGCCGCCGGGCAGCAGCAGGGTGCTGATGACCGGCGGTGTCACGAACTCGGCGTGGTGCCCGTTCTCCCAGTCGAGCTCCCGCCACACCGGCGAGACTTCGCGGTTGTCCTGGAAGTAGGCAAGGCTGTTGTGCCAGTAGCCGGGCAGGGTGATCTCTTCGGAGAAGAGCCGCCCGCCGTTCTCCAGCCGACTTTCGCAGATGACGGTCTCAAGGCCGGCCATGCCCAGGTAGGTACCCAGCGCGAAGTTGTTCTGCCCTGCGCCGATGAGGATGACGTCCCAGTTTTCGTCTACGGCCATGAATGAGGTCCCCAATAGTTCGGTGTGCCCGGGCCCATCTGGTCGTCTTTCCCGCGAGACAGGGTGTGCCAAGACTCGCGAGGCAACGACGTACCAGCTACGTCATTCCCGCGGAAGCGGGAATCCAGGGGTGGTGCGGCGGGGAATACGGCCGTTTGCCCCCTCCCAACCCCTGGATTCCCGCTTCCGCGGGAATGACGATTCGGGGAGTTGGTGCCGTTTCGTGTCCGAGCAGAGTTTTGACACAGCCTGTTCCGCGGGAATGACGTAGCTGGTACGTCTCCGCCTGGAGAGGTTTGATGCAGCCTCTTTCGCCGGAATGACCGTACGGGACGGCGGCGCCATTTCTCCGCAACATGAAATCTCTCGCCTCAGCCCAACCGCGCCGCTGCCTGCTCCAGGGCCCGGTGTACGAACACCGCGGTCAGGTCGCGCTTGTAGTCGGACGAGCCGCGCACGTCCTCGATGGGATCGGACGCGTCGGCGGCCGCAGCGCCGGCCTCCTCGATCCGCGCGGGGCTGAGGTCACGGCCGCGCAGCACGTCTTCGGCGGCGCGGGCGCGGAAGATGGTGGGGCCCACGGAGTTGAGGGCGATGCGCGCGTCGTCGCAGCGGCTGCTCGTGCCGGTCAGGGTCACGGCCACGCCCACCGTGGCGAAGTCCTCCTCGCTGCGCGGGGTGAACTTGATGTGGGACCACGCCGGTCCGGCCGGCGGCGGTACGTGGATGGAGGTGAGGATCTCGTCGGGCTCCAGCGCGGTCTCGTAGTAATCCACGAAGAAGTCCTCCACCGACACGGTGCGCTCGCCGCGGCTGCTGCGCAGCGTCACCTCCGCGTCCAGGGCCATGAAGCTCGCGCCGGGATCGGTCATGGGATCGCCGTGGCTGAGGTTGCCGCCCACCGTGGCCATGAGGCGGATGCGCGGCTGCGCCACCTTGTAGAAGGTCTCCTGGAGCAGGGGATAGTGCTCCCGCACCTCCGGGCACAGCTCCAGGTCTCGGTGCTTCACGCCGGCGCCGATGCGCAGGCCGTCGGCCGGGTCGTAGGTGATGCCGTCGAGTCCCGGCACGTTTTCCAGGTCGATGACGTAGCCGGGGCTCAGAAGCCCCATGCGCAGCCACATGACCAGGGCGGTGCCGCCGGCCAGCAGCTTGGCGTCGCCCTCGTGTTCCTGGAGCAACGCGCAGACCTCGTCGAGGCTCGTGGGCGCGAGGTATTCGAACTTGGCGCGCATGTTGTCAGCTCCCGTTCTTCTTTTCCTGCAGGGCGCGCAGCACCTTCTCCTCGGTGATGGGCAGGGTGCGGATGCGCACGCCCACGGCGTCGTAGATGGCGTTGCTGATGATGGCCGCCACCGGGTCCATGCCCAACTCGCCCAGCCCCTTGGCGCCGAAGGGGCCGGTGGGCTCGTAGGAATCGGCGAACTCGTGCACCAGGTCGGGCATGTCGCGCATGGACGCCAGCCGGTAGTCGCTGAAGTTGGGGTTCACCGGGCGGCCTTCCTCCATGCGGATGCCTTCGATGAGCGCGTAGCCCAGCCCCTGGGCGATGGAGCCTTCCACCTGACCCTCGGCGCCAATGGGGTAGATCACCGTGCCGCAGTCCGACGCCACCGCGTACTGGATCACCTTGACGTGGCCCGTGTCCGGGTCCACCTCCACCTCCGCGGCCTGGCAGCCGAAGTTGTAGGCGCCGGACTCGTTGCCGTAGCGCAGGGCGTCCTGGCTGACCGAGTCGGCGTCGAAGCTGCCCGATGCCACCACGGGCGCGCCGCCGCGCCGGAACTGCCGTCCGCGCACCACGTCGGCCACGCTGATGGAGCGCTGTTCGGCGCCCTTGACGAAGATGAAGCCGTCCCGCGACACCAGGTCGGAGGGGTCGCACTCCAGCATTTCCGCGGCGGTCTCGTGCAGGATTTCCTTGACCGCGGTGGCGGCGTTCTTCACCGCGTTGCCGGCCACGTAGGTGAGCCGGCTGGCGTAGTTGCCGAGACAGAAGGTGGTGAGGTCGGTGTCGGCCTCCGAGATGGCCACGTCGGAGAAGGGGACGCCCAGCTCCTCGGCGGCGATCTGGCACATGGCCGTCCAGTGCCCCTGGCCGGTCTCGCCCTCGCCGCTCAGGATGAAGGCCTTGCCGTCCTCGTTCATCTTGATGGTGGCCGAGCTGCCGTCGTAGTCGCCGAAGTGGCGCTTGCCGCTCACGTGCACGGTGCAGCCCATGCCTAGGCCGCGGTTGGGCTTGCGGGCGGCGCGCTTCTCCTTCCAGCCGATCATGCGCTCGGTGCGGTCGATGCACTGCCGAAGCTCGCAGCTTATGACCCGGTTGCCGTGGGGCGAGACGTAGCCCTCCTCGGCGGCGTTGAGGCGCGCCATCTCGAACGGGTCCATGCCCAGCTCGTCCGCGGCGATGTCCATCATCTGCTCGACGGAGAACTCCGCCGACGGGTTGCCGAAGCCGCGGAAGGCGCCGGTGGGGATCTTGTTGGTGTAGACCAGGTAGGCTTCGGAGCGCACGTCCGAGTACTTGTAGCAGGTGTCGTGGCGCAGCGCCGCCACTCCGGTGATGGCCGGGGCCTTGCCGCTGTAGGCGCCGTTGTCGGCGATGATGCGCATGTGCTTGGCGCGGATGCGGCCGTCCTTCTTGAAGCCCATGCGCATCCACACTTTCATGTTCACCCGCGGCCGGCTGCCGGCGAGGAACTCCTCCTCCCGGGTGTTGATGATCTTCACCGGGCGGCGCGCCTTGCGCGCCAGGATCGCCGCCACCATGGCGTTGTTGTCATCGCAGGACTTGCCGCCGAAGCCGCCGCCCACCGCGGTCTGGATGACGCGCACGTCGGCCTCGCGCACGCCCAGGGCCGTGGCCAGGCGCATGCGCGCCATGAACAGCGTCTGGGTGTTCATGTAGACCGTGTACTTGCCGTTGGCCGAGTAGTCGGCGACGCTGCCGATGGTCTCGATGGCCGAGTGCCACTGGGGCACGCTCTCGAAGCTGTCCTCGATGACCAGGTCCGAGTCCTTGAAAGCGGCGTCGATGTCGCCCCGCACCACATCGATGGTGAGGGCGATGTTGTTCTCCTTCTCCTCGTGGATCAGGGGCGCGTCCGGCTGCATGGCCTCCGCTGCGTCGAACACCGCGGGGAGCTCCTCCCAGTCGATGTCGATGAGCTCCAGTGCCTCCTCCGCCGTGTCGCGGTCGATGGCGGCCACCGCCGCCACTTCCTCGCCGACGTACCGGGCCTTGCCCACGGACAAGGGGTACTGGTCCGGAAAGAAGACGCCCCAGCCCTTCTTGATGGTGTCCTCGGCGGTGACCACAGCCTTCACGCCGCGGAGCTTCTCCGCCCGGCTGGTGTCGATGTTGCGGATGCGCGCGTGGGGCAGGGGGCTCCTCAGGATCCGGCCCGTCAACATCCCCGGCAGAAACACGTCGGCGACGTACGCCGCGCTTCCCGTCACCTTGTCGTGGCCCTCGAAGCGGTCCACGTTCTGCCCGAGTACCGCGAAGTTTTCTGCCTTGCTCATGTTTCCCCCAAAGGACGTCGTTGTACGCAGGACGCTAGTCGGACGCGTTGCTCTTGTAGGTGTCCGACTGGTAGAGGCTCTGGATCCTCGCTTGACGCACGGCTTCGTCGCGACGGCCTTCGTCCACTTTCCCTTCCACCACGGCCATGACCGACTCCAGGATCTTGTAATAGCCCGTGCAGCGGCAAAGGTTGGCCGACATCCATTCCTTCACCTGGTCGGTGGTCGGGTTCGGATTGTGGTCCAGCAGCGCCTTGGCGGCCATGATCTGGCCCGGGGTGCAGATGCCGCACTGAAAACCGCCAAATTGCACGAAGGCGCGCTGCAGCGGGTGCAGTTCGCCGTCCCGGGCCAGCCCTTCGATGGTCTCTATCTTCTTTCCTTCGCAGGCCGCGGCCAGCGTCAGGCACGCGCTTACCAAGCGCCCGTCGACGATGACGCTGCACGCGCCGCACACGCCGATGCTGCAGCCCTCCTTGGTGCCGGTGAGGCCGACATCCTCGCGCAAGGCCTCCAGCAGCAGGCGGTTGGGCTCGATCTCGACGTCGTGCTCCTCGCCGTTGACGTTCAGTACCATTTCTCTTTTCATCGTTGACCTCGAATCCGCGCGGAGCCGCGATCGCGCGTGTGGGAAAGCAGTTCCGGCCCGGCGGTACCGCTCGGAGCCGTGCCGGGTACGGGGCTTCCTTACACGGACCGACCGGAGTGGGTCTTGCCCCATTCCAGCCGGATGGACTTGAGGGTCTGTCCCTCGCCGACGCTGACGCGCGTGCCCTCGAGCTTTTCGCCCACCTTCTCGTAATCGCCCTCGGCCGCCATGCGCGCTTCCTCGTCCAGTTCGTCGGGCCAGAGGCCCATGAGGTAGCCGTGCCACGGCTCCTTGAGCTGCAGTTCGGGGAGCCCCAACTCCTTCCACAGTTCCACCGCCCGCTCCATGTAGGGCTTCTTGGGCAGCGACAGCGGCGGCAGGTCCGCCTTTCGGGTGGCGTCGATCAGGAGCGCCGAGTCGGTGCTGTCGTAGCGGCTGGAAGGATGGCTCACCACCATGCCGATGGGGGTGGCGCCGAAGGGCCGGTCGGGCACGATGGTGACGTCCCGATGGGGCTGGCACCGGTGGGTGATGGCCCAGGTGACGGCCACCGGATCGTTGACGTTGATGTCCTCGTCCACCGCCACGATGAGCTTGCCGACCCGGTCGCCGTACTGCAGCACGGCGTCCATGACCCGCCGCGGCTCCTCGTCGTCCGTCTTGTTCATCCGCACCGCGACGTAGGGCCGCAGGTTCACCAGCTCCTCCATCATGTACACTTCCTGCACCGAGTCGAAGCCCTTGCGGTTCAGGTAGCGGTGCACCAGGGTGCTCATGCCCATGGCCTTGATCTTGGAGCTCTCGCTGGGGGTGACCTGGCTGATGATGGAGACCCAGATGGGGTCCTTGCGGTGCATGACGCAAGTAAGCTCCATCACCGGACCCACGGTCCGGGGGTCGACGTAGCCCATGGACTCGGCGAAGGGGCCTTCCTCTTCCAGGTAGTTGGTGGGGATGATCCCCTCGAACACCACCTCGGCCGTGGCCGGCACTTCCAGGTCCACGGTCTGGCACTTCACGAGTTGGAGCGGGGTGCGGGCGAGCCCGCCGGCCAGGGCGAGTTCGTCCATGTCCGGCGGCACCTTCTGTGTCGCGGTGTAGGAGGCCGCCGGCACCGTGCCTACGGCAATGGCCACCTCCAGCGGGATGCCCCGCTCCCGGCACTTCTCCCAGTGGCGCACCAGGTCCTGGGGCGTGCCCGCGTTGGCGCCGCAACGCAGTGGCGACTTGACCAGTCCGCGGTAGTTGCCGACGTTCCGCTCGCCGGTCACGGGGTCCTTGGTGATCCAATGGCCCGCGGTGATGTAGGGTCCGTTGTCGAACCCGGGAGTGGAGATGGGTATGGGAAACCGCGCGAATCCGCCGGCGGCGGCCAGGTCGTCCCCCTTGTGGATCACCTCCATGACCGGACCCTGGGGCACCATCTCCGGAGGAATGGGGTTCTCCATGGCCTCCACCCACCGGTCGGGGACCTCGTCGGGGCTGCACTGGAGGCCCAGGCAGTAGATGTCGGTGGAGCCCGACAATCCGCCCACCAGCACCGATCCGTCGTAGCGGCGCCCCTTGGAATCGATCACGTTCTCGAACAGGAAGGCCTTGCGCTGGTCGTCCGGAAGCCCGCGGAATTGCAGCCGCACCAGCGGGTGCAACTCGGTGTCCTTGTTGACTTCATGAGTGATGCGGATGAGCTTGCCGGCGTCCTCCAGCACGGAGAGGAACTCGCGGAGATCCTCGTAGGGTCTTTGGTTGGTCATGGGGTGACGATGTAAGCATTTTTGCCTGCTTCCGCAACCCTGGAACCGGGAATCGGCCCGCCGGGGCCGGCGCATTTTGCAAATTCCACGGCGTGACGTAAGATGACCGGAAATGGCTCTTTGCATCACCAACACCATGAGCGGGAAGAAAGAGCCGTTCGTACCGCTCACGCCGGGCACGGTGAACATGTACGTGTGCGGCGTCACCGTCTACGACCAGTGCCACATCGGCCACGCCCGTGCCCTCCTGACCTTCGACGTCATCCACCGCTACCTGCGCTTCCTGGGCTTCGACTGCCGTTTCGTGCGCAACTTCACCGACGTCGACGACAAGATCATCAACCGGGCGAACGAGGAGGGGATCGCGCCCGAGGCGCTGGCGCAGCGCTACATCAACGAGTTCCACCGGGACGCTGCCGCCCTGGGCCTCGCGGAACCGACCGTGGAGCCCCGCGCCACGGAGCATATCGACGGGATGATCGCGCTCATCGCCGCGCTGGTGGAACGCGGTCACGCCTATGCCGTGGCCGGCGACGTCTATTTCGCGGTGGAGAGCTTCCCGGAATACGGCCGGCTGTCGAGCCGGAGCCTCGACGAGATGACCGCGGGCGCGCGTGTCGAGGTGGACGACCGCAAGCGCCATCCCATGGACTTCGCCCTATGGAAGGCCGGCAGGGAAGGCGAGCCCTTCTGGGACAGCCCTTGGGGCAGGGGACGGCCGGGCTGGCACATCGAGTGCTCGGTCATGAGCACCCGGTACCTGGGTCAACCCTTCGACATTCACGGAGGCGGACAGGACCTCGTCTTCCCCCACCACGAGAACGAAATCGCCCAATCCGAATGCGGCACCGGCAAGCCTTTCGCGCGCTACTGGATTCACAACGGTTTCGTCCAGTTGGCCAAGGAAAAGATGTCCAAGTCGGTGGGCAACATCCTCAGCATCAAGGAGGTGCTGGAGCGCTTCGATCCCGTGGCGCTGCGCCTCTACATGCTGACGACCCACTACCGCAACCCCATCGAGTTCTCAGAAGAAGGCCTGACCGAGGCCCAGCGCACGGTGGCGCGGTTGTACGAGACCGCGAGCAGGGCGGAACGCCTTATCGGCCCGTCTCCCGACGGCGCGGCCGAGTCCGGCCCCATGGACGACTTCCGCGGCGAGATGGACGACGACTTCAACACTCCCCGGGCCCTGGCCGTGGTGTTCGAGGAGCTTCGGGCGGTGAACCGGCTGCTGGACGAGGGCCACACGCGCGCGCTGGACGGAAGGCGCAACGGGCTCCGGGCCATGACCGAAGCCCTCGGACTCATGCAGGCGCCGCCCGAGCGTTTTCTGGAAGAACGGCGCCGGAGCGGGCTTGCGCGCCTCGACCTGTCCGAGGACGAGATCCGGCGGATGATCGAAGAGCGCAACGCCGCCCGCCGCGTGAAGGACTGGGGGCAGGCCGACGGCATCCGTGACGCGTTGAAGGAAAAGGGCGTTCTGCTGAGGGACGGTCCCTCCGGCACGACTTGGGAACTGGCGGAATGAGACTTCGGCTTATTCCAGACAATACCGGTTGACATGGCTCGAAGGCGAAAAGGTTGGATGTCCCTACCGAGAAGAAACATGGGCCTTCTGGGAGCCCTTGCCATGGTGGTGCTGGTGATCCTGGGGGGCATCCTGCTGGTCCGGCAACTGGAATGGTACGCGCCGCGGATCGACGTCCATCTCGAACGGGAGACCCTCGGCCGTCGGGCTTTCGCGGTGAAGGTGGGCGACCGCGGCACCGGCCTCTCCCACGTCTCCATCGACGTGGTCTCCGCCGGCGTGTCCACTCCCATCCACTCCCAACAGTTCTCGACCGCCGTGCACTCCACCGATATCCCCGTGCAGCTCGATCCGGGCAGGTACAAGTTGAATGACGGCCCCGGCGTTCTGAAGGTGACCGCCGCGGACCGTTCGTACTGGCGTTTCCTGCGCGGCAACGAGACCATCCTGGAGAAGCAGATCACTCTGGACTTCAGGCCTCCCGCCGTGGAGATCACGGGTAACGACCGGTACGTCACCCAGGGCGGCACTGGCTTGGTGACCTACACGGCGTCGCGCGATACGGAACGAACCGGGGTCAGGGTCGCGGGGTACTTCTTTCCGGCCTACAAGAACCCACTTGCGGATGACGGTGAGTACCTGGCCTTCTTCTCGCACCCCTACGACGTCCCGGTGGGCGCGCGCGCGATGGTCGTGGCCGAGGACCATGCCGGCAACAGGTGGGAGTCGCCACTCAGGTACAATGCCCGGGCTCTCAAGTACCGGTCGGTGAGGGTACCGGTGTCCGACGACTTCATCCGGCGCAAGATCGTGCCGCTGATGGGCGATACCGGCGGCTCGGGCGGCGGCGCCCGCGAACAGTTCGTGAGTGTGAACCGAGACCTGCGGCAGGTTAACGAGGACACGATTCGCGAAACGTGCCAGCGCTCCGCGCCGAGGAAGCTGTGGGAGGGACGTTTCGCGCAACTCGCCAACTCCTCGGTCCAGGCCAACTTCGCCGATCGCCGCTCCTACTACTACCGCGACGAGAAGATTGACGAGGCGCGCCACCTGGGATACGACTTGGCGGTCACCCGGCGCTATCCCGTGGGAGCGGCCAACAGTGGCGCCGTCGTGTTCGCCGGGCCGCTGGGGATCTACGGCAACACCGTAATCATCGACCACGGCTTCGGACTGTGCAGCCTCTACTCCCATCTGAGTTCCATCGCCGTCGCGGCGGGGCAGACGGTGAAGAAGGGCACGAGGATCGGCCGCACCGGCGAGACCGGGCTCGCCGTCGGGGACCACCTGCACTACGGCGTCTACATCCACGGGGTGGCGGTGCTGCCGTTGGAATGGTGGGACGCGAAATGGATTCGGGACAACGTCGCGGGCAAGCTGAAACCTCCGGCCAAGCGGGAGGAATCACGCGCGACAGCCAACCGGCTCCACGGCGACGCCTGAGCGCGGGCGATGCTCAAGGTCGTTGCCGGAATTCTCCACCAAGGTGACCGGTTCCTCGTGTGCCAGCGGCGCGGCGACGGCCCGTTCCCGCACAAGTGGGAGTTTCCGGGCGGCAAGATCGAGTCCGGGGAGGGGGCACGGGAGGCTCTCCGGAGGGAGCTCAAGGAGGAACTGGACATCACGGTGGAGAAGGCCCGCGAGGTTTTTCGACACGCCCACGCCTATGCCGACGGCACACGGGTAGAGCTGGTTTTCTTCGATGTGCGCGCCTACCGCGGAACCCCGCGCAATCGAGTGTTCGAGCGTATCGCGTGGGTGGCCGCGGGCGAGTTGAAAGACGTAGACTTTCTGGAAGGAGACCTGCCGCTGGTACAAGCCTTGTCCGGCGGCGGGCTCGTGTCGGAACGAAGAGAGGAGTCGACATGATCCTGGTATTGCGTCCGGAAGACATCGACGGCCTGATCACCATGAAGGAAGCCGTCGACCTGGTGCGGGAGGGGTTCGCGCAGTGGGATCAAAATCCCGACATCAGCATGGTGCGCCGGCGCACGCACATGCCGTCCAACGTGCGCGTCAGTGTCCATCAGGGGGGTCTGCCCGAGGTTGGGGTCACCGGCCTCATGACCCACTGCGAGTGGACCAAGAACCCGGTCCGCGGAGCGCATTCCATCGAGGCGTTTCCCGTGCGCGGTCGTCCCACGCAGGTGCTTTTCGATTCCGAGACCGGAGAGTTGCGCTGCCTCATCATCGGCGAGCCCAGGCCGCGCGAGTTGTCCCTGAGCGGGGTTTCCGCCTTGCGTACCGCCGCCAACAGCGCGGTGGGCACGGACCTTCTGGCGCGCAAGGACGCCGGCACTATCGGCATGCTGGGATCGCAGAATCAGGCCAAGTACCACCTGCTCGCGTTGCGGGAAATCCGCAACATCAGCAGTGTCAAGGTGTTCAGCCCGAACCCGGAACACCGCAAGGAATTCGCCGATGAGATGGGCGACCTCACGGGACTGGAGATCCGCCCGGTGGACAGCGCCCGGGAGGCCGTCAGAGATGTCGATATGGTCATCGCCGCCACCAGCTCCAACGTCCCGGTGCTGGACGGCCACTGGCTGGAGCCCGGCGTTCACCTGACCTCCATCGTGCTCAGCAATATCGGCCTCATGCGCGGCGGTTTCGTCCCCAAGATGCGCCAGGAACTGGACGACGAGAGCATGCGGCGCGCGGACGTCATCGGCGTCAACTCCCGCCAGACCATCGAGGTGGACCAGCCCGGCGACTTCATGGAGCGGCTCGAAAAGGGCATCATCTCCTGGGACAAGATCGTCGAAGCGGGCGAGATCCTGAACGGCGTCAAGCCGGGGCGCACGGACGACAGCCAGATCACCCTGTTCAAGAACACCGGCGGGGTGGGTATCTCGGACGTGGCCATCGGCGGCAAGCTGTACCAGTTGGCGCGCGAACGCGGCCTGGGCATCGAGCTGCCCATCGACGGCGCCGAATGGCGCGAGCCGCTCTAGCCGGCCAGGTTTCCCGTACTTCCCGCCGGCGCCTGTTGCGTTCGCCGGGATCGGAAAGGATGCGATCATGACCCTGATCCTGAACAACGACGACGTGAAGCAGGTGCTCACCATGGACGTCACCATGGCGGCCCTCGAGAAGGCCTACGTGGAGCTGGTGGACAAGGAGGCCGTCTGCCGTCCGCGCATCGACCTGCAGGTGCCCACCTCGGACCCCGAGAAGATGTACCAGTGGGGCACCATGGAGGGCGGCTCCACGTCCGGCTACTTCGCCATCCGCATGAAGTCGGACATCATCTACGAGCAGGAGTACAACGGCGCCGTCACGCAGGAGAAGTACTGTCTCCGGCCGGGCCGCTTCTGCGGCCTGATCCTGCTTACCAGCATCGAGAACGGCGAGCCCCTGGCGCTGCTGAACGACGGCCACCTGCAGCACATGCGCGTGGGCGCCGACTCCGGCATCGGCGCGAAGTACATGGCGCGCGAGGACGCGGCGGTGGTGGGCATGGTGGGCTCGGGCGGCATGGCGCGCTCGCACCTGGAAGCATTCATGAAGGTGCGGCGCATCGAGCGGGTGCAGGTCTACAGTCCCACCAAGGCGAACCGGGAAGCGTATGCGCGGGAAATGACCGAGCAGTTCGACGTCGAGGCCGTGCCCTTGAGCGATCCGGACGCGCTGTACAAGGGGGCCGACATCATCGCCGGCTGCACCGATTCGGCCGTGGACATCATTACCGGGGCGCTGGTGGAGCCGGGCACCCACATCACGTCCATCGGCGGCCGGCCGGACGCCGAGACCTTCGAGCGCATCGAGGTCTCGTTGCGACTGGGCACCGCGCCGGCACCCTGGGGGCTGGATGAGTTCGAGCTGCCGGACGAGTACATCACCTATGCGGCGCGGCCCGAGCACGACGCCGGTTTCAAGATGAAGCGCAAGCGCCGCCGCGCCCACGGGGTGCAGGGCGGCGACAAGAACGTGATGCTCGCGGACCTTGTGGCGGGGCGGCACCCGGGGCGCACCTCGGCCGACCAGATCACCTATTCGGAACGGGGCAACGTCCAGGGAGCCCAGTTCTATTCGGTGGCCGGCAAGGTCTACGAGCTGGCCAGGGAACGCGGACTGGGGAAAGAGATCCCCACGGAGTGGCTGCTGCAGGATATCCGGGACTGAGCGGGTCTCGTCCGCGGGAAACAAGGAGGGCAACGCGCCATGCTGATTCTGAACAACGACGAGATCGAAGAGCTGCTTTCCATGGAGACCTGCCTGGAGGTGCTGAACAAGGCCTACCAGCAACTCGCCGACGGCCACGCCGTCAACCGCCCGCGCACGGACCTTTATCTGCCTTTTCCCGAAACCTCGGGCGTGTACGCCTTCAAGTCCATGGAGGCGGGGCTGTTCGATCCCAAGGTGGTGGCCCTGCGGCTCAACTCCGACGTGATCCGCTGGGAGGATCGCGGCGACCGCATTGTCAAGGACAAGATCCCCAAGGCGCCGGGCGGCAAGTGGGTGGGGCTCGTGCTGCTGTTCTCGGCCGAGACCGGCGAGCCACTGGCCATCTTCCCGGACGGGGTGATCCAGGCGTACCGTGTGGCGGCTTCCAGCGCGGTGGCGGCCCGGTACATGGCGCAAGAGCACGTGGCCTGCCTCGGGATGCTCGGGTCCGGTTGGCAGGCCCGCGCGCACGTGGAGGCCTTCTGCAAGGTGCGCTCGTTCGAGAAAGTATTGGTGTTCAGCCCGACCCAGGCCAACCGCGAGTCGTTCGCCGAGGAGATGGCGGCGAAGGTCGACGTTCCCGTGGAACCCTGTGCGGACGCCGCCACGGTGGCACGGCAGTCCCAGGTGCTGGTGGCGGCCACCAACGCCATCACGCGCGTCATTCCTCCCGAGTGGGTGCGGCCCGGCCTTCACTTCACCTGCGTCAAGCCATCCGAGCTGGGCGACGAAACCGTAGCGCGCGCCGACCGCGTGGTCTTGCATACGCGCAAGGCCGCGCCGGAGAACTACATCGCCGGCATGGGCGATGAAAGGGTAGTGGCCCACGACCCGCTGGAGTTCCTCAACGCGGCGGACAAGGACGCGGTGGAACGGCCTAAGGAACCGCCCTGGGTCGACGCGCCGGAGCTCAAGGACGTGGTGTCCGGGAGAGTAGCGGGTCGCACAAGCCCGGAGGAGTCCACCTGCTTCATCAACACCATCGGCCTGGGGCTGCAGTTCGCGGCCGTGGGCGGCGCGGTTTACGCGGACGCCAAGGCCAAGGGGGTGGGGCGGGAGATCCCGACGGAGTGGTTTTTGGAGTCGGTGCACCCATAACCGGGGCGAGGGCGTGAGGACGGGTCAGGCCCCCGCGGGGATGGAGGGCGGACCCAACATCCCCG
>JAJDXX010000154.1 GCA_022823055.1 Candidatus Binatia bacterium | reverse complement strand
CTGTTGTTGCTGGACGTTCCGTGCGCCGGAATGGATCCGGGGGCGCGGGAATGCATGCTGGCCGCGATCCAGGATCTGGGGCGCACCACCGACGCTACGGCGCTGGTCTATGTCACCCATCACATCGAGGAGATTCTGCCCGCTTTCGAGAAGACGCTGGTGCTCAAGGGCGGTCGCGTGTTCCGGTCGGGCGAGACGGGAAAAGTCATTACCGAGACGCTGCTGCAGGAGCTTTACGAGACGCCGCTGACGTTGAGGCGGAGCAACGGACGGTACTGGACGGTGGGGGCATGAACCGTACCCCACGCCACCCCTGGATTCCCGCCCCCGATCGGGGTCGAGGGCAAGCTTCCGCGGGAATGACTCATTGGGGTGTAGCGGGATTCCGTAACTACCAGAAATCATTGAACAAGATTTTATTTTCATATCAAGAACGGAGAGGAAGAGAGAGGAGGAACCCGTGAAGGTCGTCACATGGAATCTGAACTCCATTCGGGCGCGGGAGGAGCGTTTGCTGAGCTGGCTTGCGCGCCACGAGCCCGACGTGGTGTGCCTGCAGGAGACCAAGGTCACCGACGAGCAGTTTCCTCACGAGGTCCTGCGCGAGCAGGGCTATCACGCGGCGGTGCACGGCCAGCGGACCTACAACGGCGTGGCGATCCTGTCGCGTGAGCCCATCGAGGACGTGCGCATCGGCTTCGACGACGGCGCGGACGATCCCCAGGCACGCTGCATCTGCGGCGTGGTCCAGGGCATCCGGTTCATCTCGGTGTACGTCCCCAACGGATCGACGGTGGAATCCGACAAGTACGTCTACAAGCGTGAATGGCTGGAGCGGCTGATGCCCTACCTGGACAAGACCCACGTTCCGGGAACGCCGCTGCTTATCTCCGGCGACTTCAACATCGCGCCCGACGTGGCGGACGTGGCGGAGCCGGACGAATGGCGCGGCACCGTACTGTTCAACCCCGACATGACCGGCGTGATGACGCGGCTCGCGGACTGGGGCCTCCGAGACGTGGTGCGGATGCACAAACCCGATCCGGGGCTCTACTCGTGGTGGGACTACCGCCAACTCGCGTTCCCGCGCAACCAGGGACTGCGCATCGACCACATCCTCGCCACGCCGGACCTGGCCGCGCGGTCGACCGCCGCCGGAGTGGACCGGGACGAGCGCAAGGGCTCGAAACCGTCGGATCACGCGCCGGTGGTGGCAGAGCTGGACTGGCCGTAACTGGCCGTAGTTTGACGTGTATTCGAACGGAAGCAGGGGGCTCACAAACCGGCGAACCCCCGCTTCACGTTTCGGGCAGTTATTTCTTCCGCGGCACCGCCGCCCACGCCTCGATCTCGATTAGCATGTCCTGCAGGTCGATGCCGACGCCGCGCAGCAGCGTGGCCGGGCGGGGATGGGCGCGCAGATCGGGTTCGTGCTCCTCGAAGAACGCGTACATCTCGTCACGCATGTCGAACACGTCCTCACGCCGGGTGAGGAAGTAGCGGATCATGACGATGTTCTTGAGCTCCCCGCCCATCATCTCCAGGTTGTCCTTGATGTCCTGCCAAGCCTGGCGGGTCTGCTCCTTGATGCCGCCGACGACCTTGCCACGGCCGGCCCGCTCCTCGCCGGGCTCCCGGCAGGGCGCGTCCTCGAACGGATCCCGGCCAGTGGAGCCGGAAAGGAACAGGATGTCCACGTCGCCGCGGGTGCGGAACCCGGTGGCCCAGTTCATCCTCTCCTTGTGGTAGTGCGGCCAGAGCGTGCCCCAGTCGTACTCGGTCTTCTCTGCTTCCTGACGCTTCACCGCCTCTTGGTTGGTTGGCATGGTGATTCACCTCCTTGTGGTTTTGGTTTGGTTGGCGATTGAGTGTGCGGCCGCGGAACGCGGGCGCCGTCCTGGCGCGCCGGTTCAACGAACGGCCCTGGGCTGAACCATGCGGGCTACCCCAGGCCGACGAACGGTACGGTAATGCCCTCGGTGCGCTCGATATAGCGAACGAATCGGTACTTGTACTCCGCCAGATCGACGTTGGGGCGCGGGATCTCGCGGTGGATGAGGCTCTCCTCCACCTTGCACACCACGTAGTGGAGCCCCTCGCCGGTCACGCCCGGCAGGCCGTGCTCCTTGAAGCCCTCGACGTCGTGCACGGTGACGGCGTTCTCGATGCCCGAGGCCCGGGCGATGGCCTCCAGGTCGGTCTTGCCGGCCGTTGCCGTGGGCTCGCTCATGGTGCTGCCGCTGTACACCTCGTTGTCGAACACGAACACCGTCAGGTTGGACAGGTTGAGGTTGCCCAGGGTCGGGAGATTGAACAGCGACAGCAGCACGCTGCCGTCGGATTCCAACACGATGACCCGCCGGTGCGGCAGCGCCAGCGCCAGCCCCATGCCCACGCCCGTGGCACATCCCATCATGCCCACCAGCAGGTTGCCCTCGTGCTGCGGCGCCAAGTGGAACCATTCGATGCGCTGGCCGCTCTGGGAGGACAGCACCAGTTGATCGGTCATCAACGGCGCCATGAGTTCCAGGCACTCACGCCGGATCATCGGGCGAACTCCCCCGAGAAGATCAAGGCGGCGGGCTGGCGCATGGAGTCGCTGACCCGTTGGGCATCCCGGATATGCCGTTCGAGGTTCTCCGCGTCCTCGACCACGCGGTACTCGATGCCCAGGCCCTCGAGGGTGGGGATCATGCGCATGCCGATGGTCACGTAGAGAAAGCTGTTCCGTTGATCCGCGAAGCTGCCCAGGAAGCCGATGAGCAGCAGGATCGGCACGCCCATCTGCTTGCCGACGGTGAGCAGCGAGTAGGCGGACACGTAAGGACCCGTGCTCTCCATGTAGCAGGCCACCCGCTTGCCGCCGAGGGCCGCGCCCGCGGCGATGGTGATGGCCTCCTGCTCACTGGCGGCGCCCACAAGCTGCACGGTGCCGTCCTCGCGCAGGAGCGGCAGGATCTGGCTCAGCCGGCTCTCGGGCAGGTAGGTCATGAAGTCGATGCCCGCGGCCTTGAGGCCGTGGACGAGCTTCTCGGCGAGTATCGGTTCCATGAGTTCGCGTTCGTTCCGGAGGGGGTCAGCGCGTCCAGTTGCAGATGGTGGCCGCCGACAGCGCGTAGATCTGCGATGCGCGCACGATCTCGTCGATGTCGATCTGCTCGGACCGGGTGGTGAAGCGGCCGCCGCCAAGGCCGAACTTGCACGCCGGAATGCCCATCTCGTTGTAGATGTTGGTGTCGGTCCAGATGCTGGAGCGGAAGGTGTTGACCGGCGTGGTCTCCTTGCCGAACAGCTCCTGGTGCGTGTTCTCGATGACCTCCACCACGGGCTCGATGCCCTTGGCTTCGTAACCCATCTTCGAGGTGTACATCTCGATGTCGTACTCGTAGCCCGTGGCGTCCATGACCGCGCGCAACTGCCGCTGCACTTCCATGGGCCGAAGCTCGGGCGGAATGCGCACGTCCACGTAGAGCGAGCAGATGCCCGGGTGGTAGTTGGGCCGGTAGGGCGCGCCGCCCTGGACCGCGCCGAGGTTGACCTTGGGGATGATCGGGCCGTTGGCCGACTGGTAGACGTGATCGGTCTCGAAACCCTCGGCCCAGGCGTCCACCGCCTGCACGACCTTGGACATCTTGAGCACCGCGTTGTGGTCCTCGGGCGGCTCCTGCTTCCGCGTCACGCCCCAGGCCGCGTGGGGATTGCCGAAGGTGTCGATCTTGAACTGGGCCACGCCGGACTGGGTCCAGACGATGGACAGGGCCGAGCGGTCCGCCACGATGGCGTAGTCGGACTGCACGCCGTAGGTGAGCAGGTGGCGCGTGCCGGTGCCTTCACCGCGGTAGAGCCCGGACTGGTACGGTCCGATGGGGGTGCGGGAGATCTCCCCCGCCACCGCCGCCAGGATCAGGTCCCCCTTGATGGCGACGCCGCTCTTCTTGAGCGCCTTGCCGGCCACCATGAAAGCCGCCAGTCCCGACTTCATGTTGGACGCGGCCAGGCCGAACACCTTGCCGTCCCGGATGGCCCCCTGGAGCTCGCTCTGGGGCTCGAGCTCCCGGCACAGCATGAGGTCGTCCTCCTGCCCGGTGAAGCTCGTGTCCATGTGGCCGTTGATCATCAACGACACGCCGCCGCCGCTGCCCTGGAGCACGCCCACCGCATTGACGCGGTTGGGGTCGATCTCCTGGCGGATGGGCTTGAGGCCGTTGGCCCGGTACCAGTCGAGGATGAACTCGCCGATCTCCTTCTCCGAGCCCGTGGGGCTCAGGATGTCCACGAGGTCGCGGGTGAGCTCGGCCAGCTCCTGGCCGTCGATGTGCTGGAGGATGCGTTCCTTGGTGTCGTTGTCCATGGTGTCGAGGTGGATTGGGTGCGCTCGACGTGTCGAGGCGTCCGGTGGTATTCGATGGGAGTCAGCTCTTTCGCTGCTTGTCGATCTTCATGATGGGCATGACCCCTGTGACGTCGACCTTGTAGAGGTCCTGGAGCAGCTTGTGGGTCTCCTCCGCCTGCTTGGCGATGGACTCGATCTCGTCCTCGGTGAGATTGAACCCGTACTCCTTGTCGATCTCGCGAATCCGTTCCTTCACGGCGGCTCCTCCAGTCGGCGGAAACTTCATGAAAATTGCGATGGAATCGCACTCGTTGGGCTCGTAACACGCACGCCTATGCGTGTCAACGCGGCCCTTGCCGCGCCCACGCTGCGTTCAACCGCCCCAACGCCCCGATGACGGAGTGAGGTTCCTGCAACGCTACAGATTCAGCAGTTCCTCCGCGTTCCCGCCCAGGATCTTCTCCTTCTGGGCATCGGTGATGTCGCTTCGCTCCTCGATGCCCGACACCGTGTGCGGATATTCCGAATCGAAATGCGGGTAGTCGGTGGCCAGGAAGACGCGGTCCTCGCCCAGCTCCTTGATGGGGGTGGCGAGGTCGCGCTCGTCGGCCTCGCAGGTAACGTAGCAGTTGCGCTTGATGTACTCCGACGGGGCCATGCTCAGGTGGCCGGTGAGCTGGGCAAAGTCCTTGGCCCACTCGTAGTCGTCGTCCATCCGGTGCATCCAGAAGAGGATCCACTCCGCGCTGCACTCGAAGAACACCACCTTGAGGCGCGGGAACTTCTCGAACACGCCGCCCAGCACCAGCGCGATGAGCGCGGCCGTGCAGTTCATCACCCGCCCCAGTACGTGGGTCTTGTAGAAGTTGTCGAACCGGTCCGTGAGGTCGCCGTTGCTGTTGGGGTGACAGAAGAGCGGGACGCCGAGATCCTGGACTGTCTCGTAGTACGGATAGAAGATCGGATCGTCCACGTTTCTCGAACCCACGTACGGGACCAGATGCGTGGCCTTGAAGCCCAGCTCCCTGACGCAGCGCGTCACCTCGTCCGGCATCGCTTCCGGGCAGCCCGCCGAAGCCATGGCGCAAGGCAGGAACGTTTCCTCGTAGCCCTTGACCAGCTTCGCCACCCAGTCGTTGAACGCCCGCGCCACCGCCGCGCCGAGCCGGCCCTGGTTCTGCGTGGCGATGCTGATGCCGGTGGGAAAGATGATCTCCTTGTCGATGCGCTCCGCGCGGATGTCTTCCAGCCGGCGCGCCATGTCGTACCCGCCCACCTGCCGCTCGGCGATCTCGCCCGCGCGCCAGTTCACCTTGGGGTCGTAGATGTAAGGGTGCTTGTGAGTCGCGAGCCCTTGGGGATTGAGCGGCTCCAGGGAATGGATGAAGCGGGTACCGTGGCTCCTGCCCTGGTCGTTGGCCTTCCTCGGCGTGAACTGAGCGAACGGCTCGTCGAGCTTGTACACCTCGTCCATGAAGTAGCCTTCGCGCAAGTGTGAATCGAGATCGATGATCATGGGGTATGCCTCCGTTTCGGCGGTTGTTCGGGAAGAGAGACTAGCACTCGGTCCGTGAGCGGACAAGACGGCGACACGGACGCGCTTTCGGACGGCCTTCGACGCTGGGGACCTGCCCGCCGCCCACTCTCCTCGCTCCTTGACACCCCGACACCCGCGACCCACAATGAAGGCTGCTCCGGCGCCGCGCTTCCGGGCTCTCCACGGGCCGGACCGACGAGCGCCGGCATGGATCCATGATCGAGCTTCTTGTAACCTATCCGGGTCTTGTGTTCATCGGACTGTCGATGTTGGTGGTTCTCGATACGGTGAGCGGGAACCTGCCTCCGGCGGCGCTGGTGCCGTTCGCGCTGGGCACGGTGGTGGCGGTGATCCTCTTGTGAGGCGCGCGGCAGCCGTGGGGAGTGGAGGCGAGAGAATGACGAAACCCTTTGCGCGGGCGTGGACAGCCTCCGGAGTGCTCTGCCTGGCGGCGTCGTTCGTTTGTGCGGCGGCGGTGGCGCAGAACCGGCCCGCGGTCCCGAACGACCCGGCGTCGCCGCTGCTGCGCCAGGGAACGATCGTGGAAGAGGATCTGACCGGCTCGACACCGAAACCGGCGCCGCCTGTCGGCGGGATCGTGCCCGAGACACCCGCCGTGACGCAGACACCGGCCCGGCCCGAAGCGCAACCAAGCGTCCCGCAGCCGGAACCCGTAGAGGCGGTACCGGGCGCCCCGCGTCCGGGAACGACCGCGCTCGCACCACAACAAGCGCCGACCGCGCCCGCCACCGGCTCCGGTATCCCATCGGACCGCGGCACCGGGGACTCCTACCCGCTACCGGACCTGGCTGCGCTGGCGGGTGCGGGCTTGCCGCAGCGAGAGGCGTCGATGAAGCTGTTGCAGCAGGGGCAGGCGCTTCTCCGGGTGGAGCGGAACGAGGCCGCGCTGGCGCGCTTCGAGCAGGCCATCCGGGTGGACTCGAGCAATCCCTACAGCCATTACTTCGTTGCCCGCGCCCATTTCTTCCTGGGCAACCATCGCGAGTCGCTGAACTTCCTCGAGGTTGCGGAATCGGGGCTGGCCGTGGATGAACGGTGGCTCGCGGAAGTGTACGTCCTGCGCGCTCGCAACGCCGGCGCTCTGGGATTTCACGCGCGCGCCGACCTCGACTACGTGCGCGCGCTGGCGATCCAGCCGCGCCACGGCTACGCGCTGGAGCGCCTCACCACCATCGAACCGCTGGCGCGCGCGCGCCGAAATCCCTGACGGCGCGGGACACGAGCGCCGGATCACGGCGCGACGCCGGACGTGTCCGGCAGCTCGTAGGTCAACGTCAGGCGCACGGTCAAGGGACTCTCGGCGACGCCGCCGGGTACCGGACCGAAGGGCGCGGATTCGCGAACGTTGCGCAACGCCTCCACGTCCAGCACGATGAAGCCGGACGAGCTGGACAGCTTGACGCCTTCGACCTCGCCGTTCTCGCGCACGGCAAAGACCACGTCCGCCGCCCCCTGCTGGCGCGTGCGCCTGGCGTATTCGGGATAGCGCGCGTTGCCGCCGATCTTCCGCCGCAGCGACTCGACGTACGCCCACTTGCGCGGGTTGTCCGGCTCCTGTCGGGGCTCGGTGCGGGTCACCCGGACACCCTCGACCGGTGGAATTTCGGGCGTATCCCCATCGCGTTGCCGCCTCCGGACCCGCTCCACGGCCTGGTCGATGAGCGCCAGCCGGTCCGTCTCTTCCGTCCGCGGGGGTTCTACCGGCGCCGCGCCGGCCCCGGTCGGCGGCGCAGAGCCGGTCGATGCCGGAACCTCGGCCACGGGCTTGGGCGGCGTCCGCGGTTTCGTGAAGAGCCGCAACAGGATGTCGATGCGATCTTGCGCCAGCTTGACGCCGGATTGGTGGCCCAGCTCGGTGTAGACGCCCAAGACGCGGTAGTAGTCCCTCAAGGCGTCCAGCGGCTCGCCCTTGAGCAGGCGCACCTCCGCCGCGTTGTGGAGCGCCAGGGCCAGGGTCAGCGCGCTCCCCGCCTGCTCGGCCAGCGACACCGCCTCGCCGAGCTGGCTCAGAGCTTCCGCATAGCGTTCGGCGCGGGCATTCCCGCGCGCCTCGACGATCTTCTCGTACGCCTGCTTGTCCAGGTCCGGCGCCGGGCCGGCCTGCGCGTGCGCGAGGGCCGCCGCGGCCAAGAGCCACGCCAGCACAAGCGCCAAGCGGTACACTCGCGGTCCGTTCAACAGATGGCGGTCCATGTCCTCGAAGCGGCGTGGCCGGGACACCCGTGTCCTGCGTGGCGCTAGTGCTCGCCTCTCCCCAGGGCTTCCGAGCGTTCCGTGGCCTGCAGCACGGCCTCCATGACGGTGGCGCGGAACGCGCCCTGCTCCAGGGCGAAAAGGCCGGCGGCGGTGGTCCCGGCCGGCGACGTGACGGCGTCGCGCAACTCGGCGAGGTGCTCCTTGGACTCCCTTGCCATGACGGCGGAGCCGTAGACGGTTTGCAGCGCCAGCTTGAGGGCGACGTCCCGGCTGAGTCCCATCTGCACTCCGCCCGCGGTGAGCGCCTCGATGAACAGGAAGACGTAGGCAGGACCGCTGCCGCTCAAGGCGGTCACGGCATCGAGATGATGCTCCTCCACGGTCACCGCGAGGCCGACACTCGAGAGGATCTGTCCGACCCGGTCGAGGTCTTCATCCTTCGCCCAGCGGCCTCCGGCGTAAGCCGAGGCGGCCGCGCCCACGAGGCAGGGCGTGTTGGGCATGACCCGGACCGCGCGCGTCCCTTCGGGGAGCAGCCCCTCGATGCGCGCCAGCGGCACTCCGGCCGCGATGGACACCACCAGCTTGCCGTCCAGCGGCGTGCCGGCGAGCTCCTGCAGCACCGCGTCGATGACCTGGGGCTTGACCGCGAGAACCACGATGTCCGACGACCGCGCCAACTCGACGTTGTCCCGGAGGAACCGCACGCCGGTGTCGTCGACCAGCGCCTTTCCCAGCGCCTCGATGGGATCGCTCGCGGCCAGCCGGTCCCGTTCCACCAGGCCGGCGCGCAGGATTCCCTTGATGATGGCGCTGCCCATCTTGCCGGCGCCGATGAAACCGATGCTGTCCTGGAGCATGGGGCCTCCTCGCGGGAACCGCGCGCGTGTCGCCGCGACGTTACGCTGGCCGAAACAGAACGGCGGCGGCGTCCACCACGGAACGCCGCCGCCCGAGAAGGAATTCCCGAACGGGCCTATACGGTCTTGAGCTGCACCGTGCCCTGGGCCACGCCGCGGATATAGCCTTCAAAGCCCTGGGGCGAGAAGGTCCACGTGATCCACAACGGTTCGTCATGGTCGTTGACGAACCCGTGGTTGGTGCGGGGCGGAATGAACACGACCGAGCCAGGGGCGATCTCCGCGGTCTCGTCTCCCACGGTGGCCGTCGCCCGGCCGCCGAACACGAACAGTATCTCTTCGGCGTCATCGTGGGAGTGCAGGGGAATCTCGCTGTGAGGATCGACTTGCTGGAGGCCCATGGAGAAGTGGTGCGTCCCGGTGGTGCGCGGCTCGACACAGGGGTAGAGCGTGCGCGGCGCTTCCCCCTCGATGCGCACGACTTCGGCGTCTTCCCTGGAAAAGAAATACTTCATGGCCTAGTAGCTCTCTTCCTCCGTATCGTTCGTGGCGAGACGGCGGAACGTACGGTCCTCGTCAAAGTTCTTCATCATCCGGGATTCCCGTTCCAGCTCTTCCTGGCAGCGCACGCACAGCCGCGTGAACGGCATCACCTTGAGCCGGCCCACCCCTATGTCCTCGCCGCATTCCTCGCACTCGCCATAGGAGCCCTCGCCCAGCCGGGCCAACGCGTCTTCGATGGCCATCAGCTTGGTGCGCTCGCGGTCGTTGAGGATCATGTTGATCTCGCGATCCCGCTCGTCGCTGGCCAGATCGTAAGTGTCGCGCCCTTCGTCCTTGGTGCTTTCGACCTCTTGCTTGAGCCGGTCGGGAAGGTCATCCAGGAGCTGGCTCTTCATGCCGAGCAGGGTCTCCCGGAACTTCTTCAGTACGTCTTTTCTCATGGTGGTATCTCCTGGGAAGAGACCCAATTGACCACTATTTGCAGGCGGAGTCAACCGAATAAGGCGCCTCTGACGGGTCAGGAGCCGAATTCAACGATATCAACACCTTGCGGCACTTTCAGCCGGAACACCGAAGGGTCCAGGACGACCCCGCGCCGGATGTTCTCGAAGCCGAAGGTCCACAGGTTGCCGCCCCCGTCCTCGATGCGCACTTGGCGGATGTCGTAGCGCTCGGCGTCGGCCGTGAGGATGATCTCGCGGAGCCCGGTGTTGGCCCGTCTGGGGATCAGCCTGAGCCGGTGGCCGTCGGCGCTGCCTTCCAGCAACTCCGCGCGAAAATCCCGTTCCAGCTTGCCGATACCCAGCAGGAACGACAACGGCAGGTCCGATCGAAATGCCCCGCGCACCGCGGTCTTGATGACCTGGCGTTCGGCGGGTTGGTAGAAGTAGAGATGGCGTCCGTCGGAAAGCACGAACTGCCCCGCCGGCTCTTCGTAGCGCCAGAGCATTTTCCCGGGCCGGCTGAAGTAGAAGCTGCCCCTGCCCGAGATGCTCCGGTTGAGCGTGCGGTACTCGGTGGTCTGGTGGAACTCGGCGCTGTAGTCCCGCGTGGAGTCGTAGCGCCGCTGCACTTCCCGCACCACCTCCGTCGCGTTCCGTGCGCCGGCTTGCGGCGCCAACGCCGTCAGGACCGCTACGCATCCGAGCACGACCGCCAAAGCCGGCCGGCAGGTGATCCAGAGCCGCAACAGGCGACCGCCGTCAGGGTCCAGGTGTATACGCATGTCGGGCTTCCATGGTCTGTCTTGTCATTCCTCGATCTTCGGCGCCAGCACCTCGCGCGGCTTGGCCCCCTCCGCCGGCCCCACGACCCCCTCCCGCTCCATCTTCTCGATCATGCGCGCGGCGCGGTTGTAGCCCACCCTGAGGCGCCGCTGGACCATGGAGATGGACGCCTGCCGGGTCTCGGTGACCACTACGACGGCCTGGTCGTACATCTCGTCGTAATCGTCGTCCAGGCCGTCGAAATCGCCGCCTCCTTCCGCGGCCGCCTCGAGGATGTCCGGCCGGTACTCCGGCCTCCCCTGCTGCTTGATGAAATCGGTGACCTTGCCGATCTCCCGGTTGGACACGTAGGGGCCGTGGAGCCGGATCAGCCGGGCCGTGCCGGGCGGCAGGAAGAGCAGATCGCCGTCGCCCAGGAGCTGCTCCGCTCCCTGGCCGTCCAGGATCGTGCGCGAGTCGATGCGCGAGGTCACCTGAAAGGATACCCTGGCGGGGAAGTTGGCCTTGATGAGTCCAGTGATCACGTCCACTGAAGGCCGCTGGGTGGCCAGCACCATGTGGATCCCCGCGGCCCGGGCCTTCTGGGCCAGGCGGGTGATGTGCTCCTCGATGTCCCGTCCCACGGACATCATCAGGTCCGCCAGCTCATCGATGAGGATCACCACCCGCGGCAGGCGCGCGTGCTCCAGTTCCTCGCTTCCGTCCAGGCGTCCGCCCAACTCCGCCTCGGAGGGATCCGCGGACGGCGGGGCGGGCGGCGGCTCCTTCTCCAGGATGCGGTTGTAGTTGTCGATGTTGCGCGCGCCCTTGTCGCGCATCAGGCGATAGCGCCGGTCCATCTCCTGCACCGCCCAGAACAGGGCGGCGCGCGCCTCCTTGGGATCGGTCACCACCGGCGTCAGGAGGTGCGGCAGACCCTCGTACGGCGTCAGCTCGAGCATCTTGGGATCGATCATGATGAAGCGCACGTCGTCGGGCGTGGCGCGGTAGAGGATGCTCAGGATCATCGAGTTGAGCGACACGGACTTGCCCGTGCCGGTGGCGCCGGCCACCAGCAGGTGCGGCATGCGCGAGAGGTCGGTGGCGAAAGGCGCGCCGGCGACGTCCTTGCCCAGGGCCAGCGGCAGGCTCGCGCCCGAGTCGGCGTAGACCGGGTCTTCCAGGATCTCTCGCAGAAAGACCTTCTCCCGCCGGGTGTTGGGCACCTCGATCCCGACCACGGACTCGCCCGGGATCGGCGCCAGGATGCGGATGCTCACCGCGCTCAAGGCCATGGCGAGGTCGTCGGCCACGCCCACGATGCGGCGCACCATGACGCCGGGAGCGGGGCGGAACTCGTACACCGTGATGACCGGTCCGGGCCGCGCCGCCAGCACCTCGCCCTCGATGCCGAAGTCCTGAAGCTTCCGCTGCAGCACGAGACAATTGGCTTCCAGCGAGGCCTTGTCGACGCTGCTCTTTTCACGGGGAGGCGAATCGAGGAACGCCATCGGCGGCAGGGTGTAGCCGTTGCCGAGTTCCGGGAAAACGAACTGTTCCGGCTCCGGCCTGGTCTTCGCCTTGGTCTTGGCCTTCGCCTTGGCCTTCCTGCTCCGCGCCCTGGGCTCCTCCGGCGCCTCCTGCCTGATGACCTCGTCGAGGATGATCGGCGGCGGCTCGAAATCCTTGTGCTCCTTCTTGACGTTGGCGCGGGCCTCCCGCCCCGGTTTCAGCCGGCGCGCGGACGCCACGGCCGCGCCCATCGAAGAGCGGAGCTGGCCGGGTGCCCCGGCAAGACCACCCCACCAGTTCAGCATGGACGTCTGGGACAGCAGCATGCCCGCCAGCAGGAGCAGGAACGCCGTGATCACACAGGTCCCGGCATAGCCGAACATCTCCGTGAGCACCACCCGCGAGAAGCCCCCCAGGGCGCCGCCGCCGTCCCGCGCCAGCTCCGCCTCGTGCACGAGGCTGATCAGGATCGCAAGGCCCCACAGGAGCACGCCGCTGCCGAAAAGCTGGAGGAGCCGCAGCCTGCGCGGTTCGCGGCGGAACAGGCGCAGGGCCATCCACACCAGCAGCAGCGGCACCAGGTAGGCGGCAAGGCCGAGCCCCTGCAAAAGCGCATCGGCCATGTAGGCACCCACCATGCCGCCGAGGTTGAGGGTATCCTGCGAGCCCGACGGGACGTTGAAGGAACGGTCCAGGGGGCTGTAGGAAGCCAGGCTCAGGACCGCGAAGCCGGCGCCCACCAGCGCCACCACGCCCCACAGTTCACGATTGATTCGAGTGCCGTTCTCCATGAGCGCCTCGCCTACATCTCCATGATATAGGGCACGATCACCGGGCGGCGGTGCAGCCGTTTCTCGAAAAACCGCCGCAGCGACCGGCGGATGCCTTCCTTCAACTCCACCGAGTCCGTGCGCGTCTCGGCGCCGCAGCCGTCGAGATAAGCCCACAGCGCATCCTTCGCCGTGCCGAGGACGTCGTCTTCCTCCTCCGAACGCATGAAGCCGCGCGCCAGGAGGTCCGGCCCCGCGGTCACCTCGCCGGTGCGCGGGTGCACCGCCATGGCCACCAGCACAAGCCCGTCCTCGCTCAGGTGCCGGCGGTCGCGGATGACGATGTCCTCCACGTCGCCGACGCCCTTGCCGTCCACGAAGACTTTGCCGGTGGACACCGGCTCCACGCGCCAGGCATCCTCCCCGTCCAGCTCCAGCACGTCGCCGTTCTCCAGCAGGAAGCAGTTGTCGGCGGGGATGCCCACGGCACGGGCCAGCTCCACGTGCTTGGAGAGCTGGCGGTACTCCCCGTGCAGCGGCACGAAGTAGCGCGGCCGGGTGAGCTGAAGCATGGTCTTGAGCTCTTCCTGGCTCGCGTGCCCCGAAACGTGGATCTCCGACGTGCGCTCGTAGTGGACCTGGGCGCCGCGCTTGTAGAGATGATTGATGAGGTTGCTGATGATCTTCTCGTTTCCCGGGATGAACCGCGCCGACAACACCACCGTGTCGCCCGGCCGCAGACGGATGGAGCGGTGCTCGTCGAAGGCGACCCGGTGGAGCACGGAGAGGGGCTCCCCCTGGCTCCCGGTGGTGAGGAAACAGAGCCGGTCGTCGGCCACGTCCTGCCAGCTCTGGCCGTCCGTCATCACGTCATGAGGAAGGCGCAAATAGCCGAGGTCCGAAGCGATGCCGGTATTGTTGATGATGCTCCTTCCGCTGAGCACCAGCTTGCGCCCGAAATCCGCCGCCACCTCCGCCACCTGCTGGATGCGCGGAATGTGGGAGGCGAAGGTAGAGATGAAGACACGGCCCGGGCTGGAGGCGAAGATGCCCCGGAGCCCCTGCCCGACGCTGCGCTCCGAGGGCGTCGTGCCCCGGTTCTCCACGTTGGTGGAGTCCGAAAGCAGCAGCAGGACGCCGCGGTCGCCATAGGCCGCGAAGCGGTGGAAGTCGAAGTTCTCCCCTGCCACCGGAGTGTTGTCGATCTTGAAATCGCCGCTGTGGACGACGATGCCCACCGGCGTCTCGACGGCCAGGGCGACGCAGTCCACCAGGCTGTGGGTGACCGGAATCCCCTCGATCGCAAACGGCCCCACGGAGAAGCGTTCGCCCGGAACCATCTCAACCAGCTCCGTGGCCTCCTCGAGCCGGTGCTCGCGCAGCTTGTGGCGCACGAAGCCCAGGGTGAGGCGCGTGCCGAAAACCGGCACCGGGCAGTGCTGGAGGACGTAGGGCAACGCGCCGATGTGGTCCTCGTGGGCGTGGGTGAGGATGATGGCCCGGGGGGCCTTTCCCTGTTCCACGAGGTAGCTGATGTCGGGAATGACAAGGTCGATGCCCAATTGCTCCGGACTCGGGAACATGACGCCGCAGTCCACCACGATGACGTCGTCGCCCCATTCGAGCGCCAGCATGTTGCTGCCGAACTCGCCCAGGCCTCCCAGGGGTATGATTCTCAAGGGGTCCATCTATTGCGCCTGCCAGGTCCGGCGGCCTTCGGCCGGGTCGGGTTCGTGCCGCGGCGCCAGACACGCGGTGATGGCCTCGCGAACGCGCTCCATCTGTCCGCGTGAACGGTCGCCCTCGGCATCGGCGGGGATGGCCTCGCCGATGTGGACCTCCACCTCGCCGGAGCGGAGGCGCCAATCGCCCCGCGGCATCAGGATGCCCGACCCGCTCACGGTGACGGGGACGATGGGCACGCCGGCCTTCTCGGCCAGGCGGAAGCCGCCGCGCTTGAAGGGCAGCAGCCGGCCGTCCGTGCTGCGCGTGCCCTCGGGGAACACCACCACGGAAATTCCCCGGCCGAGCTTGTCGCGGGCGCTGTCCATGGCCGCCACCATGTCCTTCGAGCGGCCGCGCTTGACCAGGACGTGCTTGGACGCCCACAGCGCCCAGCCGAAGAACGGAACACGCAGCAGCTCGCGCTTCGCCATCCAGCGCAACTGGATCGGCGCCAGCGCCTGCACCAGCACCGGAATGTCGATGTTGCTCTGGTGGTTGGCCATGAAGACGTACGCCCGGGCCGGGTCCAGGTCCCCGGTCCGGCGCACCCGGACGGCCACTCCGCCGGTCTTGAGAATGCACCAGGACCAGAAACGGAAGAACGGATAGACGCGCCTGCCGTAGGGATCGGCGAGTCCGAGGACAATGATGGGAATGCTCTCCAGAAGGCTTAAGCAGAGGATCAGGGCCAGCTTGAGCGTATACATGCGCTTGAAGGCGAATCCGGCCGGGCTTGGAAGCGGCCCGAAGCCCACGGTGCCTTCATTTTAAGGGATACGGCCGGTGATTGCAATTTTGCCGGGCAGGACACTAGAGCTTGATCTTCTCCGCGTAAAGTCCCTTGACGAAGCCGCCCTTGTCGAGCCGCTTCAGCGCGTCCAGCTCCAGGAAGCGTTGCGGGTCGAGCCGGCGCGCGCGCGCGTCCGTCACCGCCACCGCGTCGATCAGGGCCTGCACCCCCTCCATGCGCGGGACCGGCAACGGTTCCAGGCGCTGCGCCAGCGCGTTGTACGTGGCCGGGAGGGTCGCGCCCCGGGCCATGGTCACGTACTTGTCGATGATGCGCATGGTGTCGGCGCGTTCGGCGAGGAAGTGCTGGATGCCGTTGAGATAGGCCATGAGAAAGCGCCGCAGCTCGTGCGGACGGCCCTCGGCGAAGGAACGGCTGGTCACCAGCAGGTCGGTGGTCAGGTGCACTTGGCCGAGGTCGAGCACCTTGACGCCCCATTGTCGGACCTGCGCCGCCACGTTGGGCACCAGCGGCGCGCCCTGGACGACATTGCGGTAGAGGGCGGCGGCTCTCTGGGGCGAGAAGCCGATGGGCACCATCTCCACGTCGTCCACTGGATTCAGTCCCGCGCGTCTCAGGAGAATGCGCGCGATCAGGTCGGACTTGCGCCCCAGGTTCGAGACACCGACCTTCTTGCCCTTGAGCTGAGCCAGGTCGTCGACGTACGACGCCACGCCGAAACGGTAGTTCTCGGGACTCGCGTGGCCGCCGACGAACACCAGGTCGGCGCCGCCGCTGATGGCCTCCAGCGTGGGCATCACGTCCTCGGAGGCGACCAGGATGTCCACCCCCAGCAGGCTCTGCACGCCGCCCGCGGCGGCGCCGTCGATGTACACGGGATCGATGTCGAGGCCGTACTTGGCGAAGAGTTCGGTGTCCCTGGCGATCCAGGTGACCACGGTGGCGGCCCCGAAGCCGGCGAAGGCCACGCGAACCCTCTTGGCGTCGTCCGCGGAAGAGACGGGGGCGAAGGTCAGCGCGGCAACGGCCGCTGCCGCAAGCGCACACAGGAATCGGCGGAACATGATCCCCTCCCCGCGGCCGGGCATGAGCGGAGCACCCGCGCCGTCCGCAAGATCATCCTATAGGCGGAAACGAGCACCGTCAATATGGCCTCGGCGCAGGTCTCGGCGCTCCGGGCGCCGGGTGTCCTGGGTCAATGACAGGCCAGTTCCGCGAGCATGTCGATGAAGAGCGGGTGGTCGTTCACCGCGGGCGCCCGGTGGTACTCCATTCCCAGGTCGAGCGCCCGCCGGCGGGCCTCCAAGTCGAGGTCGTACAGCACCTCGACGTGGTCGCAGACGAAAACGATTGGGAACACGACGACCGCGGTCTCGCCGGCCCGGGCGAGATCCTGGATGACCGCGCACACGTCGGGCTCCAGCCACGGGTCCCTGGGGTTGCCGCTGCGGCTCTGGTACGCCAGCTCCCAGCGCGCGCTCCCCACGGCCTCGGCCACCCGCCGCGACGCGTCGGCGAACTGCCCGGCGTAGGGGGAAGCGTCGGCCATGGAGCGGGGAATGCTGTGGGCGGTGAACACCAGTGGGGCGCCGCGGGACGCCGGCGGGAGTTCTTCGAGGGTGGCGGCGACGCGGCCGGCCACCGCGCGGATGAACAGCGGATGGCCGGCCCAGGGTTCGGCGTAGTCAACTACGGGAGCCCGTTCTCCCAAGGCCTCGCGCGCGGCCTCCACGCCGTCGATGTAGCGGTCCCAGGAGGCCTCGGTGCGGAAGGCGGACAGAACGATGCCGCGTACGCGCCGGCGACCGTCGGCCACGAGCGCCTCCAGGGTCTCATCCAGGAACGGGCGCCAGTTGCGCATGCCCACGTAGACGGGCGTCGCGCGGCCGGCCCGCTGGAGCCGTTGGCGCAACCCGCGCGCCTGCCGGCGCGTCAGCTCGTTCAGCGGCGAGCGCCCGCCGATCAGCTCGTAGTGGCGCGCCACCTCTTGGAGGCGCGCCGGCGGAATGCCCCGCCCCTCGGTCACGCGCTCGAGGAACGGGCGGATTTCGTCGGGATGCTCGGGGCCGCCGAAGGCGATCAGCAGGATCGCGTCGAATGGGTTCATGTCGTCGAAGGCTCCGACCAATCGTGACGGCGTCCTTCCCGGCGGAAATGGAGCGGGGTCTTTCGTTTCAAGCTTGTTTCGAGACGGCGGCGGGCGGCTCCGGGATGTTCGTACGGGTGGGCCGGAATCCGGCGGCTACCACTCGATTCGGATGCAGAGTTCCTCGCCGCGCTCCTCCACCGGCAGCACCGTCAGCGGATCCGCGCCCTTGGGCAGCAGGCACTCCCCCGAGCTGAGGTCGAAACAATAGCCGTGGTTGTCGCACCGGACCTTGCCCGCCAGGATGGGGCCGTTCATCAGGTCCGCGCTCTCGTGCGGGCAGTAGCGCGAAAACGCGAAGTAATCGTCCTCCAGGCGCGCCACCACGAGAGCGCGCCCGTTCAATTCCACCGCCTTGCGTTCACCGGGCTCCAGCTCATCCGCGCGCGCCACCGGTATGTAGGTCACTCCCACGCTTTCCTCCGAATCGACTCAGCGTCCATGATGCACGTAGGGGCGACCAGCCGGTCGCCCCTACGGGAGAAGCCTTGACCGCGTCATCCGCGGCGCTCTGGCAAGGGAACCGGCGGCCCCTACGCGGCCGCCGCGCGGCTCGGGGCGTAGCCGGCGCCGCGCAGCACCTGGCCCGGCAGGTCGCCGCTCAGGCGGCCGTTCTCGTAGATCACGCCGCCGTTGACGATGGTGTAGTGGATGCCGTCGGAACGCTGGATCAGCCGCTTGGTGCCGGCCGGGTAGTCCTCGGCCCACTCGGGCTCGTAGGCGCGCACGGTCTCGGGATCGAACAGGGTGAGGTCCGCGGCGTAGCCCGGCCTGATCAGCCCCCGGCCTTCCAGGCCGTAGACCGAGGCCACGTGGAAGGTGAGCTTGTGCACCGCCTCTTCCAGCGTCATGATGCCGCGTTCGCGCACCCACAGCCCCAGCAGCGTGGTGCCATAGCCGAAGTCCGCGCCGTACATCACGTGGGCGCCGGCGTCCGACGTGCCCACCAGCACGTAGGGACTGCGCAGGATCTCGCCCATGGCCTGGGGATCGCCGCCGGTGTTGGCGTTCTGGAAGGTGGTGAGCAGATCCTCGTCCAGCGACAGGTCGAGGAAGGCGTCCACCGGATCCTGGTTGCGCATGGCCGCCACCTCCGCCACGCTCTTGCCCTCGTAGCGCTTGTTCTCTTCCTTGGCGACCTTCTCCACCTGCACGATGTCCCAACGCCGGTGGAAGTTGGTCAAGCGCTTGGTGGCCAGGTCCTCGCGCAGCTTGGCGCGCGTGGCCGGGTCGGCGAAGGCCTGCAGGCGCGCCTCCACCGGCAGGAACATGATGTTCTTCCAGGTGGGAAACTCGTCGAAGAGCTGGGCGTTCCGCAGGTTGAAGTGGCGCACCAGCGGCACCGTCTGGCTGAGACCGTAGGCGCGGTAGCCGTCGCGGAAAATGCGCGACACCGCGTCCAACTGCTCCTGCCAGAGCGTGGGCTCGGCCCAGCGGTGGTGCACGCTCTGCCAGATGATCGGGCGCTGCGTCCGGCTCGCCAGGTCGTGGTAGATGTCGAAGTGCTCCATCTTGTTGCGGCCGAGGATGGTCTCGATGATGCCGCTGTTCATCTCCCCGAGCACGTCGCACAGGGCGTAAAGCTCGTCGTTGTCCGCCAGCCGGCTCGCCACGGGCTTGCCGTCCTCGCGCATGTGCCGCTCGTTGCGGTTGGTGGAAAACCCAAGCGCGCCCGCCTCCATGGCCCCCCGCACAAGACCCTTCATGGTCTGCACCTCGCCGGCCGTGGCCGTGCGTTCCACCGACTCTTCGCCCATGACGTTCTGGCGCACCGCGATGTGCCCCACCAGGCCGCCGGCGTTGATGCCGAGCCGGCCTTCCAGGGAGTCCAGGTACTCGCCGTAGCTGTGCCAGCCCCAGGTCACGCCCTTCTCCAGGGCGAAGCGCGGGATCGCCTCCACGCGCACGAAGCTCTTCACCAGCGCGTCCTCGCCGCCGTCGCTCACCGGCGCCAGCGCCAGTCCGCAGTTGCCCATGACGATGGAGGTGATGCCGTGCTGCGGCTCGGAGGTGCCGTAGGGGTCCCAGAGGATCTGCGCGTCCATGTGCGTGTGGTGGTCGATGAAGCCCGGAGACACCACCAGCCCGGCCGCGTCGATAGTCCGGCTCGCAGAGCCGTTGAGGCGGCCCACCCCGGCGATCTTGCCGTCCTTCACGCCCACGTCCGCCGTATGGGACGGCAGCCCGGAACCGTCGGCCACGCGCCCGCCGCGTATCAGCAGATCATATTCCATGGACAAGTCCTCCTTCGTCGTTGCGCCTGGGGTGGCGCGCCGCGCAAGACCCTGCCGCGACACGCTGTCGGCGGATGCAGCATATTGAATCGCGCGGGGTTGTGCAACACGTGGTGTCGTTGCCCTTTTTGCATCAATCAGCCACACTTTCCTGCCGAGGTCGCCGACCTCGATACCCACTCATCCGGCACAACGAACAGGAGCAACCATGGATCTCAAGGTCGTAGGGCAACCGGTAGGACGCGTGGAGGGGCCGGACAAGGTTTCCGGGCGGATGGTGTACACGGCGGACGTGGAGGTGCCGGAGGCGCTGTGGGGCAAGTGCCTGCGCAGCACGATGCCGCATGCCCGGCTGGTGCGCGTGGACGCATCGCGGGCGCGGCAGGTGCCGGGAGTGCACTCGGTGCTGACGGGCGCGGACGTGCCGGATTTCCGCGTGGGCGTGAGCCTTCAGGACCTGCCGGTGCTGGCGCGCGACAAGGTGCGCTTCATCGGCGACAAGATCGCCGCGGTGGCCGCGGAGACCGTGGACGCGGCCGAGGAGGCTCTGGCGCTCATCGAGGTGGAATACGAGGAGCTGCCCGCGGTGGCCGGCATCGAGGAAGCCTTGGCGGACGGTGCGCCGGTGATCCACGAGGGGCTCGCGGGCTACGCCGGCGTGCCCGGGCGGCCAGAGGACCGGCCCAACGCGCTGTCCCTCAAGGAACACACCGCCGGCGACGTGGCGCAAGGGATGGCGCAGGCCGAGGTGGTGGTCGAGCACACCTTCCGCACGCCCGGGGTGCACCAAGTGTATCTCGAACCCCACGCCACGGTCGTGTCGGCCGCGGACCCGGACCGCATCGACGTGTGGGCGTCGTGCAAGGCGCCGTTCCGGCTCAAACAGATGCTGGCCGCGCAACTGGAGCTGGACGAGGCGAACATCCACGTCCACGGCGTGGCCCTGGGCGGCGACTTCGGCGGCAAGGGCTCCCAAATGGACGTGCCGATCTGCTACTACCTGTCCAAGGCCGCGGGGCGCCCGGTGAAGATGGTGATGAACTACACCGAGGAGCTGATGGCCGGCGACCCGCGCCACCCCTCGGTCATGCGCGTCAAGCTCGGGGCCAGACGCGACGGCACCCTGACGGCCCTGGACAGCGATATCTACTTCGACAGCGGCGCCTACTCCGGCTTCAAGCCCTCGGAGATCGACGGCACCTTCATCGTCAACGCCTACCGCATCGCGCACTACGCCATCCGCACCTGCAACGTCTACACCAACGGCGTGCCCGGCGGTTACATGAAGTCGCCCGGGCAGCCGCAGACGGTGTTCGCCATCGAGTCGCTGCTGGACATGCTGGCGCGGGAACTGGACATGGACCCGGTGGCGCTGAGACTCAAGAACCTGATGCAAGACGGCGACGAGTTGCCCAACAAGCGCGCCATGCAGAAGATCCGCTGCCGCGAGACCGTCGAGGCCGCGCTCAAGGCGGCGGGATGGAACGACGCGCCCGCCAGCCCCGACACCGGCCGGGGCATGGCCCTCTCCTTCCGCCACACCGGCGGCAGCGGCACGGTCAACCTTGAGATCACCTGCGACGCCGGCGGCGGGGTCACGGTGCTCACCGCCATCCCCGACATCGGCACCGGCACGCACACGCTGCTACGCCAGATCACCGCCGAGATGCTCACCCTGCCGGCGGATCGCGTGCAGGTGGCGCGCGGCGACACCGACACCTTCGACACCGACGCCGAGCCCGGCGGCAGCAAGATCACCGCCATGGTGGGGCGCGGCCTTGTGGAAGCGGTGGAGGAGCTGCGCGACAGGATGACCGAGGCCGCAGCCCAGGCCCTGGGCTGCCGGCCCGACGCGGTGGCCCTGGCGGACGGCAGCTTCAGCGCCGACGGTGCGACGCTGGCGTTCGCGGACGTGGCCGGCAAGCTCATCGCCGAGGAGAAGGCTCTGTCCGTGCGCAAGTCCTACCGGCCCGAGCGCTCGCCGGTGCCCGCGTTCTTCGTTCAGGTGGCGGAGGTGGCGGTGGACCGGGAAACCGGCACCGTGGACGTGAAAAGGGTGGTGACGGCCCACGACGTCGGCACCGTCATCAACCCGTTGGGGCACCAGGGCCAGATCGACGGCGGCTTCGTACAGGGCCTGGGCTACGCGGTGATGGAGGAGATGGTCAAGGACGGGCCGCGGGTCACCACCCTCAACTTGGGCGACTACTGCGTGCCGTGCGTCAAGGACCTGCCACCGCTGGAGACCGTGCTGGTGGAGGACCAGACCGGACCCGGCCCCTACAACGCCAAGGCCATCGGGGAAATGAGCATCGTGCCCACCGCGCCGGCCATCGCCAACGCGGTGGAAAACGCGGTGGGCGTGCGCATCCTGGACCTGCCCATCACCGCGGAGAAGGTGTACAACGCGCTGCGGGAAGCCTGAACGGCAACCGCCCCACCCCTGGATTCCCGCTTCCGCGGCTGTGTCAATACTCTGCTTCGTGGCGACCAAACCCCAATCCGTCATTCCCGCGAAAGCTTGCCCTCGACCCCGATCGGGGGCGGGAATCCAGGGGTGGTGGCAGGGCGCTACAGCGGCGTTT